>JAGOHK010000027.1 GCA_017996175.1 Leptospiraceae bacterium
TATCTGCAATCTTTGCTACCTCTGGTGAAAAAGATGCGATGAGAAATGTTGAATATTTATTATGTTCTTGAATTAAAGGCAAAATTCGAGAAAGTGATTCTTTGCTTAAATAATTTAAGAGATCGTCTATAAGGACAAGTCCAGGTCTAGAAAGAAAACATCTCGCAAACACTAAAAGTGCTAATTCCTCTTTTGTCAATGGATAACCGTTTCGAAATATCTCTGCATGGATGCCTGTTGGAAATTCCTGAATTCTAGGCATGAGACCTACTTTTTCTAGAATATCCCTTATTTCAGATGAATCTGATTCCATTTTAGCCAGTTTAACATTATCCGCAATCGAACCACTAAATACTTCTAAGTCACGAAGTAGGCAAACATGATTTCTCCACTCTGCTATCGCAATGTCTTGCAGATGATAGTTATTAACCTCAATTGCACCGTGAGTAGTCGGATAAAGACCGAAGAGTAAATCAAGAAGTGCAGGTGAATACTTCATTGCTTCTTCTCTAATTACAACAATCTCCCCTTTGTTTGCTTCCAAGTTTAATCCAGAAAATGTGATTTCTCCAGCCTTGGTTCTCAGATTTTGTATATTTACATAAATAGGAGTTTCTCTGGGAAATAACACAGATTCAGTTCCAGTTGTTTCCTTTGAAAAGTCTAGGAGATGATTGATCTTATCCACAGAAGCGCATAAGTCATAGTAACTCTCTAAATACTTAGAAAATTTACTTAGGTTGTCTAAGATTTTTGCCACAATGATTTCGGAGGCAACCAATTGACCTAGCGTAATTTTACCCCCGATCACAAGCCACCCGCCTATTCCAAGTAAAAGTCCACTCCCAAATGCCTGTAGAGTCACGAAACCAATCATTTGTTTCATAAGAGCTTTAAAGTGCTTTCTTCTTGACTGAATGTATTCTCTTGCTAGATTTTCCGTTCTTAGGTTGGAGTAGATATGAGCCTTTTCTGATCTAAAAACTGTTTTATGAAGATTCATTTCTTCGAGCCATGAGGCTAATTTGTGTTTACCTTTAGATTCTTTTATACTTGTCTCAATTCCAACCTTTCCAATTAGATAAAAAATAATCCCGATTACAACTACGACTAACACAATATCAAATATAATAAAAATTGGATGATAAATTACTAACACAAGCAATCCGATCAAAGTCTGTAAAAAAATTCCAAGCCCATCGGTAATTAAAACAACTCCACTTTTTTGGATGATCGCAATATCTAAAAAATAATTTGGAATCTCTGAGCCATAATATTTTTGCAATTCAGAGTGTTTTGCTTTTGGAAATAGATTTGTTACTTTAGCTGCAAGTCTTACAAAAATTCTCTGTTGGATTAACTCTGCAATATAACTCTGTAAAACATTCATTATCCCCACAAAACAAAGAGCAATAATTACAAGAAATGTTAAAACTAAAACAGGTTGAAATAATGTCCCAAAGTTTAAAATCGTGACAAGAGATTGAACTCCAATGGGAATAGTAAGTGAGAAAAGTCCAATTGCCACTGAGTAAATCGCAATTGCCCAAATATCTTTTCTTTCGATTTGAATAAATTGTAAGATAGTTTGTAAATAATTCTGATGACTTGGATGCTGATTTCCGATGAGAAAAAAATTATGATCTAATACAACCCATTCAGGCAAATTGCTATTAGACTCCTCAAACGAAATCAGTTTAAGAAAAGTCTTTTTTAAAATTAATCTAGAATTAGATGTGGAAACTTCCAAAATTCGAATGAAAGGTCCGAAGGAAGATAAAAGAATTATCCAACCCTGATTTTTAGGCTTAATTGCTTTGGGTGACGAATAGGAAATAGAATTTAAAATTTCGGAAGGCGGACACTTCTTTTTAGCAAAATGAATTCCAAATTTCTTTCCTAGAAAAGACAATTCCTCAAAGGAATCTTGGGTTGACTCGTTGGTTTGTTTTCTACGAAAAATTTCTAATTCAGATAGAGCATGAATAGAATCAAAATGGATTCCTAATATCTCAGTGAATTTTTCAAGTAAACTTATATGATTATTTTCTTTGAACGATTTTACTTCCATTAAAATACCTTTTCTACTTGTTTTAGACAGGTATTTTGTAAAGCGCATTTAAAAAACTATAATTTCTGAAGACAGAAGTATTATTTTTCTTCTTGATTTGTAAAGATAAGAATGTTTTCGTTCCTTTAGGGTTTATTGTGCGCGATTTTTTATCTAATCTATTTTAGTGTGCTAAAAAATCCGATTAATTTTGGATAACTGAAATGAATCAATCTGAAAAAACAACGAATCAACAATTTGAAATTAGTGTATCGATTTTCACTTCTTCCTTAGAATTGATTGATTGGAATTCGGAATTTATTCAAGAATTTAAAAAAGCTTCCCACCAAATAAAAAAGTTAGCAAGATTCCAAGAAATTGTTGAGCGTGAATTAGAGCAAGAAAGCCAAGAGGCTAAGTCTTATTTTCCCGTAATCTTAAATGAGTTTGGAAAAACTAGGTCTTATAAATACTCTAAGTCTAATTGTGTCATCAAAGTAGAAGAGACCAAAACGGAATTTGGTCAGCTCGTGCGCATAGCCCAAATTATCCCCTCGGAAAATATAGCTGATCCAGATGTGAGAAAATTACAATATGCTTCGATACAAACTTCCAATGGAATTTTAGCTTTGAAGAGACGTGCTGAAAACGAGTTAAAATTAGCAAAGGAAGCTGCGGAAGCAAGTAACAGAGCCAAAAGTAATTTTTTAACTACGATTAGCCACGAGATAAGAACACCTTTAAATGGGGTTCTTGGTATGACTTCCCTTTTGATTGATACTGAGTTAAATAAAAATCAATTTAATTTAGCAAAAAATATTGAAAAATCAAGTTTAGCTTTACTATCAATAATTAATGATATTCTAGATATTTCTAAGATTGAGGCGGGTAAGTTCACATTAGAAAATTCCTATTTTGATTTAGTAGAAAATATTGAGCTTACGGCTAACACGCTGTATCCAAAAATAAGAGAAAAATTATTATCTTATAAAATACATATCGACCCAAGTATACGAGGGAAAATTTACGGAGATCCAATTCGAATCGGACAGATCCTTTTGAATTTAATTAGCAATGCAGTTAAGTTTACGAATACGGGATTTGTAGAAGTAAATGTAAAATTAAAAGTGAGAGATAATAATAATTATCCGGATCAAATAAGATTTGAAGTCCTAGATACTGGCATTGGAATAAAAGAAGATTCAATTTCAATTTTGTTCAAAAACTTTTCACAGGCAGATTCTTCTATTTCTAGAAGTTTTGGTGGGACAGGTCTTGGACTTTCTATTTCAAAAAATTTAGTAAATCTGATGGGAGGCGAAATAGGAGTATCCAGTGAAATAGGAAAAGGTTCTTTATTTTGGTTTGAAATTCCAGTAGAAAAAGAAAAAATTATTTTGGAAAATAAATGGGTGCTTCCCAAATACAAAACTTTACTTTTTATGCCAGAGGATGAATCTATATTATATTTTAAGACTAAATTAGAATCAATGAATTTGACTATAGAAATATGTAATTCTATAGAAGAGTTTTTAATCTATTCAACTAGTTACAAATACATATTCGTCGATGTAAATTTGTTCTTAACTTACAAAGAAAAAATATCAGCTTTATATACTTCAAATATCTTTATAGTTTCCATTAGCCAACAACCGGAAGAAATTTTTTCACGTATACCTATACATTTTCCGATTTTAAGAGAACCTTTTTTTCTATCAGAAATTGCTAACTTATTTGATAAAAATAACTCAAAACAATCTACCCAAAAAAATATTAACCCTTTAAAATCATCCATTCGAGTTTTGGTAGCCGAAGATGACGAAATAAACCAGGAGTTAGTAAAACATACTCTACGAATGGGAAATTATGAGTTTGATATTGTGGAAAATGGTTATTTGGCGCTAGAAGCTGTTAAGGCTAGGCATTATGATTTAATTATAATGGATATTCAGATGCCTGAAATGGATGGCATACAAGCAACAAAATTGATTCGAGAGTTAAAAATATCCAATTCGAAAATTCCTATCATTGCCTTTACCGCAGACGCTATGACAGGGGCAAAAGATTATTATCTGAAAGAGGGATTTAGCGATTATGTTTCGAAACCACTCGACTACAAAACTTTAATTCAAAAAATCAAAGAGATCACAAGCCAAAATAGATAAGAGCGCAAATGGATTGTAGTGAAATATTAACCATATTATGAAAAATTTGCATGAAAGTATTTTGATTCATTAATAATATAGAGGCTAATAATGTTACTCCCAACAGAACCAATAGGCAGTATCCCAAGACCAGAAAGTTTATTAAATGCGTTTGATAAACTTAATAACGGGACAATTTCAAAAGAAGAGTTCGAGAGCCATTTTGCGCAAATAACTATTGAAACAATTCGATTGTTTGAAGAAACAGGTTCACCTGTAATATCAGACGGAGAACAGAAAAAATATGATAGTTTTTGGACATACCCAATTCACGGATTAAAAAATTTAGCTCCAGACGGATTTTCTATTCCATTTGCAGTTGGGCATATTCGACAGTTTCCGCGTTTAGTGTCTGGTCCATTTCGGTATAATACTTATGCAAACTCATTTTTAGATTTTTCCCTTAGTCATGCAAAAGTTCCCGTTAAACAAGCAGTAATCTCTGCTTCAGCTCTTAGCCTAATGTATCCGATTACGGGTATTGACAGTTATCCACAAGATCAGTTTTTAGAAGATTTAGTTTTAGAAAATGAAAAGGATATCCGACTTTGTTTAGAAAAAGGAGCACATTGTGTGCAAATTGATTTTACAGAAGGAAGGCTTGCAACTAAAATAGACCCAACTGGGGACTTACTAGAAAACTTTATTGTGATGAATAATTTAGTTCTAGATAAATTTACAAAAGAAGAAAGAAAAAAAATTGGAATTCATACTTGCCCAGGAGGAGATAGAGATTCTACTCATAGCGCAGATGCTGATTATGCCAAACTTTTACCTTCCTTATTTGAATTACTGGCAGATAATTTCTATATACAATTATCAAGCGAAAAAGACAGACCCTATGTGTTACGTATCATTAAAGAAAATCGGAAACCACACCAAAGAATATTTGTTGGCGTTATTGATCCAATCAATTCTCATTTGGAAACACCGGAGGAAGTCTGCCAGCAAGTTTTAGAAGCAGCAAAGTATATTCCTTTAGACAGACTTGGAACGACAGATGATTGCGGTTTCTCACCATTTTGCGATGACGCATCTACGACGAGAGAACTTGCATTTGCAAAAATAAAATCTAGAGTTTTAGGAACTGAGATGGCTTCTAAAATATTAGGAGTCTCATGATAAAATCAATCCTAATCCACTACCTTGCAATTCTAATCTTTGTTCAATCTTGTGCCATCGCATATATAAAAAATAATGAGATTTTACCCAAATCAGAAACCAGTTTTTCTGGAAATAAAATTCCTGTGTTTGTTCATATAAACAGTAAAGCAGAGTTTAATGGTCGAGGACACGAACCAAATCATGTGAAAATAAGGGACAATATTTATAAGATTTTTTCAAACAATCCATTCCTTAGTCAAAGATTTGAAGTTGCTAGAGTTGATTTTTACGTTGGTTCCCCTTCCAAAAAGGATAACCAGACGAATGCGCTTGAAATTCATTTTTCCGATATGCCACAAGAAAATAACTTTACTACCTTTTTTAGTATATTTTCCCTAATGGTAATTCCAGGTTACGTATCACATTCCCCTATTTATGATATTACTTATTTTGATGCGAAAGGTACTGCTGAGAAGATTGTAATTCCCGAAACTACGAAAGTAAGCCAAATCACTATTTACCACTGGTTCATGCTTCCTTTTTTCTGGCTTTCGAATGGAGATGTTTTTTCGCCTAGTTTAAACAATATTCTTACTTCTCAAGAATTAACAGGAAAATTAAATCATAATTTTATTAAGAAACAAGATTCCTTAACAATCGATTTGTTTACAGATACAAAAAGTTCTTGTTTTGAAAAAAACTGTCTTGTATATGATTTGCCTAAACCTTGGTTTGTTTCCTATGCGGAAATGCCAGGATCAGATTCAAAACTAATTTCTTTTAATCGTAAAGATATTGGCAAATCAAAATCTGGGTTTAAGTCTTTTAACTTGGGGTTAATCTTTGTTATGTCCAAAGAAAAATTAGATCCACTTCGATTTAGTATTTATGCAAAACAATATTCTGAATTAAGAGAATACGGAGAATCCATTTATTTTAGAAATATAAACGGAAAAAAGGATGTATATAAATTTTTCGGGTCTAAGGGTAAGTATATATCAGAAGGAAAAACTCACAGAGAATATTTACTTTCTGCTACGGAAGATAAACTAGGAATAGTTATAAAAGTAACTTTTGAAGAGGAGCAGTTTACTAAAGTAGACAATGATATTCAGAAATTTTTAAAATCTTTAGATATAAAACCTAATTTACTTTATAAAGAAATTTCAGAAAACGAAAGAGCTAAAAAAATACAAGACTTACAAACAGAAGGTTTACAAAAAATAAATCTTAAAACTTCTAATATGATAACGGAAGGATTAAATAAATACCTAGCTGCTTGTGAACTAGGAAGTAAAGAACTTTGTACCCAATATTCTATTTTAAAATCATTGCAAGTTCAAGAAGAGTAGGTTTATTTAAATGCTATATTTTCAATCCATCCTTCCATCGCGGATGGTAAAAATGGTAGAGGCGTTTTATGGAGTCTAGGATAAACAATTCGATGGGTCGGGAAAAAAAATCCATTGAATTGTTTATGATTTTCGCAAATATGCGCGCCTACTAAAAAGTTTCCAAATATTTCTGCTGTATAATCTAACCTTTGTAAAAGACCTTTTTCTGAAAAATAGAAAATTTGTTTTTGGCAATGGCTTGGAACCGAGTCTGGAAAAATTACTTCTAAAGTATGCGAATAGGAATTTCCGATTTTTGTTTCTTTAAGTTCATTTACTTTAAAATCTTCCCAATAAAATAAATAAGGAGTATTTACATAATTCCAAAATGCATAACCCAAAAAATACAATAGGTTTAAATGATTCCAAAGCAGTTTAGACTTACAAGAGTTACGCGCATTTTGTAATTCGGAAATTACTTCTCCGGTTTCTTTGTTTTGAATAAAAACAAAATCTCCTTCATAAACACCGATGAACCCATCTTTTGGAAAAGGGTCTAATATCGCTTTAACGCTCTTGGAATTTATAGTGACTTTCATTTTCCTTTTGAAAGGAGAAATTCCTTTATAGGCAAGCAAGTTTCCTCGAATGATGAGGGTAACTTCAATTTGACTCCATTTGTTCCATTTTTCCAAACCACCATGTGCCGTTGTAATAAAATCAAGTAAGTTAGTTGATTGCATTTATAATCCTCAAATCTATTATCGTAAGGACTTTTTTTATGAATAATCGGGATTAACCTTTTGAAAGGCTAACGTGTTATCTTCCTAAACTTTTTGAAAGTGCGGCTAATGGTATATCAATATTAAAATACATTTTGTTGTGGTTGTAATTTTCGTTCTTTTTAACGTCGAACATATCGTAAGAATGTCCCTTTTCGTTTACTAAATGTTGCCCTTCCTGTTCAATTCCAGTAAGCCCCATAAAGGAATACTCTTCTCTCACTGCAATCACAACAAACGCGGTTTTAGTAGATTTACCGTCACCCGATTTGAGAATAGAATTGATAAGTCGATTTAAAACAAACCGATGCCAATTGAAACCATCTTCTTTATTCAAATTTTTATATGCAACCAAAGCATAATAATGCAAATCCAATTCTGCAAAATGATTATGAATATGTTTCTGAGTAAGTTTGATAACTTCTTCATTTTTATTTGCTTTCAGTAATTTTTCCATTTCTTGAATTCCGTCCGGTGATTTATAGGGAGTATAAAATGCGGTTTCGGAATAAGAAATTCGAATTTCACTATACGAACCTTTTTCTGGATCATCTATAGCTTGTTTCACTAGATCGTTGTAGGATTTTCCACTTCCTGAATTGGTGGGAGATTTTACCTCTGAAGGTTTACTCTCTTTTGTGCTCGAACAATTTAAGAATAAAAAAATTAATAGTGGGATAAGGTATTTCATTTTAATAATGTACTATCGTTAGAAAGGGATTTATCGCAAGAAAAATTTTAAAGCAAGCTTGAGAATTAAGTAAACCAAAAAATAATTTTGATAATATTAGATAATACTAATGAATGGACTCCTTCATAAAAAATGGACGTTAGTGCTATTAAGTGGAAACTCTTGACAAGTTTTTAACCTAGATTTCTTGTGGAGAATATACAAATTGCCGATAGTAAATTCCGATATAAGACTAGGTAACTTGCTTTCGCTAGAAATGGCATTCGGTAATACCACTTTTTAAGAAAATAGCGGAACTTATTTATGAGAAGTGGATATATATACCAAACGCCAAAAGTAATTACCCAATTGGCTTTTTGAAAATAGCGTTTGGTAGAAGCAAATGCGGTGCGAATGTTTAATTTATTTTGGCATTTACTATAGGTATTTCTGTTTTAAAAAGCAAATTTATTTCTGGAAACAAAAATGAAATTATCTCAATTATCTCTCAGAAAAAAAGTTAATTCTCTTGGTATATTTATTATTTTACTATTTTCCGTGATTCTTTTTGTAAAAGTCCTTCCTCTCCTTGAGACAGGCAAATTAGAAGAGAGAAGAGGAAAGTTAAAAGCTGTTGTGAATACAGTTGTTTCTCTTATGAATCATTACGAAAAACAAGTTAGGAAGGAAGCTTGGAAAACAGATCCAACTCAACCGAAAACAATTGCAGAGGCAAAAGAACTTATCATTAAAAACCTAAAGTATATGCGTTATGATAAAACGGAATATTTCTTCATACTAGATGGAAAGGGATATATGGTGATGCATCCACTCAAACCTGCGCTAGAAGGGCAGTACATGATGGACACGAAAGGTCCTAAAGGTGAGCCAATCTTTCATGATTTAGTTTTGAGTTCTCAACGTGACTCGGATGCATTCGTAAGTTATATATGGCAATCCAAATATAGTCCACTCATATTTGAACCACAGACTACTTATGCAAAATACTTTTGGGCTTGGGATTGGATTGTATGTTCAGGTGTTTACACGCAAGATATTTTAGATTCAATGGAAGAAATCAATTACCTTTCTGCTGGCTACGTAGTAGTAACCTCTGTGTTCACTATTTTCATTTTGCTTATATTCGTGTATTTTAATCTTTCTAAACCGCTAATGAATCTTCTAAATGGAATTGAAGAAATTAAAAAAGATAATTTAGACCATAAGGTAAATGTTTTGTATGAGGATGAGTTAGGTCATATTACCCGCCAGTTCAATACGATGATTGAAAATAGAAAACAAAGTCAGGAAGAACTTTTGCAATTGAATGAATCCTTAGAAACGAAAGTCATTGAGAGAACAGCGGAACTTTCTGATACGTTAAAAGTGGTACAGGATTTAAAAGTAAAACAGGATGGTGATTATTTTTTAACATCACTTCTATTAAGTCCACTTCAATCAACTGGAATTGAAAATCAGGATAAACTCAAATGCGATATTTTTGTAAAACAATTTAAACGATTTACTTTCCGTAGTTGGAATTCAGAATTAGGTGGTGATATTTGTATTGCTGAATCTATTAAATTACAAAATCGAAATTATCTGTTTTTTGTAAATGCAGATGCAATGGGAAAATCTATTCAAGGAGCAGGTGGAGCGCTTATATTCGGTACTTCCGTTAAAGCTGCCTTAATCAGAGTCAAAATGGGATTATCCTCTAATATGCTTCCTGAGATATGGTTAAGAAATTTATACACCGACTTAGACGAATTATTTACTACCTTCGATGGAACCATGTTAATGTCTGCTGTTATGGGACTGATAGATGAAGAAAATGGAATTATATATTTTTTAAATATGGAACATCCTTATCCGGTGCTTTATCGTGATGGGAAGGCAACATTTCTTTCTACAAAAGAGCAACTTACGAAAATTGGAACCCCCGAAAAAGAATTTAATATACTCCAAGTAAATATGTTTCAATTAAAATCAGGCGATATATTGGTTGCAGGTTCCGATGGTAGAGATGATATAATACTCGCCGGAACTTCGGAGGTGAATCACGATGAGACATTATTTCTAAAAGTTGTAGAAGAGGCAAATGCAAATATTCCTCAAGTCGTAGATAATTTATCCAAGATAGGAGAGTTAAAAGATGACTTGTCGCTAATAACAATTCAATTCAGTAACCAAAACAAAGTGACTTCGCCTGAAATGACAGAGAACGAAAAAAAGATTTTACTCAAAGCGACAACACTTCATAAGAACAACAAGAACCAAGAAGCTCTAAACTTATTGAAGGAGAATTTTAACAGCAAACACCTGTTACTCCCAGTATTTAATTTAATTAAACGAATTTATTTAGTCGAAAAGGATTATTTGCAATATGCAGATTTACTAATACGTTACCATATTTTACATCCAGATCAAAGTGAAAACTTGCTAAAAATTTCTAAAGCACTTGTGCTTTGTAATCGTCTCGAATCTGCAATTGAGTATTCTGAATCTTTTCGAACTCGTGATCCTTATAATGAAGAAAACTTACTTCATCTAGCTAAGACTTACAAATTTGCGACCCAATACAATTCTGCACTTCGCTCTTTGGACGAATTATTAAGATTAAACCCAAAACAGGAAGAGGGACTATTACTCAAAGAAAGTATAAGTAATTTAATTGCAGATACTAATATCGTTAAACCAAACGAACAACGATTAGTAATTACTAAATTTGAATATTGATAAATCGAAGAGTGTGTGGCTTATGAAGATTTGGCGAATACTTTTTATTTTTCTTTTCTTACCGCTTTCTGTTTTTGCGGAAAATGTAAATTTAGGAATCTATATTGTAAATATTGGAAAGTTCGATGTGTCAACTGGCAGTTTTACAATTGATTTTTATTTAACTCTCAAAACCGATAAAAAACCAGAATACCCTTTAGATAGTTTTGAATTTATGAATGGAAGGGCTACTCACTCCGAAAAAATTTATACAGAGGGAGATAATTTAATTCAGTATAGAATTTTAGCAAATCTATCAAGTCCTGTTGACCTTCGTAGGTTTCCATTCGATGAACAAACACTGAGTATCATCATTGAAAACAAAAAATATAAAAACGATCTTGTTAAATATACAATTCTAGAAAATGAATCTGGAATTGATGAACTGATAGCATTTACCGGCTGGAATATCCGAGGTTGGAAAGTTAGAGAAAGAGACCATCATTATAAAGTGTTTAATGAGAGTTATTCGCTAGTGAGTTTGGACATCACAATTGAGAAAATAGTATGGAATGCTTTTTTTAAAACTTTTCTACCCGTCTTAATTATTATTTTTTTAGTTACCTGTAGCTTCATCATGGATATTGATAAAGTCAAGGATAGGCTCGGAATCTGCACATCCGGTCTTGTCGCCTCTGTTATGTTTCATCTTTCCATCACCAATCAAATTCCGCCTGTGAGTTATTTGACCATTGCTGATAAATTTATGATTCTAACGTATATCGTTTTAATGCTTTGTGTTATCCTCAATGTATCTATGCTTCAATTAATCCAAGTCCAATACGAACACCGCGCTGTAAAAATTCATAACTTCACTAAGTATGGAATGTTTGTTGTGCTCCCTTCTATTTATGGTTTATTTTTTCTGTATGCGTTTTTAGGTTGAGATTGAGGTGTGGATAATATATTTTTGCCGCAGAGGCACTTATAAACATTTATAAAACAACCTTTAATTTTATATACCCTTTGCCAAAAGTAGTTTCCCTTTGTGTAAAAAATAGGGTATTCCCAAACGCCAAAAATAGCGATACGAGGTTCAATTAAAAGTGAATGAGTAATTTCTTTTCTTCTTATTTCGTACGTTTTTTTACCTATTTTTAAAGGTAGAGTGTTAGCTTTTTTTATCGAAAACTTAAAATCTTATGGACAGAATTCTTTACAATTCAAATGATTTCTTTAGACAAAATAGGAGGTATTTAACATTCTACCTAAACTATTATTATATTGAGGTGAAAAATGAACGTAATGCAAAAAGATTTTTCGGGAAAACAAATTAGTAATTTGTTCGGGGCAATTATTATTATACTCGTGGGTATCTTTTCCATGGTTGGATGCGAGGGAAAGAAAAAAACTCCACTTTGGTCTATGGCATTATTGGGTGGGTCAATAGCACCTAGTAACGGTGTTGCTGAAACAGCAGCAAATGATTCTACATCAGTAGCGACACCAACCTTTAATCGAACAGCCGGAACTTATAATTCAGATCAAACGGTTACTATTAGCACAACCACTTTAGGGGCAACTATCTATTATACGGTAGATGGCTCTCCGCCTACAGCATCATCAACCCAATACACGGGAACGATTTTTATAGCAGGGCATGGGACTATACAAACAATTAAAGCATATGCCGTGAAGGCTGGTATGACAGATAGTTCAGTAACAACTGCTGAGTATACAATTAATTATGATGCAGTAGCAATGCCAGTCTTTAGTCCAATAGCGGGAACTTATACTTCGGATCAAACGGTTGCTATTAGCACAACCACTTCAGGGGCAACTATCTATTATACGGTAGATGGCTCTCCGCCTACAACAGCATCAACCCAATACACAGGAACAATTTCTGTAGCAGGAAATGGGACAGTACAAACGATTAAAGCATTTGCTGTGAAGTCAGGTATGACAGATAGTTCTTTGGCAACTGCTTCATACACTATAGGCTATCCTGTAGCCTCACCTACATTTAGTCCAGTTGCTAGTTTTTATTCGACAGCGCAAAATGTGAGTATCTCTACTGTTACCAGTGGGACAAGTATCTATTATACGATAGATGGGGCAACTCCAACGAACGGTTCTATGTTGTATAGCACTGCAGTGCATATTTGGTTTCTGGCGGGTAAAACGGTAAAGGCATTTGCAATCAAATCTGGCATGGCTGATAGCGTTGTTTCCACGCTAAGCGGTATATTCAGTTATCCCCCATTAAAAACTGGACAAACTACAGTTTATGCAGTAGGAGATAATGGAACAAATCAAACTGGTTCTGCAAGAGGCTACACTGGACCAACTCAACATGCGACATATACTTCGAATTATACTACAAAGGACAATGCTACGGGACTTGTCTGGAAAACTTGCTCGCAAGGATTAAGTGGAGCCAATTGTGCCACTGGAACTGCTGTGACTTTGACTTGGGTAAATGCTAGCGCTGATCCAACTAACGGTTGCAGCGCTTTAAATTCTGCAAATAATGGGAACGGGTATGCTGGATTAAAAACATGGAGATTACCGAGTATACAGGAATTGGAAACTTTACTCGATTTTGGTAAGTCAAACTCTGCCATCAATACTACGGCATTTCCAGCTACAGTCGCCGATGCTTATTGGACTTCTACCCCGTTCGTCTCCAATACTTCATGGTATGTGGGTTTCTACAATGGCTTTATGAGTACCGATGCAAATACAAATAACTTTTATGTACGCTGTATATCCGGACCACCTAAGGATAGCAGGTTTAGTTCTATTGATAATGGAGATGGAACGATAAAGGATAATGCTACTGGGCTTATTTGGCAGAAGTGTAGTCGGGGACAGACGAATGATACAACTTGTTCCGGGACGGCAACTACTGCAACGTGGACAAACGCAATTACCTATTGTAGTGGGCTAAGCCTTGTTGGGAGAACTTGGCGTTTGCCTCAAAACAATGAGCTAATGACAATCGTGGATACAATAAAAGCGACAGCACCAGTAATTGACACAACAGTATTTCCTGCTACACTTATCGACGTTTATTGGAGCTCTACTTCATACTTGCCAAATACGGGTTTGGCGTGGGGTCTTTCTTTTGCTGGTATTTTGACCTTCACAAGTAAGTCTAATACCCACTATACGCGTTGTGTATCCGGACCGTAATACCATAGCCTCGGACATTTAGGGCTATTAAAGCACGTTTAAAAGTTAGCTATATCATGTGAATTCGGTGTAATAAAATTCGGCTATTACAACCACTGAAATTCTCTACCGAGGGTCTCAAGAATTATAGATTCCCGATAGAGAATTTCGTGAATGACACCTTTAAAGTATTATCAAATAGTTTAAATTCTTTGAACCAAATTCACGTTAATTCATGAGTATGCGCTAAAAAATAGAACCATCACTTTACGAATATATCCATCAAGCTTGTATTAGTAAGCCCAGAATTGTAAGATGAAAATGAATTTCCATTGTCATTAGAAATGTTGACAGCACCAGTTGCAGCTACATAAACCTTTCCATCCTGATATACGAATACATTAGCAAGAGAATTTGAATTTAATCCATTTGCGGTTGTTTTTAAATTAAATGAACCTGAACTATCATTTGAAACATAAAGTCCACTTCCTGAAGTAATATATACATTTACATTATCACTTGAAGTCATAATTTTTCCAGGGGTAGCGGAGAAAGATTTAGTTATGGGGAATGAAATACCATTATCAGAAGATATTAACAATTGTTTGTTTGTAGAATCTACAGCATATAAAATCGATGCATTAGAATAAATATCACTCACATAATTTGAAGAAGAAAGAATGGTTGTACTAAAATTAGTTCCATTAGTGGATTTATATGCACCACCAGTTCCAACAGAACCTCCATTTGAATAAAAATAATTAGTTCCCGAACTAGTTATTCCATTCGAAGTTGTAATTGTGTCGGACACTATTGAAAAAGTGGAACCTCCATCCGTAGATCTATAAAAATGAAGCGTCGATGCACCATCAACTGCTACAGTGTAGACTATTGATGAATTTAAGGGATCACAATATACAGAATAAGTTTGAAATGGACCTCTTTTTAATACAAAAGTTACACCATTGTCTGTAGATTTATAAACTCCACCACTTCCGCCAGTCCTGTCAGTCACAAATATTGTATAATCGCTACAAACAGATATTGATTCTACAGAAGTCCCCATGCTATTGTTCATTGTATACGTTACCCCACCATCTTTGGAAATTCCGAGTCCTCCATTAACTCCAAAGGTTGCAACAAAAACTAAGGGTTGTACCACAATATCAAATGTAGTAATAGAATTCCCGTAAGAGTTATTTGCAGTAACTGTGTAAGTAACAGCTGATTGTGCTGTAGTTGGTGTACCAGTTATTGCGCCCGTTGTAGTGTTAAATGATAAACCCGCAGGTAAACCTGGAGAAATAGAATAGGTCGGAGATGTTCCATTAATTGCTGGACTATGAGAGAATGCAACTGATCTGGTGGATCTAATTGTTGTTACACCTCCAATATTTATTATACTTCCGCCTGTGGGAGCTCCCCCGCTATAAGTAAATCCACTAATTGCAGTTACTACAGATAACACTACATTAGCCGTTACACTGGAAGTAGAATTTGTCGCAGTAATCGTAAACGGAATCGGCGTTACATAAACAGTAGTAGGTGTGCCAGAAATAATTCCTGTAGTAGTATCAAAACTTAAACCAGCAGGAAGACTACCGATAGGCGAAATAGAATAAGCCTCCGGTGTTCCGGTCACTATAGGAACCATATTTGTAATAATAACGTTAGCCGCAAATACTACAGTAGACGGTGTGTAGGATAGACTTGTCAATGTATAAGTATCTGAATTGCTGCTGGAATTTGATCCTGAAATTGAAATTCCTAACGCACCAAAGGCACCGGATCCACTTGGGTTTGAAATATCAAAGGGAGATTTTTGCGTTCTTAAACATCCAAGGCAAAGTATCCAAATAAATAGTAGGCTTTTCATCAATTTAAAATTTCCTTTTCCCATGTAAGGGATTTCATCATAAGTTGGTATTTTTAAGCTGCTACCGGTTTGATAAAAATTTAATAACAACTAGCGTTCTGCAAAATACAACATTAGACAAGTTTCGATTTTTCATTCATTTTATTTTCTTTTCCAACGGAAAATATTTGACAGTCCAATAGGGCACCCCGTAACCTGCCTAGCTAACGTGAGTTCGGCGTAAGGATTTTGGATTTGTCATTCCCAAAATTTTCTGTTGGGAATCTCTAGTTCTAAGCAGGATTTTACAGTAATTTAGACCCCCGACAGAAAATTTCGGGGGTGACAGTGAGTAATCTCCCGTTACATCGAACTCACCTTAACTTTAAAAAAAAGAGGCAGATATGTATAGAATTTTATCTATATTTTTCATTTCCATTCTCTTGCTATTTTCTTATAATTGCAAGAAAGCAGCGGAGTCTTCCAACTCGTTCGTTGGTCACTGGCAAGGCAATGCAGAAGTAACTACAAACGGCGAAGCAGTATTAACCGCAAATGTTCACGCAAATTTCACAGAGGATAGTTACACTATCAACAATGAAGGGAAAGCAAAGACCGGTGACGGTGGAGAATGCGAAGTCAAAGTTGCATCGGAAGGAAGTTATACTTCAGATGGAACGAACCTGACTATTAAACCAACAAAAGAAACTATGAGTGTTTGTGGGAAAGACATTCCTACCAAATTGGAACCTGATACTTACAAAGTTTCTTTGGAAGGGGATAATTTAACTTTATCTCTCGATGAAGGTGATACCAAAACTATTACTACTTTGAAAAAACAATGACAATCTTCTTGCAAAATTAGAATTAATTTTCACCCTGAGTATATACTAAACGAAGGGTGTTTTGGTTCAACGTTAGGTGCACTATGTTAAACAAAATTTATGATAAATATTTTGATTTTGATCCGACTATAAGTGCGGTTTTTCTAAATAAGTCGCAAGCTGGTCTTAGAAATTTTTTCATCGTTGGATTCATTGGGTATTCCTTTTATGCTGTTCTAGATTATTATAATCATTATTACATTGGAGTATTTTTAAGAATCCTTATCTTACTGCTTTGTTTGATTCCAATTACAATCAATCTAAGAAAACTGCCTCTTTCAAAAATGAATTTTTTTAGCAATGTTTCTCTATTTCTAATTTTCATTTCAGAAATTGAAACACAGTTACATGCAACGGATCTTCCATTTCATGAGGCAACTATATGGTTTGCCGACATTATCATTATTTTAATTTACTCTATGTATTTTTTAGGAAATCCAATTGGGTATTTTATTTTCTGGTTTGTGTTAATTTCTTATTATTGTATTCGTACTTATTTATTTTCCGAGGGCGAAATTAGTTATCCAATTATTAATGCATGGGCTTATCATATAGCCACGTATTTTTTTGGTGGAGTATTTAATTACTGGTGGTTTAAAATTAGGTATGAATCGGTGATTGCCGATTTAAAAGTCAAAGAAGAATACGAAAAACGAATTTCTCTAGAAAAAGAGCTTACGAAAGTGCGGGAGCGAGATTTTATATTTGCGGATATTCATGATAACCTCGGAGGGAAACTCCTAGATTTATCTATCCAATTAAATAGCCTTCCTATGGATTCATTTTCCAATTCTTATGCCAAAGAAAACATTGTGAATTCAATTAATGAAATTCTAAAAGGTCTAAGAACTAGGTTACTTGTATTTGAGGATATGAACAAGATTGAAGAAAATTTTGAAGATGGTCTGAAATTATTTTTGGTCAGAAGGTATTCAAAAGCAAATCGAAAAATTAACATTCAATTCTTAGGAGAAATGAACCAGTTAAATTTTGATAAAGAAAGATTATCTAATTTAATCCATATCATCTCGGAATTAGTAAACAATGACTTAAAATATGGACTAGGAATATCTTCTTGGGAATTACAATTGGATAATAACGAATTGTCTCTAACTATGAATTCAGAGTCTAAATGGGAAGTGGAAAATCATCATTTCGGAAATGGAAGTAGAACTATTCGAAAAAGAATTGAAATCTTAAAAGGAAATATAACTGAAAAATTAGAAAATAAAAAATATTTCTGTGAAATTAAAATATAAATTTTTGGATGGAATTAGAATTATTCAAATTTCGAATGCGGAAGTAGTACCTATATAGTATTCGAAATCTGTGGATCGGATAACGCAAATTAACCTCTGATTAAATAAATAGAAAAAAGGAAAGCATTATGAATGATCATCTAGATAGTATTAGTCAATCACTTAATAGACTGCATAGGGAAGGGGAGGCGGGAATATACAAAGTCAGCGAAGAAAAAAAATATTATATACAAGCCTCTGGCGAAAAAGGTGGAGATACTCTTTATGTAGAGGCAGTGAGCAATAATTTCCTTGCTCCTAAATTTCAATTAGACCAGAATAAAGAAAGCCAGCTTAGAAGTTTAGGATGGATTCCTCCTGAAAAAAGCGAAGGAAATTTTTATCGAGAATTGGTTGTGAAATCTGACCAAGATCGAAAGGAAGTAGCTGATTTCCTCTTTAAGACTCTTAAGCAAGTCTATGAATTGTCAATCAATACTGATTTGAATATTGAGTTGGTTCTTGAATAAGAAAAAGTTTTGATTTTTGAGAGGCAAAAAGAATTGATTGTCAAATGAAATCCTTTTTCGCTCTATTCATTTTTTTATTATGTATATTATCTTGCGTACGTGTTTCAAAAAATGAAATTCACTCTAAGGCTACCAAAGGAGTTTTGGATTTACGAGAATGGGATTTCGAAAACAGACAAGGTGGAATTAAAAAATTAGATGGGGAGTGGGAATTCTACTGGAACGAGTTACTTACATCAGAAAATTTTTCTTGTAAAGATTCTAAATTAAATTGTAGAGATTCTTCTAAAAATGTAAAAGTTCCTGATTACATACCGGTACCTCATTCTTGGAATGGGCATCAGTTAGAAAATAATTCGATGATCCTGGAAGGAGATGGGTATGCCACCTATCGCTTAACGGTGATAATGCCTGATTATTTGATCGGAGAGATATTAGCACTTAGAAGTGAATACCAAGGAACTGCTTATCGTATTTATGCGGACTCTAAGCTTATACAAACTGCTGGTTTGGTCGGGGTAGTAAGTGACAAAGCAGAGGCAATGCATTTACCGACGGTAGGGCTAATTCAGGTTACCCGCAATCATTTAGAATTAATTGTACAGGTTTCTAATTATCACAATAGACTAGGTGGTCTTTGGAATCCTCTTTATTTGGGAAAATCAACTCAAGTTCTTTCTCTGGTCAATCAAATTCGTGGTACAGAATTATTTGTAATCGGAATTATTTTTATCATCGGAGTATATCATTTATTAATATGGTTGATTCGAAAAAAAGAGTTTTCTCCTCTCTTATTTTCTTTTTTGTGCATAACCGTTCTTATTCGTTTAATTACTACAAGTGAATATTTATTCGTAGAGGCATTTCCAGATTTAGGATATAAATTCTACTGTTTATTGGAATATGGATCTATGTATTTCTGTGCTCCTGTGGGTATTCACTATTTTGCCCTTGGCATTAAAAATAAATTTAATCGATATATAAAATATATTAGTTATTTAGTTGCAATTGGTTTTACTGTCTTTGCATCTTTAACTCCAGTAAGTGTTTTTTCCAATTCCGCAGAGTTTTACCAGTTTGTTTTAGTCTTTACGATTCTTTATTTATTCTATGTTTTAGTTTATTCAGTCATAAAAAGAATAGAATATTCTATTCTTTCTTTGTTTGGCTTTTTAGTATTAGCCGTCACAGTAATACAAGATATTTTATATTCAAGAGAAATTATTCACACCGGTTTCTTTAGTCCTTATGCGCTTGTGGTGATGATATTTTCACAGGCGATGATTTTATCGTTAAAATTTTCTAAAGCATTTAAGAAAGTTGAGGACTTGACTGAGTCACTCGAATTAAAAGTTGAGGAAAGAACTCGCGAGTTAAACAGTTCAAAAGAGGATATTGAGGCATTAAATAATTTCACAAATATAATCAATTCCTATTCTGATTTGAGACAAGTGTTTATTGAAATTTCAAAGTATGTTTACCAGAAGTATAATATTGCTGCGGTTTGGTTATATTTGCCGGATGCCAAAGAACAGTATTTGGAAACGTTTAAAATATACAGTCATACTAAGATTCCAGATAACGCATATCATTATATGGAGAACTTACAAATTCCGCTTAATAGGGAAGGGGGTATATCGGCTATCGTATGGAAAAGGAAGGAACCTTTCTTTGCAAAAAATTTAGCAAAATTGAAATTTCCAATTGATAGAGAAATAAAGAATGCAACTGGTTCCCTTTCTTTATTGGAAGTCCCATTACTCATGAATAAAAAAGCGATTGGACTCATGGCTTTTTCAAATATTGAAAGTATGATGCAATTAAATAAAGCTGATATTAAGAAAATAAATGTATTTTGTAATCAAATCGCTGGAGTTGTGAATACTGTTAATTTGCTCTTTCGAACAGAAAAACAGAAAAAAGAAATTGAAGAATTAAATTTTCTGATTAAAAGTTTGAATGAAGTAGTAGATATAAAAACAATCATGAACAAAGTCCATTCGTATATTAAGAAAAATTTTAATATAGAACACTTTGGGTTAAGCACTGTTAGCTCAGATAAACAAACATTGAAAATAATAGATTACTCTCTTCCTGATTTTATTTCGCTCGAGGAAGTCAAAAAGGTAATTAATACTGAAACAAGAGTCCAGGATGTAAAAGGTGCTCATGCAATGGCATTCAAATCTAAAAAACTTATTTATTCTAGGATACGATATTCAATTCTGAACGAAGAGGAATTACTGCTCGTGAAATTAATCAAGGCAAAGAGCGTATTAATGCTTCCTCTTATTTTACAGAATGAGCCAATCGGATTCTTAGACTTGTATAATGTTGGAGAATTACATTTAAAACGAGAAGATATTACTAAAATTTCCATTCTGGGGGAGCATTTAGCAGGTATTATCCACGGTTCTAATTTATTTAAAGAAGTGCGGGAATCCAAGCATACTGCTGATTTGGCGCGAGAGCAGGCAGAACTTGAAAAAGGTATCGCTATGTTGGCACAAAAAGAAACCGAAAGGGAACGACAAAAATCCGAGAAGTTACTTTTGAATATTCTGCCAGAGGAAGTTGCGAAGGAGTTAAAAGAAAAGGGATATACTGAGCCTGTGTTGTATGATTCTGTTTCTGTTCTATTTACTGATTTTAAAGGCTTTACACAAATAGCAGAGAATATGACTCCTACTGAATTGATCACAGAGTTAGATGGCTGTTTTCGTCAGTTCGATTTATTGACAGAACGGTATAATATGGAGAAGTTAAAAACGATAGGCGATAGTTACATGTGTGTTGGAGGAATTCCAAAGTGTAATAAAACAAATTCTGTCGATGCAGTTTTAGTTGCACTAGAAATTCAAGCATTTATGAATGAAATGAATCGGATTAAAAAAATGCAGGGGCATCCCTACTGGGAGCTAAGAGTTGGTATCCACACAGGTCCTCTAGTGGCTGGTGTGATTGGGCAAAAGAAATTTGCTTATGATGTATGGGGTGATACGGTCAACACTGCTTCCAGGATGGAATCTTCTGGAACTCCTAATCGAATTAATATCAGTGGATCAACATTCGAACTGATTAAGGAATTTTTCGATTGCGAATATCGAGGTAAAGTAAATGCAAAGAACAAAGGAGAGGTAGATATGTATTATGTGCTAGGAATTAAAGATATGTTACGAGTGGAAAATGAAGAAATTTATTCTCCTAATGAAGAATTTTGGAAGATGTATTGGGGGTTATAATTCTAGAACTTTTTTTAATTGAATTTTGATAGTAAAAAAGAATCTATGTTTTATGAGTCTGAAATTTATTCTTACATTTTTATTGTTCAATAGTTTTTTTATCGTTCACTGTAAAGACCTAGGGCGCAAGGTCATGAAATCCTACACTAAAAAGTATGAAACTGACAATAAAGTTTTAGAATCCAAACCTGCTTTTATAGGGGAAGACCTGAATCGAAAACAAATTCATATAGAATTACAAGAAGTAGCCACTATAAAAGAACCGACTGATATTCAGTTCCCTCTGGGAAACTCTCCTTTTATATTTTTTTTACAAAAGTCAGGCAATTTAATTCTATTTGATAGGTCTGAAAAAAAATCTAGAATTTTGCATTCTTGGAAAGTTATCACGGATAGCGAAGAAGGGCTCCTGGGTCTAACGTTTCATCCTAATTTTCCCAAAACTCCGCTTATCTATGTAAACTATGTAATTGATAAAAACGGAAAAGATTTTACTATCATAGAAGAGGATAAGATTGAATATCCGAATGATTGGGGTAAAATGAAATTAGTCGAACCACGAACTATATTGGAAATTGAACAGCCCTATCCCAATCATAATGGAGGTCAGCTTGCGTTTGGGAAAGATGGTTTTCTTTATATCGGACTTGGTGATGGTGGACTGAGGGCTGATCCAGAGGGTAATGCGCAGAACCTGTCAACTCTTTTAGGCAGTATGTTACGAATTAATCCCAAACCAGACCCTGTTACTAAACTACCCTATAGTATTCCAATCGATAACCCGTTTGTGAATGATAAAACAGCAAAACCGGAAATTTTTGCATTCGGAATTCGAAACCCTTGGCGGTATTCTTTTTCGCCTGACGGAAAATTGCTATTAGCCGATGTGGGACAAGATAAATACGAAGAAGTGAATATTATTGAATCTGGAAAAAATTATGGTTGGAGTCCAATGGAAGGACTTCACTGTTTTCAAAGTAATTGCGATCCTTCGAAATATGAAAGTCCGATTTATGAATATGGAAGAACGGAAGGCAATTCTATTACAGGGGGGTATGTTTACAGAGGGAGTGAATTTCCTGAGTTAAAAGACCACTATGTATTCGGAGATTTTATTACTGGAAAAATCTGGGCATTCGCAATACCAAAAGAAAAGGAAAAGGTAGAGAAAGTTCTAACTCTCGGAAAATGGAATATACTAATTTCTACCTTCGGACAAGATGAATCTGGAGAAATTTTTCTTAGCGATTATCAAACAGGTAAAATATTTAAAATAGTAAAACCAAAACAATGACAATGAAAAATCTTTTTTATAAACTTCCTTTTTACATTCGTTTTCACTTGGTGATTGCGCTTGTTTCTTTTATTGCACTTTCAATCTATCGTATAACGTTCTTTCTGGTTTATTCTTACCGAATCAAGGAAGGAACACCTTTTCTAATCTTCAAAGCATTTTTACTTGGGATTCGTTTTGATCTTGCGGCTATTTGTATTTTGTTTGGGATTACACTCGTTTTGTCCTCGATCCATTTTTTGAACCGTTATAAAATTGTTCGATTTGTTTGGAGAAGTATTCCCTCTTTTTTGATGATAGCATTACTCTTTTTATTAATCGCAGATGTGATCTATTATGAAAACGGAAATAAACACTTGGGATACGAGGCATTTGCCTATCTTGGATTTGAACTTCTTCCACTTGTGGGTTCTGCGTTCTCGCAAAATCCGTTCTTGTTCTTGTTCGGAATTTTAGTTATATCTGGTATAGTCTATTTAATTTACCGAATTCAAAAAAAATATCCATACGAACATCGTGAGATAAAGATACATTATGCGCTACTTCAATTCATTCTTGTAGTCAGTCTACTAGTGCTTGGAATTCGCGGAGGTTTTCAATCTAGCCCACTTCGGACTAGTGATGCAATCGTAAGTAAGGAAAGTATTATGAACGATCTAGCGTTAAATCCTTGTTTTACGGTCGTGACTGATATGAAGATGACCAAGGTGGACACCCGCCATTTTATGGAGAAAGACGAAGCAGTTCGACTTGTTCGAAAAGAAATTTCTTACCCGGGGGCAGAATTTATCAGTGAAGAATATCCATTACTCCGTAAAGTAGAAGCTAAGACAGATAAACCTCTTCCTAATATAGTAATTCTTGTGCTTGAAGGGTGGACTGGAAAATACGTAGATCTCATTGGTTCAGGTAAAGTGAATGGAAAAGAAGTCACTCCTCATTTTAATAAATTAATTAGGCAGGGAACATTCTTTAATCGTTTTTTTGCAAGTGGAGGAAGAACTACGAATGGACTCATGGCTCTCATTGGTGGAGTTCCTGACCGACCGGGGCTAACGGCTGTTAGGACACCGCAAATTCTAAGCCGTTTTTCGGGACTTGGAAATATTGGAAAATCCCTCGGGTACGAAACAGTTTTTGTTACTGGAACAGATTTAAGTTTTAATAATAAGGGAAGTATCATGTTTCATTGGGGATTTGATACGTTAATTGGAAAAAACGAATTAGAAAAAAATCCTGAATATAAAACCGGACCTTGGAGTTACTTAGATGAATCATCCCTTGATGCACTCCATAATAAAATTTTAGCAGTTCCAAAAAATAAGCCCGTTATGGCAGTAATTCATACGGGTACTACGCATTATCCGTATTTAGTTCCTGACGACAAATTCAAATTATTCGACAACACAGTCCAAGATTATGAATATCTAAATGTTCTTTATTATGCTGACTGGGCAGTTCATGAATATTTGGAGAAAGCAAAAAAATCAGATTATTTCAAAGATACTATTTTCTTTTTTGTATCCGATCATTCTCATCATAGATTTTTAAATTACTTAGAAGATAGACATGTTCCATTTTTAATTTATGCTCCGGGGAAAGTCGATGTTAACCTCCGAACAGATATTACTTCTCAGTTAGATTTTGTTCCTACTGTTCTAGGTTTTATGGAAAGAGAAATTTACTTTAGTGCAATTGGTAGAGACTTGCGCAAAACAAAAGGTAACTCCGCCTATTTTGCTTATGGAAATATATTTGGTTGGATAAATAATGAGTTTTTATACTTTCAATCTGTTACGGGCGGGCTTGGAGAGACTAAGAGCATTATACCGCCATTCGTAGATTTAGGGTATTGCCAAATAGATGTTCAGAAGTGTAAAGTTCATAACGAATATACAAGAGCTTATTTGAATCTAAGCGATGAATTGCTTCGGATTAATAAGCTCTTTCCTTCTGAAAAGGAACTCATTCAATTAAAATCTAATAAGAATTAAATACCTTTTGTCACTTGTCATCCCCGAGTTCTTTTGTCGGGGATCTCAAGTAATATAAAATCCTGCTTAGAATTACAGATTCCCGACCGAAAATTTCGGGAATGACAAATTCAAAATCCTTACTTCGAATTCACGTTATCTAATACCAAGAGTCCTTGATATTTGTAAGATCAAAGAATGTTTTTCTCTTAATTAAAATCCAAAGTAGTGAAATCAGCGATAGAGCGGTTAATGGTAACGCGAAGTATTCAATATTTGGTAGTCTTGAATACTTTAGAAAATAGATAAAAATAGCAACGAATAATGCGTTTCTTACAACCTCTGTTCTTCTTGACCAGCGTTTCATTTCCATTGTGCGATTGATAGAGAAGAGGCTAAAGACAATAATGATCGAAACAATAGTAAATGTAATTCCGTCTTCCATATCTAATTTTGCAAATTTCCAAATAACTAGTCCTACAGCCATTAGAACAAATGTTTGTAGAGCAATATAAATCATAACACCCATCGGAGGTTTGGGATCATATTTTTCCGTATATGCAGGCTCCTTAATTTCATCGGCTGGAGTTCTTAAATATTCTGGTTTCCATCCGGGCAAATTAAAAAATAGACCCAACCCATCTTTGATTGATTTCACTTTAAAAAGATTTTTAAATATATCAAAGTATACATGAAAATTTTCAGTAATAGGGTTAAAGGAATTGATTGGTTTTGTTAATCCGTAAATTGGCTCATCGGTTTCATCTTCATACGTTCCAAAAAGTCTATCCCATATAATAAAAATTCCACCGTGGTTTTTATCTAAGTATTTAAATTGTGTTCCATGATGAACACGGTGATTGGAAGGAGTAACCATGAATGTTTCTAAAATTCCGAGTTTTCCGAAATACCTTGTGTGGACAAAAAATTGATACACTTTTAAAATTCGATGCGATAGTAGAAACATAGCCCAAGGAATTCCTAAAAATGCCATTGCCAAATAATAGGTGTATTCAAAAATTCTCTGCAGTCCATTTCCCCGAAATGCCACAGATAGATTCATTTCCTGTGTAGAGTGGTGGGTAACGTGTGTTGCCCACAAAAAATTAAACGTATGGCAATGCCTGTGAAACCAATAATAAATAAAATCTGATAGAATGATTGAGAATGTCCATCCACCCAAAGCTTTCCAATTCACTGCAAAACTTGGGGAAAAGGAAAAAGGACTTTCTAAAATAAAAAATTTATATCCTAAAGCAGATAGAGAATAAGAGGTCTCGATTTGATTGTATACAACCAAAGCGCCAGCAAGTATCACGACCCCGACTAGTGCGAATATTACTCCGGTACTTACATCTGCGATTAAAACATTCAATCGGTAAAAATTTTTACCTTGCCAATAAGATAATATTAGTTCCGTAATGATGAAAAGAATCATCACAAAAAAGGAATACTCCATAAAAATGTCACTGTTTAGCGTTGTTTGCATTTTGCCCTCGCTACCTTACAATATACCTTAAAAACAAAGACTAAATTAATTGCAAAAAGAAATATTTTTTAGTCGTCTCGTGCTAATAGGAATAATATTTTGCTAAGAATTTCCTTCCTTACACTTGTTTATTCTAGTATGGTAAATTATTATTTTTTTGCTCTCAAATAGAGAATACCCAAAAATTAATTGATAAACTCTTTAGTCTCATTTATAATAGTTGTCTTCAGAAAAAAATAGGTAAAAAATGAAAATTCGATCCTTTGTAATTATAATTTTGCTCTCTATAAGTGTTCATTCCTGTCAGCCTTCCGTAGAAAGAGAAGATGCACAATATGCGGGACTAGCTGATTTATTATTCTCGGATAAGTTATCTGGTTTAAATTATTCAGGAAGTCCCTATATTTTTACGATGGGAATTCCAATTTCCAATATCACACCGACTTATACAGGAAGCATTACTTCTTGTGTTTCTGTTCCAGGATTACCAACTGGATTGAGTCTGGATACAACGACGTGTGCTATAAGTGGAACGCCAACGATTATACAAGCATCTACTTCATACACGATCACAGCATCCAATTCAAATAGTAGTACTTCGACGACGATTTTGATTAAAGTAGATACAGCAGCTCCTGGTGCTTTAAATTATTCAGGAACACCTTTTACGTTTACTCAGAATTTAGCGATTGCAACTATCGCACCTAGTTATACCGGTACACCTACTTCTTGTTCTTCTCTTCCTGCACTTCCTACAGGACTTAGTCTAAATTCTATTTGTGAAATAAACGGAACCCCAACGGTTACGCAGGCTTCAACTTCTTATTCCATTACGGCTTCTAATTTATATGGCAGTACTACTGCAAATATTTTTATAGCAATTAATATTGCGCCTCCCACTGCACTCAGTTATACAGGGAATCCTTTTAGTTTTACTAAAGACGTAACTATAACGGCTATTAGCCCCACAGTTACAGGGACGGTTTCCAGTTGGTCAGTTAGTCCTTCCCTTCCGGCAGGTCTTTCGCTTAACGCATCTACTGGTCAATTGAGTGGTACACCCACCGTGATTACGACAGCGACTATTTATACTGTCACTGCTACCAATTCTAGTGGGAGTGTGAATTTCGCTTTAAATATTATCGTAAACGATTCTCCACCGACTTCTCTTAGTTATGCTGGTGCACCGTTTGTTTTCACAAAAGGAGTAACTATTACGTCTGTAAGTCCCACTGTCACAGGAACTCCTACTTCGTACTCTGTTAGCCCTGCTTTACCTAGTGGGCTAGCGATTAATACTACGACTGGTGTATTAGCCGGAACTCCTTCTGTTGTTGCGGCAAATACAGTTTATACGGTAACGGCTACAAATAGTGGCGGCAGTACTACTTTTAATATGAACCTTACTGTAAATGATACACCACCTTCTGCTTTAAGTTATGCAACAAATCCATTTATATTCGGAACTGGGACGGCTATTTCCATTAGCCCCACTATTACTGGAACACCTATTTCTTATTCGGTAAGTCCAGCACTACCGACTGGGCTTGGAATTAATACGGTTACTGGCATATTATCCGGAACTCCGACTGTTCTCACAGCAAGCAGTAACTATACAGTAACTGCAACAAATAGTGGCGGCAGCACTACTTTTGTTTTAAATATTCGGGTTACTCCTAGTATGCCTGGTCCTATAACTGTTCCGGCGACTCTTCCTTATACAAGTTTTTCTATTACATCTGTCGGTGGGGCAACAGGTTATACATGGACTGTCCCTGCATATTCGACTATTGTAAGCGGGCAGGGAACAACAGCGATTACTGTTAGTTATTCGGGGACTTGTGGTATGATGGGAGATATTTCTGTTGTTGCAAATAGTGGAGTTGGAAGTAGTCCGCCGCGAGTATTAAAACATATTTTAAATCAAGCGCTAAATAATGCTTATGCGGAACAGGGAAACCTTTCTTACTGGACAATTGTTACTGAAACTGGCGATGGTTGGGCGGGCGGGGTAATCCCTGGAATTGGTTTTCGCACTTCTTATTCGTTTGGAGCTAAGTCTCAGGAAATAGATTTGGTGGCAGCCGGTTACTCAAGTGCATACCTTGATACAATTCCAACAATTCTAGTAGGGGAAAAATTTGGTAATCCTCCAAGTGGACTCGATGGATACGGCAGCGGCTATATCAAAGTAGAACTTAGGGATGCAACTCATGCTCCTGTCGCTTCTTGGAATATGGGAGTCGCAGGAGCAGGGATTGCAATTACAAATGCCGGAACTTCGACCACTATTTTCAAAAATCAATTTAACGCTTATCCGTCTGGAGTACGTTACCTGTATTGGGAAGATGGTGGTTGGGATAATCCCCGTTTTTGGTCGGGTTATTATGGACCGGGTTTGAGTCAGGCTTACGCAGTGATAGGGTCAACCTGTGTAGAACCTTACTAAAGTAATTTAAGGTTTACTTAAATATTCTACTTGACCTATTTTTTTTGTAAATAGATATTCATGTTATACTTTAATAGGAGATTCATTTTCGAGAAAATGAATAAAAAAAATATGATAAAGCAAACAATCATTATCCCCATGTTAATTCTCATGGTTTCGTGTATGCAACTCCCACCCGACAAAAAAAACTTAATTAAAGGGGATGAAGCAATTAATCGACTAAAGCAAGAAGCAAAGGCAATAGATAATTTTTATTTTTCTAATAATGCAAAGGATGCTCTACCTTATAAATCAGCTCACTTGATTCAGCCTGCATTCATTGATTGGATTATACCGGTTGTCATCAAGATTAATCCTAAGAAAAATTATGACAAAGAAAGTGTAAATGATTGTATTAAAAATATTCGTACTATTGGATTTCCAATGGGTGGCGTTCAATCGATAATTACTTGTGATATAAAAGAAGCTGCGGTAATCGATATTGGACCTTTGAATACAGGAAACCGCTCTGTTGAAAAAAACGAGAAACTTCTCCAACTACTTTCTCTCCCGTAAACTTATTTCAATAGGGAAAATACATACTGATTTTGTTGAAAAGTGAATCAATATAATTTTTAAAAAATACGATACAACGTAAGATGCTTTTTCAAAAAAATAAAGGAAACGTATTCTTTGTTGTATGGTTTTTATTTTCCCTACAAAGTCAGATTTCAAGTGAATCGTCCTTTGAAATGAAATTCGGAACATCGATTTCTGATTCCAATCCAGAATTTTTATCGAGATATGTAAAGGATGATTTTCTTGCAGGTGGAGATTTTGCCCTTGGTTTTGGAGCTATCAATAAAAAAGCTACACAAAAATACTACCCATCTGTTTTCAATCCTCTTGCATTTAATTATACTTATCAAAATCGAAATTTGCATTTACAAGCAGGAATTGAAAACCTTGGAATAAATAGTTTAAATTTTTCTGGGGTCAAATCGAAGTTTGCCTACGAGACGATTGGATTTTTTCAAGGCGAAGGAACTATCGAGTCAAAGTCCACAAATACTAATTATAATGGAGCGGTTGGAATAACAATAAATAACCTCACAATTAGCGGCTCGTTAAGTTTGAGAAACTTCCGCTCTGAATATGATAAGAAAACTACACTTTACAGTCCTGGCTTTTTGGGAATAGTAAATGCAAATAGTAACTACAGTACTTCTGCGCTATTTCTTGGACTTAGTTTTATTAAACATCTTGACAATGGAAAGTTAATTCTATCCTTATATCATATACCTAAAGATCAGGGGCAAATATCTAGTTCAGGAAAAATTGAGCAAACTGGAGTTATTCGCTTTCCGGTAGATTTTTTGACTGGAAATTTTTCAAATGAATTAGTTGTTGCAAATTTTCTTTATGGAGAAAAAAAACCACAAATTTATGGAACAAGAATTTTTCTTGATTACCATCGTCCTTTATTTTCTAATCTATCTTTATCAATTTGTTTAGACTACGACAGGCTCTATGTATTCTATCAAAATTTTTCCGCTCCAACCTTCTTTCAATTTGCAAGTACAAATCCAACATCGGGTAATTCTAGAAGTGAATCCGCAGTTGCATACGCGGAGATACTTTCAAGTTACCTCCTATACAGAGAACCGATACTAAATGAAATTCGTTCCCTGCGGCTAAGTCTTGTTATTTCATTCTAAGCAAGAATCAATTTCTTTTTGATAAAGCGGATTCTTCTCTTGTTGATAAGTGTGGGGATTTTCTTGTAATGAATCTAGGATAAAATCAATAATGGTATCTCCTTTCTTTTCATGCTGGAGAGTCCAAAGTCCATGTGGATGAAATTTATTAGCCTCTTCTAAAATTTCTTCCCTATTTCCTGAAGAGTCAATATAATAATACTTAGAATGAAGTGAGTCAAATGCATTTCCAGCGAAGGAAAACTTTGTTTTTAAAATTCCTGATTGTGGGATTTTATAAATTCGACTCATTCCATCAAATTCTTTTTCTGCCCCATTTTTACACCCGTGGATAATTACGATTCGCCCTGTTAATCCTTTCGGAATTAAAAAAATATTACTAGAAGGTTCCGAATAAAAACTTAATCCGGAAAATAGTAGGATCGGTGTGATTGCAGTTAGGATTTGCAATGGAAGAGGTAAATTTTTTTTCCCCAAAAATAAATAAATAATTCCAACAACAGAAGATCCAATACCTACATAGATTAAAAAACCAGGCAAAAGCAATAGACCAATTACCAAATACAACAAACCAGCATAAAATAAAAAAGTTTGCCCTTTGCCTCTATTGTTTAGATAGAGATGTATCGGAATAATGATTAAAGAAATAAAAATAATTAATAGTAATATTGAACCCATAGTAAATACCTCTTAATGTGCCTCATCCCAATTTTCGCCAAATTTTCCTTGAGCTATAATTGGAATTTTTAGTTTGATCGCAGTCTCCATTTCTTTTTTTGCGAGATCATACACAGTATCTTTTTCCTTTTTATGAACTTCGAATACTAATTCGTCATGGACTTGCATAATGAGTTTGGATTTGAGTTTTTTCTTTTCTAGTTTTTCATGAATAGAAAGCATTGCGATTTTAATCATATCAGCACTAGTTCCCTGAATGGGGCTATTGATTGCTATGCGTTTGCCACCTTCTTGTTCTTGTCTACGGGAAGATTTTATCTCTGGGATATAACGTCTTCTGCCTGTTATTGTTTCCACATATCCTTTTTCTTCGCAACTAGCACAGATATCTTCCATGTATTTTTTAACACCAGGAAATTGGTAGAAGTATTTATCAATAAATGTTCCTGCTTCTTGTCTCGAAACTTTTAAATTTTGACTTAGCCCATAAGCGGTTACTCCGTATATGACGGAGAAGTTGACAATTTTGGCTTTGTTTCTCATTTCTGGAGTGACTTGTTTTGCGGATACTCCAAATAAAGCTTGCGCGGTTTCGTTATGTATATCTGCATTCTTTTTGTAAGCTTCAATCATGTTTTTGTCATTAGCGAAGTGTGCCATGATTCTAAGTTCGATTTGAGAATAGTCCAGGCTTAGTAGGAGATAATCTTTATTTTCCGGAATGAAACCTTGACGAATTAGTTTTCCTTCTTCGTCTTTGATTGGGATGTTCTGTAAATTCGGATCAGTTGAAGAAAGTCTACCTGTTGCGGCTATCGTTTGATTGTAACTAGTGTGAATTCTTTTTGTTTTCGGGTTAATTAATTCCGGGAGAGTGTCTATATAGGTAGATTTTAATTTTGTATATTTTCTATGTTCCAACAAATCCTCGATGATTGGATGCATTCCGAGAAGTCCCTCAAGGACACTATGATCTGTAGAATAACCCGTTTGTGTTTTTTTTTCTGCGGGTAATTTTAATTCTTCAAACAATACTTTCTGGAGTTCTTTTGTGGAGGCGATGTTAAATGTTTTGGCAGCGTGAACATGGATACGTTTTTCTAGTTTTTCAATTTCTTTTTGGAATTTACTGGATAGAGTTTTAAAATAAGGAGCGTTAATCGCAATACCTTTCATTTCCATGTCCATTAGAACAGGCATGAGAGGCATTTCCATTTTGTAAAAAGTATTTTCTGCTTCACTCGTTTTTAATTCTTTTTTGAGCGTATGGTAGAGTCTGAGTGTTATATCAGCATCTTCCGCTGCATATTCTGTGACTCTATCTGGATCTACATTGAAAAGTTCTTGTTTTTTCTTTCCTGATCCAACTAGCTCATCGTAAGTAATGGTTTTATACTCTAAATAATCTTCTGCAAGATCGTCCATCCCATGTCGTCTGGAACCAGGTTGAATACAATAACTAGCGAGCATAGTATCAAAGGTTACATTTTCGACTTCAACTCCATGATTTTTTAGAACAATCATATCATACTTGATATTCTGTCCTACTTTTTCTATTTTAGGATTTTCAAGAAGCGGTTTAATATGAGTAACCACAGTATCTAACGGTAGACAATTATTTGCAAACAAGGATTGGCTGTAAGCGATTGGAATATAATAACCAGATCCTTCTTCTTTACTAAGTGCGATTCCTAATAGCTCGGCAAGCATTGGGTCAACGGATGTAGTTTCAGTATCTACACAGAATAGTTTTGACTTCTGAAATTCTTTTACTAGTTTAATTAATTCTTGCTCAGTCTTGATTCTTATGTATTTCCCTTTCGCATTATTGGAAGTATCCTCAGTTAAAATTTCTTTACTATCAGAGTCCTTATCTCCTTTAGCTTTCGGCTCTGCTTTAATTCCTGCTTGTTTGGCGAGATCAGAGTATAACCGATTATAGCCTCTCGTTTTGAAATGTGTAATTTTTTCGATCTCTAAATATTTGGGTAAAACTAGGTCTTCCGGTTTGAAGTTTACTTCTAAGTCACACCTGAGAGTTGCTAAGTTTCTAGAAAGGAAGGCATTATCTTTATTTTTAATTAATTTTTCTTTGAGAGAAGGATTTTTTATATTTTCGAGATTTTTATAAATTCCTTCTAGGTTTTTATACTCTGCGATTAGCTTTGCTGCACCCTTTTCTCCGATCCCACTGACGCCTGGAATATTATCAGAGCTATCTCCAACTATTCCCATATAGTCCGTAACTTGTGCGGGGGTAATACCTATATTCTCCATCACCCATTTTTCATCAATCTCGATAAATTCTGTTGCTCCCTTGGTACCTCTATACATTTTTATATTTGGATTTAAAGTTTGGTATAAATCTTTATCTCCAGAAAAAATTAAAATTTCATTTTTTTTAGTACCAAATTTTTTACAGAGAGTTCCAATGATGTCATCAGCTTCATGACCTGCCATTTGCATTACAGGAAATCCTAATTCGCGGGTAATGTCGATTACCTCACTGATTTGTGGTTTTAAATCCTCTGGCATAGGTTTTCTCTGGGCTTTATAGGCTTCGAAAACCTGCGATCTTTCGAGTGGAGTTCCGGGATCAAAAGGCATGGCGATATGGGTTGGCTTAAAATCATTTATGATCTTAAACAACATTTTAAAAAAACCAAACACTGCACCACTTGGTTTGCCAGTTATCGAATTAGTGAGATTAGCCGTTTGGAATGCAAAGTAAGCTCTAAATACAAATGCATGTCCGTCGATAATAATTAGTTTCATAGTACCCGCCTTTATAGTAAGGATTTGTAGACCTGTATAGTTTTTTGAATTGTATTTTCAACTGAAAATGCTTTTACGAATTCTTTATTTTTGTTTCCATATTCTTTTCGAAGAGATTGACTTTCAATTAATGTCTTATAATGTTGGGCTAATGCAGCGTAATCCCCAACTGATGTGAGTAACGCACCATTTTCGTTCTGAAGCATTTCACCAATTCCACCACCGTTAGTTGCAACGATTGGGAGGCTATTTGCCATTGCATCTAGGACAGAGGTACCAAGTCCTTCTTCTTTGGATGTAAGAGTGAAAATATCGAAAAGTGCATAGAAGTCAATTATATCATTTCTAAATCCAGTAAAAATAACTTTATCCAAAATATTTAATTCTTTCGCTAAATGTTTAAGCTTAGATTCTAACTCGCCATCGCCCACTAAGAAAAATCGAAAGTTTTGCTCTGTACGAATCAATGGAATTGCTCTGAGCAAAGTTTCTTGATCTTTATGATCTACAAGGGCTGCAATATTTCCGATTACTACTGTGTCTGGCTTTAAATCAAACTCGTAGACTAATCGATCTCTATCGCCTATCGTTTCAAATTTTTTTAAATCGATTCCACTGTAAACAGTAATGACTTTTTCCGGATCGACTCCGTCTTCGATTAATACTTCTTTGATTCGGTTGGAAACCGTAAGAAAATAATCTATTTTATTAGAATAGTATTTTCGTTTACTTAATGGGTTTTTGTTAATATGAAAGTCTACTCTTCGTGAAACTACTAACTTCACATTTGGAACAAATAATTTGGTTAATAATCCTAGCCCATGTGCAGCTCCGGTATGAGTATGTATTAATTTGACATCATTTGCTTTGATAATCTTAGCTATTTTTCTGGCGGCAAATATATCGTATTCTCCAGACATGGGAATCGAAAAAAAAGGAATTTTATTTGTAATTCTAGCTTCTAACTCGGAATTTGGTTGGCAAATTAAAATTTGGGGAATTTTTCTTTCAGCAAGTCCCATAATAAGATAATATAATTGCTGTTCGCCGCCGCGCCAAGTCCTTGCATTGTTTAGATGAAGTATCATAATTAGGTAGTCTCGAATAAAATTAAATCGGAAGAAAACCCAGGTCCCATTGCAGAGAATAATCCTAATTCGCCCCCAGTAAAATTTTGATCTTTTAAAAAATCTTCTATTACAAAAAAAATAGTAGGAGAGGAAATATTTCCATATTCCTGTAGAATTTTCATAGAATAATAAAAATTTTCTTGTCCAATTGTAAGCGCATTCGCAAATGCCTCAATCACTTTAGCGCCTCCCGGATGAAATAGATGGTGTTTGATTTTTTCTTTCTGAATTTTATTTTCCCCTAAGAATTTCATGTAGAATTCTAGAAAATTCTTTGTAATGAGTCCGGGAATTGATTTATCGAATACTACCTGTAATCCGTCCATTTCGATTTCCCATCCCATTACATCGAGTGAATTTCTCCATTTTCTAGAAGCATTTGTTTTGATTTGGATGGAGTCCTTTTTTTCTCTGCCGGAGACAATCATCGAACTAGATCCGTCGGAAAATAAGGATAACGCGATGAGGTTAGATTTTCTTTTGTCTGCGGGTCTAAACGTTAGTGTACATGTTTCGACTGTGATTACTAAAATATTTTTATCTGGGTAAAGTTTCGAAAGCTCTCCGGCTCGTCCAATGCTATTAGCCCCTCCTGCACAGCCGAGTCCGATGATTGGAATCCGTTTGACGTCAGTCGAAAGACCTAGTAGGTCAATTAACTTTGCGTCAAGAGTAGGTGTAACAAATCCTGAACTTGTAACTACAATGATAATATCAATTTCTGATGGGAGTAGGTTTGCTTTTTCGATGGAAAGTCTTGCAGATTTTTCTGCCATTTCAGTTGCATGCATGACAAAGAGTTCATTTTTTTCTTTGAAAGATTTTGTTTCTCCATACCAAGAAATATCTTTTAGAACTGGTCTGGATTTAATTTTAGAATTTTCGAATACTGGTAGGTATTTATCAATATCTAGGTCAGAGTTTTTGAAAATGGATTTTGCAAATTCCCTTACATCTTCTTGTTTGACAGTTTGTGCAGGAACTTCTCTTGCTACGGAGTGAATGTAACTCATGAATTACATGGAAAAATTGAATTCAAAAATTGAAAATTAGTTTTTATGTTTATTCTCTGCGTTAAATTGCAATTCAACGATTGAGCCGTTGATTTTGTTATCCAAGGGATTATCTGTGATTGTTTCGTTATTGTGATATAAAATTTTTACAGTATCCATTAGGCTGCGAATAATCTTCAAACCCTTGCCCATATTCTTATGCGGTTTATTGATTCCTCCAAATGGAAGTTGACCGGGACTGTCAGATTGATGCTGTTTGATGTCACCTAAATAGTTATCTAGGTTGCGTGGAGCAGGCTCATAATCATCGCTTACAGTTTCACTGATTTTTAATCCACGTCCATAATCTAAAATCAGAAGAGTAAATTTGGAGTTTTCAATTCTCCATCTGCAAATAATTGTTTCTTCACTCTGGTTAGATACGTTTGCAGTAATGGAATTGGTAAGCGCTTCATCAGCAGCTAGAACGATTTGAGAGATGTCGTCTTCTCCAAAGGAATTTTGGCTTAAACTAACTCGTAGTTGTTTGCGAAATTGGCGAACTGACTCCATATCAGGTGGAAGAAACATAACGTAGGAATTGTCAGGCATTTGGATAAATAGATCTTTTTCTGACATAATGTTTTTTAACACTCACCTTGGACGATTGAATAATAAATTATCATGGTCACTATTATAAGCAATATAAATTTTATTTTGCAATGCTTTTTTCTTTGTACTGCATTTCGATATGGCCAATACCTGCATCTAGAAAAGTATCTCCTATCGCTTCAAAACCAAGTTTAGCATAAAATTTTTCGGCGCTCAATTGAGCATAGAGATAGACTTGCGTTTCTAATTCAATATTACAAGCGGTTAATAATTTCTTTACTAAACTTCTACCGACTCCTAATCCTCTATATTCCTTTAAAACGCAGAATCTTTCCAGTTTTATGCCCTTTGGGGTAATCCGCATTCTAGCTGTTCCAACTGGAATTTCTTTAAGGAAAGCTAATATATGCAAACATTTATCTTCAAATTCATCGTATTCTTCTTCTAAAGGAACATTCTGCTCTTCTACGAAAACTTTTTTTCTAATCTCAAAAGCAATTTTTAGTTCTTCTGTGCTGGATACTTCAATTATACTTATCATTTAGATTTAGTATCAGTACCAACTAGTTCAGAGATTTTTTTTACTCCCTGTCTTTTCATGAACTTATCCAGATACTCCAATATCGAAAAAGGAAGAAGTGGACCTTTATAAATATAGCCAGTATAGATTTGAATTAAGTTTGCACCAGCCTGAACTTTTTCTAATGCAGCTTCTCCAGAATCAATTCCGCCCACTCCAATGATGGGAATTCGTCCTTGGAGTTTTTTATAGGCTAATTTTATTATTTCAGTAGAGCGTTTTCTAAGCGGCAAACCGGAAATTCCCCCATCTTCCACTTCCCTATAGTTAGAAAGTACTTTTTTATCTATTGTAGTATTAGTAAGAATTACACCTGCTAAATTAAAATCAAGGATAACATCGAGTAACTCCTCAATGGCGCTATCTGCTAGGTCTGGCGCTAATTTAATAAAAGTAGGAATTAAAAAGTTTCCACCTAGTCCTTTTTTTATACCTTTTATAAGAGTTACAAACGCATCCTTCTCTTGAAAACTTCTAAGCCCAGGTGTGTTAGGAGAGCTAATATTGATTACCCCGTAATCGCCTAAGCTGGATAATTTTTGAAAAGTTCTCACATAATCATCGACTGTATTTTCAACAGGGACTAATTTCGTTTTACCGGCGTTGATTCCTCTTGGAATGGTTTTTGTCTGTTTGTAAATAGTTTGGTATGCTTTATCGGTACCCGGATTATTAAATCCCATTCGATTGACTAACGCAGAATCTTTTTCGTAGCGAAAAATTCTAGGTTTAGGATTACCAGGTTGTTCTTCTCCGGTAATTGTGCCAATCTCAACATGTCCAAATCCAAGCCTTGCTAAAAATGGATACAGTTCGCCAGTTTTATCAAACCCTGCCGCCATACCTAATGGGTTTTTAAAATTTATTCCAGCTATTTGCACTTCCAATCGTTTGCTTTCATAGTTGGTAAGTTTTTCTAAAATAGGAAATACGAATGGCAGGGAATTGGCAAAGTTGAGTAAATTTTTCGATAACTCATGCGCATTTTCCGGATTTAAACGGAAGAAAAATTGTTTTAAAGTAGTTTCATAAATTAGTTCTCTTGGATTCATAACTCTTTATCAACCATTTTACTTGAAAGATTCTTGGAAATCTATTTTTCTTCTAACAATTTTTGTAATTCTTGAGCTTTTAGATTACCAGGGTCGAGATACATAACATCCGAGAGAAGTTTATTGGCACGAGCAATATTTCCAATCTTTCTATTGATGTCTGAAAGATTTAGAAGATTATTTATATTCCTAGGCTCTCGTAATTTCAGGCATTCACCGTAGTCGATTGCAAGAGATAAATTCCCTTCGAATTTATACGAGTATGAAATTTTAAAATAATATTCTGAATCCATTGGATTGATAGATAGGTATTCTTCACAAAGTACAATGAACTCTTTATAGTTTTTTTGTGAGTAGTAAATATCTAAAAGTTTATGATAAATATTTTTATCTTTCTTAATCTGTAGTGCTTTTTTGTAGGCGTCTATCGCATGAGATTGGTCTTTTCGATTTAAACTTATATCGCCTAAATCTACTAACGTGTAGTATTCAGAACTCACTTCGACTAGAGGTTTATCTTCTTCCAGATAAGAAAGTTTAATTAGAGTATAATCATCCGTAAACTCTCCCATTTTTAAAATTGCATCTGTGATTCCTTTTAATTCTCCGTTTCCTTCTTCTACATGTTTTAGAAATTGGTCTCCATCTTCGTTGATATTGCGCTGTCCGTCTGTGTCCATCCCGAGCATAATATCGTCGCGTCCATCGGAGCCAATGATGATAGAATCTCCCGGATGCATTTGAAAGGTTTGAATCGTGAGACTTCCGTCTAAACCTAACATTCCCACCTTATGTAAATAAAGTTGGTGTTCTAAAAATTCCGCTTTTCCATCTCTATAAAGAACCGTCCAAGGATGTTCTGCATTTAAAAAGAAAAGTGCTCCAGTGGTTTCTTCGATTAGCCCCATCACAATAGAGATTAACATACTTCCGTCAAAAGATGTGAATACGTTTTGTAATTCGATGAAACAAATTTTTAACCATTGTTCTGGAAATAATTCCATATTGGGTTTAAATATTTTTGTTCTTTCGATGATGGAGCGAAATACAACTCCTAGAACTAACGCACCACCTGCGCCCTGAATGGATTTTCCCATTGCGTCTCCGTTGATGAACACACAATAAGTTTTTCCTCGGAGTTTGATATTATTTGCGATACATATATCTCCACCGATTTCGTAGGTTTTGTTTTTGAACTCAAAGGTTTTCTTTTGTTTAATGAAGAATTCAATTTTGATTTTATTACTCACTGCTTCGTTCACCATCAGAGGTTTAATGAGTAAAGTGGTAAGAAAATAATCCCCGTCTTGTTGGAGTTTTAGAGTTTGAACTTGGGTGAGAGTTTTTTGTAATTCTCTAGTTCGTTCTTCTACTTTTTTTTCGAGAGTGGCATTTAGCTCTTCTACTTCGTTGTGAACTCTCAGGAATCGATTCGCAAGTACGGCAGCAATTCCAATGATAAAACTAAAAAATCCATATTGCAGTAGACCGAAATTGCCCCAACCTTTGACGATTGCGAGCGAACCAATGATATCAGAAACACCGAAGGTTAATAAAAGTATGAATCCAAAAAAAAGTCTTTTGGAATCAGGGTGTTTTTTTACAATTCCCCAGATCATTAAATAAAGTAAGTAAATACTTGCTAAAAGCATTGTCAATTGCCAAATAAAAAGTAATTTATAAGCAATTACAATTCCTACAAAAAACATAGGAGCGGCTAATAGGAATGATACTCCAAATGAAATTTTAGTAATCATTCTATTTTTGCCCTGGATGAAATTTTCAAAGAATGCAACAAAAAAGGGAGCAAAGAAAAATAGGAAAAAATATTCCACACGAGTGACTAACATGGAGTCCAATCCTAGTTCATAAACTGTTGTGCCTCTTGTAAATAAATAGATGGAGAGCATAATACAAAATGAACCAAAGAAAAAATTATACTTCTCTTTAGTTCTTTTGGCAAATAGGAGTAAATGATAAAACCCGATGAAACCGTAAAGAAATAGCAGCATGAGAGAAATTCTCTCAGAGATTTTTGCTAAATTCTTTTCATGAAAATCAATTGCAGTATCAGAATCTCCATAAACTGCGATCTCTTCTCCTTTTACACCTTTGATGATTATATAAATTTCATTTGTTCCAAGTTTAATTAAGTGAGTAGGAATTTTGGCAACTAGGTTCCTACGAAACTCATATCGCACAAACTCATCATTTACCACAAGTCCACCGGAGGCAATTTTTTCTTCGTTAAAATAGATTTCGTAAGCGTTGCTAATATAGGGAATCAAAATGGAAACACTTTCGGATAACTTCTTGTAATCCTCTTCAGAAATTTCTACTTGTTTAAAGAAACTGAGTTCAATGATTTTTTTTTCCTTTAGGTCTTTTATGTCAGTGGATCTTACTGAGAGTTCTTTAAAGTTTTCCCAACTAGTTGGATCTTTGGAAAAGTTTAGATCGTAATCTTGTTTGACAAACCAGTTATCACGAATAGAAATCGGAAAAGCGGAAAGTTGGAATTGAATCAGAGTAAAGAATAAAAGAAAAAGCCATTTAAAATTCATCCAAATAACATAATGCTTGGTTTTAGAATTTCAAGCATTTTACGTTCGGGAAGCGAAAAATAAATAAACCTGCTAAATGAATCACCCTCAAAAAGTCATAAAATCTACTAGAATGCATAAATAAGAAAGAGAAAAGAACAGTGTAGCTGCTTAAATTGGCGGATATTTTATTTTATACAATTTCAAACTTTAAAAAAACTTTTTTTACCTTGGTTACGGGTTATTTGAACACTTAAAATTTTAATACATGAATTTATATTCATGTATTAAAATACTTGAATTTATATGCGTATAATTTATTTTGTAAAAAGATTCACAAAATAAAGAGGACAAAATGAAAAAAACTATATACTCATTATTTGTAATGAGCTTTTTTAGTAGTTTGTTTGCCCAGATAAATCAAGAAAAGGTTCTTTCGAAGAAAGTAAAAAGTGGAGAAATTAAAATTGTAGGTGCTGTTTATTATATTAAAAGCGGCAAAGTAGAATTAATCCCTGAAAACTATTTGAATAAAATTTCAAAGGAGAAAAAATAATGGAAATCTTTAATTCATTAATAGCAAAGTTGTTATCACCAATGGTGTTAGCATTCGCTCTTGGAATTTTTGCGACACTTATTCAGAGTGATCTTAAATTTCCCGAAGGACTTTACATTGGTTTAACCATTTATTTACTTTTTGCAATTGGATTAAAAGGTGGAGCAAAACTATCTGCTACTCCTATGTCAGAATTTTACAAACCTGCTTTTGGAGCTATTCTGATGTGTTGTCTGATACCAATCTGGTCTTATTTTATTTTAAATAAGCTTGGAAAATTCAATATAGTCAACGCTGCTGCAATCGCAGCGCATTATGGTTCAGTATCCGCTGTAACTTTTAGTGAAAGTCTGTCCTATATGGAGGTAATGGGTATTAGCTTCGAAGGATTTATGCCAACTATGCTTGCTATAATGGAAGTTCCGGCTATTCTCGTCGCAATTTTTTTGGCTAGAACACAATCCAGGGATAATCAAAATTCGTCTTGGGGAAATTTATTGCATGAATTATTTGCAGGACGTGGAACAATTTTGCTAATTGGAGGACTTACCATCGGTTTTCTTTCAGGGAAGAAAGGTTTTGAGCAAGTAGCCCCTCTTTTTGATACCCCGTTCAAAGGTGTGCTTACATTATTTTTACTAGAAGTTGGGCTTGTTACAGGAAGAAAACTCAGTGATTTAAGGAAGGCGGGTCCTTTCTTAATTGCGTTCGGTCTAGTTATGCCAGTTATTCATGCTTGCATCGGAATATCTATTGGAAATATATTGGGATTATCTCTTGGAGGTGCGACTATTTTTGGAGTGTTATGTGCAAGTGCTTCTTATATTGCCGCACCAGCAGCTATTCGAATTGCACTTCCCGAGGCAAGCCCAACTTTCTATCTCACTTCTGCGCTTGCAATAACATTTCCTTTCAATATTATCTTTGGCTTACCTCTTTACTTAACAATAGCAAAACTAATTTATGGAGTAAATTCATGAACTTACATCCGGTGGAACTAATTACAATTATCTCTTTGGACGTTTTAGAAGAACGACTGATTTCTGAATTAAAGACGTTAGGTGTAAAAGGTTATACAATCAGTGAAGCGCATGGCGAAGGACTTAGTCAGCGCAGAGACGATAGTTGGGAAGGAAGAAATATACGTATCGAAATTCTTGCCTCATCCGAAACCACAGAAAAAGTTTTTGCACATTTGCAGAAAGAATATTTTCCCAAATACAAAATGATTGCGTTTAATCAGACAGTAAAAGTTCTTAGGAAAGAAAAGTTTCTTTGAATCATTGGGTGAAATTTTGTGAATGGTCACTTCGACTTGTAGTGAGCCTGCCGAATCTATACAATTTTCGTAAGCGGCTAACGAAAGAAAAACCTTTTTTAGATTTTTACTATCGCATCAGTAACGAAAATTACTCGCTATCGCTAGTGACCACTTTTTGCAGAATCCATATCTTCATATTAGGCAAATAGATATTACCCTCTAATATTATAACCTCCGTCTACATGCCTGATCTCGCCTGTTACTCGACCATAAGGACGGAGTAAATAGGCAACTTCATAGCCAAGGTCTTCCGGTAATGCGTTGCCCATTGGTGAATTTTGTTCTGCGAACTCCAGAGCTTCTTGTAAGCCTTGGATTGCTCCACCCGCTTTACTTCCGGTGAATGGAGAAAAACGAATTGAGTTTACTTTAATATTGTGTGACTTCCCGAGTTCGAAAGCCAACTCCCGTGTTATCCGCTCGAGTGCAGCTTTTGCAACACCTACATTTTTATATGGATGACGAACAATTTTTTCAGCACCAAGATAACTAAGCGAAACGATCGAAGCATTTTTTTGTAAAACATTTTGATTTAATAAACTGCGGGTAACAGCGATTAGAGAGTAAGCAGAAACATCCATTGTTCCCATGAATTCTTCTCTGGTTACTTCTATTAAAGGTTTAACCGCTCCAGCACGAATTGTTTTATCCATTGCGATGGAATGCAAAAGTCCATTTAATTGGATTCCTCTTGCCACGAGTTCTTTTGTCGTAAAGTCTATGCTTTCATCAATTGTTACGTCTAGAGGCAAAGTAATAGTATCCTTACCAAGTTCTTTAGATATTGTTTCTTGGAAATCGGAATAGGTTTTTTCTAAATATGATTTTGCCTTATCTGATAAATTTGAGTGATAGGGGGTTATTCCTAAACCAGTACAAACTAATTCTGCCCCTTCCTTCTTTGTTTGTTTTGCGATGGCAAGGGCAAGCGATCCTGAATCAGTAATTCCTGTAATTAAAACGGTGCAATTTTTTAGTGGTAGTTCAGACATTGTTTCTCCTGAGTTTATTTATTGAAAATGCAAAAGATTACAAATACTATATCGTTCGCATTTATTTGGTCTAATATACAATAACTTTGCTAAATGCTTTTACGATTAATATTTGGGTATTCATTATAGAATTAGTCTTTTATACCAATTATCAAAAGTAAATTCTGATTTAAAGCTAAATAACTTGCTTTCGCTATAGATGGCAATTGGGAATACCCCTTTCTAGAAAAATAGCGGAACTTATTTATTAGAAATGGTAAAAGTATTCCTAGCAAAAAAAGAAGAAAATAGGTTCAAGTTAAGCATGAAAATATTATTAGTTTTATTATTCCTCATAAACTGCACTCCCGACGGACCGGGTTATATTACAGAGAATGAAGCCAGACAAAGACTTTATTTAATTGCTATCGGTAAATGTTCATCAGGCGGAGTTGATCCTTCGACAAAAGCTCTTGAAATTTTTTCGTTTGTAGAAAAACAATTTAAAACAAATGCACTGAAAGAATCAGAAAGAGAAGAAGTAGTCTATTACTCAAAAGATTTTAAAAAATGCGAATCTATTTTTGTAGTAGCTCCAATTGAAAAATGTGATTTTAAAAATTTAGATTTACTTAATTTGATTTCAAAAGGTGGGCTTTGTAAGTTGGAGCCGGCTAGTTATTATAATTTCTGATTAGCTTGAAATGTATTTTAAATACGCCATAACAAAATCATCCAAATCCCCGTCCATAACCGGTTGCACGTTTCCGGTTTCGTGATCGGTACGATGGTCTTTGATTAGGTTGTAAGGATGGAACACATAACTACGAATTTGCGAACCCCAGGCGATGTCTTTCTTCTCACCTGATTTTTTTTGGCTTTCTTCTTCGGACTTTTTCTTTTCTAATTCGTAGAGTTTGGCTTTGAGCATTTTCATAGCAGTCGCACGGTTTTTAATTTGGGATCTTTCGTTTTGGCATTGAACTACAATTCCTGTTGGAAGATGCGTCATGCGAACGGCTGAGTCTGTTTTATTAACGTGCTGACCGCCTGCACCAGAAGATCGGTAGGTATCAATTCGCAAGTCTTTGTCTTCTACAACAATATCAATATCATCTTGTAATTCAGGAGAAACATGCACGGAGGCAAACGATGTATGCCGGCGTTTGTTAGCATCGAACGGGGAAATTCGCACAAGTCTATGAATTCCGTTTTCGCCTTTCAGGTATCCGAAGGCATATTCCCCTTGGACGTGGAGGGTAACGTTCTTTATCCCCGCACCTTCTCCTTCCTGGTAGTCAATCATATCAACGCGATAACCTTTCTTTTCAAAATAACGACTGTACATACGAAATAGAATTTCTGCCCAGTCTTGGCTTTCCGTTCCGCCAGCTCCCGGATGGATATTGAAGAACGCATTATTGCCGTCATCCTCACCGCTAAGAGAGCCAAGTAGTTCGAGTTTGGTAAACTCTTCAAGAAGTCGAGCATAATCTTCATTAAGCGCAAGAAGAGATGCTTCATCAGAAGACTCTTCCAAAGTCATTTCAATTAAATCAGGAAAATCTAAAATTTCTTGTCGGATTGCAAGCCAAGGGTTTAACTTTTTCTCTAAAACATTTTGGAGTTTGGAAATCTCTTGCGCCTTATCGGGATTATCCCAAAACTTGGGCTCTTTTGCCTGTTCTTTGTAGGACGCGACACGGTCGTAGTCGGTTTGCAAATTCAAAGATTTCCAACGAGAATTAAAATTCTCCTGCAATTCTTTACTGAGTTTGATGAGTTCTTTGGCTGGCTTTATGTCCATAGATAGACCTGTGTAAAAATAAAAAAGGCACTCCAAGGAATACATTTCCTCAAAATGCCTTTTATGGTTGAATGGATTTTAATTCAGGATTGGTAGAAAATTTCTATTAAATTGTTATCCGGATCTTTGAATACGAGAGACTCGCCTTTGCCGGCACTCTCAGGTCCTTTTACAATTTTGATTCCTTTGTCTTCAATTTCAGAAATCGCTTCTGTAAAATCATCCACATCCATAACAAAGCTAAGAACTGGAGTTAAACTTCCGCTCAACTGATTTTCTACCTTATCCACCTGCACTAACTTCACCTTAATCGGGTCAAGAGTCATGATGGTAAACTTTGAATTGGAGTCGTCAACGACTTCAAAATCAAACAAATCAGAATAAAATTTTGCTGAAGCTGACAAGTTTGTTACAGCTATGCTTACGTGGTCAATACCTTCTACTATTATCATTCCATAAACCTATAATCTTT
>JAGOHK010000028.1:0-9772 GCA_017996175.1 Leptospiraceae bacterium
CTAAATCTAAACGGTAAACGAGTTGTTGGAAAAGGAAGTTCCACTGATATAATCGAGGCATCGGCTTTATCTTTTATTGATGCACTTAACCGACTTTGAAAAAATACTTTCAACCTTCTCTCTATGATCTTGCGCCTTATATACCAGGAGAACAACCTCCTGTTACAAAAAAAATTGTTAAACTCAATACCAATGAAAATCCGTATCCACCTAGTCCTGAGATTAAAAAAGTAGTAAAAACGATTCTTTCGAAAGGTTTACTTCGCAAATATTCTAATCCTGTATCAGCAAATGTAATTAAAGAAATCGCAAAACTCCACAAAATTCCTGAATCTCATATTATGGTAACGAATGGATCAGATGAGGGTTTGGCGATTCTATTTAGGGCAACACTCGGACCGGGGGAAATAGCTCTTATGCCCTACCCTACTTATTCTCTTTATCCCGTACTAACTAGTTTACAGTTAAATGGGGCTAAAATTCAAAAAGTTGAATTAAAAAAAGATTTTCATTTTGATTTTGAAAAGATAAAAAAAACAGCTAACGGAAAAATAAAACTTTTAACCTTTGCAAATCCAAATGCTCCAACTAGCATTCTAGAAAAACGAGAAGAGATTATTGATTTAATACAGAATTTCAATGGCATTGTACTTTGTGATGAGGCTTATATTGATTTTGCGCCAGAAGGATCTAGTTTAATCGGAGAAGTTAAAAAATTAAAAAATTTAGTTGTATCGCGAACTCTGTCTAAGTCTTACGGACTTGCTGGGCTTCGGGTTGGATATTTGGTAAGTAATCCTGAAAATATTGCACAGCTTATAAAAATTAAAGATTCCTATAATTTAGGAATGTTAGAGCAAGAAATTGCTATAGCTGCACTTAAAGATCAGAAATACTTTAAGAAAGTCATAAAAAAAATAATTTCATCTAGAGAAAAGCTAAAAAAGAATCTTAACAATTTAGGCTTTACGATTCTAGATAGTCATACTAATTTTTTATTTGTAAAACCCTCTGGTAAATTTACTGCTGAAGAAATTTTTCTATATCTCAAAACAGAAGAGGTATATATCCGTTATTTCCGAGACGATTTTTGCAAAGACTTTCTTCGAATTACTGTTGGAACCGAAAGAGAAAACAGGGTTTTAGTTGATAAAATAAAAAAAGCAATTAGCAGAAAATAATCTATTCTATTATGATTTACGATGAATATTATTTTGATAAAGTTAGTCCTGATTCAATGGATTTATTATGGGAAGCAGGGTTTAGACATTTCGGAAATCATTTTTTTCGTTATAGCATTGGCGTTTTAAAGGGAGAATACGCAGAGGTTCTACCATTGCGCATTCTCTTAAATGAATTTAAGCTTTCTAAAAGTCAAAAAAAAACAATTCGTAAAAATCAAGATTTACAATTTTTTATTCGAGATTGTTTTATTGATGAAGAAAAAGAAAATTTATTTAGAATTCATGCCGAACGTTTTACTGAAAACCGGCCTGAGTCTATCTATACTTTTTTATCACCTGAAAATACAGCAAATAAACCCTGTGTTTTAAAAGAGGTTTGTGTTTATGATGAAAAAAAAATAGTGGCTGTAAGTTTTCTTGACGTGGGAGAAATTGCATCATCCAGTGTTTATGCAATGTTTCATCCAGATTATTCGAAACGTAGATTGGGAATTTATACTTTACTTTTGGAAATTCAATATTCTAAAGAACACAATCTACAATATCTCTATCCAGGATATGCCTACAGGCAAAGTTCTTTTTATGATTACAAAAAGAATTTTCATCCAATGGAATATTTTGATTGGAACAATAAATGGCTACCATTTACAAAAGAAGAAATAAGTGAGGAGTAAATTAGTATGAGCCTAACGCAAGAATTAAAGTTCGAAGTTGAGAATCATCCAGTATTAAAAGCGGACTGGTTATTGGATAAAAAAATACATTTAGCAAAAGAAGATTTATGTCTTTGGTTAAGTCAGGAATACTTTGTGTCTGTTGAGTTTGTAAATTGGTTTTTATGGACAGCTAGTTTAACTTCTAATATTGAGGCTAAGATTCTTTTGGTGCATAATATTTGGGAAGAATTAGGAGAAGGAAATCCAAGTGCCTCTCATGTAATGATCTTGACAAAGTTTCTTAACGAGATAGGGATTAAAGAATCAAATTTATCAATTCTAGGGTATACAGGAAAGTATCTCCAGGATATGAAAGAGCTAACTAATTCTAATTTCTACGCGGCTCTCGGTGCACTTGGTCCGGCTAATGAGTATTTGCTTAAATTAGAATACGGTCAAATGTATGAGTCCTATCAAAAATTGAGAAGAGAAGAAAAACTTCCTGAGGCTCTTTTTTTTGAAGTAAATTTAGAAGCTGACGAGTCCCATAGCGCACAATTGTTTCGCCTAATTGAGAATGTTTGTGATACACCTGAAAAAATTGCACAGGTAAAAGAAGGAAATAAAAAAGCGTTAGACTCCAGACTGTTATTTTATGAGGGATTAAATATGGTAAGTCCTTTGAAAGTATAATTTATGTCTAACTCCAAATAGACGTTATTTTTCCTGAATATCCAATGGCAAAATCAATTAACTCTCTAAGTTTCGCATCCTCCTCTTCCGTGGAAGCGTATTGTAAAAGTTCGTACAGGTTTAGATGAGCTTTTTCTCTCGTACCTCCATTTTCCTTAAAACAAAGCAAAATTGATTTTAATTCAGGCAAAGATAGATTTTTTTCTAGTGCGGTTTTAATTTCCTGTTTTAAATTCACGTCCACTCCTTGTTTTTAAAATATTCATTACCAAAATTCCTATGATTGGAACTAAAGGTAAATATAAAATCCAAAAAAAATACCGATAAAATTTTAAATGAGAAGCTAATTTGCGTATAGCAAAAAAACCGGGATAACGAATGCCATTGTAAATTAATTGAACGTTAGCCGCTAATACTTCCTCATTTAAAGTTGGATGTAATGCTTTCAATTTACTGGAGGAAATTTCTCTATAAGACTGAAACTTTATTTCCGGAGACAGACAAATTTCACTTAGCCGTATTGCCGTTCTAGCGCAAAATGGGCAATTACCGTCATATAAAAAAACTTTCATTCCATAAAGTCCTGTGATTGAGTTCGTAAATATTTACATACTTTCGGAATTTTTTCTACCTCCAAATTGATCCAGTAAATATTCCAATCGTTTCCCTTGTCCATTCCCTGACACTCTTTTGCATACCATTTATGAATTGGATTTTCCGGTTTTGCTCTCCAGAAAATTGTTTTATGAGTTCTTTTCATCTCATTCCAAATATCGCGTCCAATTCCCTCTCCTCTTGCAATTTCATCGACAGCAAATTTTGATAGAAGTGCACCTAGTTCACTTAATTTTAATAGAGCTGCGCCACGATAATTGGTTTCTAGAAAAATAGAATCTATTTTAGAATTTAAAAAATCTGGATGTATTTTCTTTCGAAAGGCAGATTCTAAAAGTACGGCTAATCTTAATTTGTCCAAATGATTCATATTAGGGATATGTAGAATTTCACTACCTAATTTAATGAAAGTCCCACTTCCATTTACTGTAAATAATTCTTTCAGAAGTGTTATCGGCGAAGTAATTGCAATATTCATAGTATGAGAAATTTGTTTTTCTAACAAATTCTTCATTCGATCAAGTAAATTTTTATCTTCCTGTGAAAGTAAGTTTTCAGAGTTTATACTTTGGTAATCGCTTCTGATATTGATAATTGAAATCTTTTCGTTTGTCCCGACTTTCTTGATCGATCCATTTGCTGAAAGATATAAAAATTTAGAAGTCAAAAGTCTATTCGAGATTTCAGCAACTACGGGAAAAAAAAATTCTTCGGACTCAATTACTACAAATGGAATTTTTTTATTTTGAATTGATTCTTTTATATTTGTTTCGATATTAGCGGAAAATGGCAATATATCGCAGTTTGGATTATTTTCTTTTTGTTCTCCCTCTTGTATAAAAATTCCCTGAAAAAAAAGTCGTATATAAGATATAGAATCCTGACTGATGAGGATTACAGGGAAAAGTTCTAGAGAAAAGAGAATTTTTAAATCGTAAAATAGAGTACCAAATGATTCTAGCACAACTTCCGTACTCGCAAAAATCAAAGCAAATTTTTCAGGATCAATAGAGCGAAAATTTTTCAGAAAAATTAAACTATCAGCTTCATTTCCTGTTAGTTCAAAGAAATTTTGTAATACATCAGTTGTTTTTTTCATTTTAGATCATAAGATACGAATTTACCTTTCATTTTAGCAATGGCTACGTTCATACCTTTGTCTTCTTTTAATTTAAAGAAGCCTAATAGCGATTTGTCGCCGCTAATAACAGTAAACCTAAATCCTGAAAATTCTTGTTTGAACCGAGAAGAAATTTTACCATAAAGTATTTTTAAATCTTCTTTTGTTCCAAGTCTTTCTCCGTAAGGTGGGTTCATTACAATATGTCCAGATTTCCAATTTTGTGTATTAGATAAATCTAATACATCCCCTCTTTCGAATTGAATTAATTTGTCCACACCTGCACGTTTAGCGTTATCCTTTGCGATTGAAATAGCTTTAGGATTAATATCGTAACCAAATAATTTTATTTCCGGATCTTTCGTTTCCTGATTTGGGCTTACGTAAATGTCATATAACATCCTATAAACCGCAGATTTATTTAAAAGATTTTCATTGATATATTTTTTCTTTAGCAAAAGTGCTGCTTCAATTAGAATTGTCCCTGAACCACACATCGGATCAATTAAAACTTCGTCAGTCTTCCAACCTGAAAAATGAACCAAAGCCTGTGCCATATTTTCTCGAATTGGAGCATCTAAAAATTCCATTCGGTAGCCACGTTTATTGAAAGGTTGAGAAGAAACGGATAATTCTATATTCACAAAATTTCGATTCGAACGTAAATGGATAATTATATCTGGTTCGTCTCTATCTATATCGGGGGCTTCTTCTCGTTTGTCTCTGAGCCTGTCCTTGATTGCATCTTTTAGTTTATAAAGAGCATAACGAGAATCTTTCAAGCTATCTTTCGTGTTTGAGTCAATTTTAAACGTTAGTCCCTTTGCAATAATTTCTTCCCAGGGTAAACGAACTGCCTGCTCATACAAATCTTCTGCGTCTAATACTTCTAATTGAGAAATACTAAAAGATACTCTCGATGAAAACCTAGTTGTAAGGAGAAAATTCTGAATAGCCGCTTTTTTTCCTCGAAAAAAAACACCTCCACGATTGGAAGAAGTGAGTCTTAAACCTGAAATTTTGACTTCCTCTTCTAAAAATTCATGAAGACCCTCAGCGCAAGATGCATGGTATTCTAGAACTTCAGGATTAAAAATTGACTTATTGATAAAAACCTCTATACAGTTAAATATGTAATTCTATCTTTTAGATTCTTGGTTTAGAGTCAAAGAAATTTCACAGAATTATATTTATTCCTCTTCGGGTAGTAGCGGTGAAATAAAATAGGCGATAAATTCTAATTTGCCTGTAGTCCCTGATTTTTGATAAATGGAAAAAGATTGGTTCTCAATAGTCTTTAAACTTTTTCCGCGGATTGCAGCGATTTGTTGGTTAGATAATCCACGGAGGAGTAAAATGGCGATTTCTTTTTCCGCCTCCGTAAGGCTCCAGGCTTTAAACTGATCCTGAATAGAGTGCCAGAAACTTAAATTCAAATCGCTTAATTTTTGATTTCTAGTTTTGAGATTTTCAATCACTTCCTTTGCAGAGTCAATATCTTGTTTTTTTTCCTTCACCTCATTAAATAAAAAATAAATTCCTAGAACTGAAAAAATTGCAATTAGTGCTTCCATAAATGTAAAATACGTTTGCGAATAATGAAGCCAATGCGCATGGAGAAAAAGAGAAAGAATATCCTCTAAAATCCAAAACGTCATAAATAAAATATAAAACGCGAAAAAGTAAAATCGCTTTTCCTGTTGCAATAAAAATTTCATGAGTGATTTCCCTAATCTTATATTTTTTCATAGGTGAAGTTACCTATATCGTTACTTTCTCTTAGGTAGTTTCACTCTATTCGTATATTACCTATATACAAACTGCAAATAAAATACTACAATTAAAATAATAGGAAACTATATATGAAGAAACAATTTATTATAACCGTCGGATTATTTTGCCTCGTGTACTTTGGAAATTGTAATAATTTACCTGAAAGTGAATATGCATCTTGTTATAGAAAATGCGAAGAAAAAAAAGACATCTGCTATATAGCAATGCTTGGCTCAAGCGCTCCACCTCTTTATTATATAGGTTGTGAAACGTATAAAATAAGCTGCGAAAGCAGCTGTGGAAGTAGAAGTGGTTCGAAATCCTCTTCTAGAAAATCCAGTTCCAGTTCTAGCAGATCTAGCAGTAACAGTGGAAGTAAAAGTAGTAGCAGTAGTAGCTCTAGTAGCGGTGGAAGCAGCAGTAGTGGAGGAAGTGGAGGAAGCAGTCATCAAATCTTATCAGACTTAGATGACTAGATTTTATACTTCTTTCTTTTGCGCCAAAGAGTTGCGGCATCAATCCCTAAAATTTTTGCTGCAACTTTGTAATCTGTTGTCCTGTTTAAAACTTTTTTAATATGAATCAACTCTACTTCTTCCAAAGTAATTAAATCGTTATCGTCTTTTCGATTTCTAAATTGAATTTCTTCAGGAAGATGAATAGGTTCTATTACATCCGATTTTGTTAAAAGAGAAGCTCTATGAATTACATTTTTAAATTCTAAAATATTTCCAGGCCATCTATAGAGTTTGAGCAAATTAAATGCGTCAGAGGAAAGCCTCATGCTTCTGCCCTTTTGAAACTGAGAAATAAAATGATGAAATAATAATTCTATATCTTCTAGTCTTTCTCTCAGTGGATTAATAGATATACGTACTTCATTTAATCGATAAAATAAATCTTCTCGGAATAGTTTCTCTTTTAACGTTTCTTCAATATTTATACTTGTGGTAGATATGAATCGAATGTCGTCTTTTGGATCTTTAGATTGAAGAACGGCAAGTAGTTTAGATTGAATAGAATGAGAGAGTTCTCCAATTTCATCTAGAACCAGAGTTCCGCCAGCGGCTTCTTCTAATTTGCCGGTAATGGGAGTTTCGATTCCCTGTGTTCCAGCTTTTAATCCAAATAATTCCTGTTCTAATAGATTTTCAGGAACACTACAATTTACTACAACGAAAGGTTTATTAGAACGGGAACTTTTTTGATGAACCAACTCGGCAATAAATTTTTTCCCAGTTCCGCTTTCTCCTAATATGAGAAGATTAATATTGCTATCAGCCATATTCAAAGCAGTTTCTACATTATTTAGAACGTTTGAATTTTGAGAGATATAGTTTCCCTTTTTATTAGAAAAAGCTGCGTCTCTTAATTCTCTTAGCTCTGATTTGATTGCATGGTATTCCCAAGCCTTCTTTGCAAAAAATTGGAGTTCTTTGATTTGAACTGGTTTTTGTAAAATATGATAAGCACCTAAATCTACTGCTTTCAGTGCGTCATCAAGCCCGCTATTTCCAGAAATGATAATGACAGTAGTTTCCGGTTTTAGTTTTTTTACTTCCTTTAAAATCTGCATTCCATCTATGGGTTGCATTTTTAAATCTAGAAACACTAAATCATAGTCTTTTTCAGAGACAAGGGTCAATGCTTTTCCTGAATCGGAAATAGCATCGATTTCAAAATCTAAAACTTCTAAAGAAATTTTAAATACTTCAAGCAAATACTTATCGTCGTCGACTACGAGAACTCTTGGATTACGTACTTTCATTATATTCTTTAAAAACTTTCTAGGTATTTTTATCAAATACTTTATTGAAATAGTTAAGAAATTATATCCAATGGCTCAAAAATTCGAGTAATTTTTCGTTTTCCGATGATTTGAATTGTATCAATTTCTCGAAAAATAATTTGGTCTTTTAATTTCGCCTGAATTGTGTCTGTTAACAAAATAGGTACTTGATAAAACTTAGTCAAACTTTCGAGCCGAGAAGCGATATTGACTGTATCTCCAATCACTGTGTAGTCCATTTTGTTTATCGAACCAATATTTCCTACAATTACTTTACCGGAAGAAATACCAATTCCATGTGCAATCTGTCCATCAACTGTATTCCGTCTTGCGCGGTTATAGGGAACAAGTGCATGAAACATTTCGAGGGAACATTTGACAGCATCGAATTCTTTGTCCGTATCAAACCTTGCCATGATACAATCCCCGATTAGTTTATCAATGACACCTCCATTTTCAATAATGATCCGATTGAAAGTTTTAAAATAGGAATTCAAAAAATTAACAGTTTGATTGGGACTTAATTTTTCAGAGAGGTCGGTAAAATTTCGAATATCACAAAATAAAATAGTTTTCTCTTCAAGTTCGCCCAAATTCAAAAGTTCTTCATTGGCATTAAAATTATTTAAAATTTTCTCAATATCTTTTGGTGGAACATACAGTTGAAATGTTTTTCTCAGCAATTCTTCTTTTTGCATTGTATTGTCTAATTTTTTTTGTATCGAATAATAGCTATAAGATGCATAAAATGTCATGGAGCCAACTAAAATTAAAATTGAATCACCGCTGATTTGAATATTTGCAAGAGCGGGGAAAAATTGAAATTTTTTATTTAGAAGGTCAAAGAACGTTAGTGAAAATGGAATAAAACAAGTAACAAATACTAACTTAGCGCGAGTATTCTTTTTATAGAGTTCACGTAGAGTCGAGATAAATAAAATAGCACTTGTTAAAAGTAAATAGGGAATATGATACTTTGCATTTATATTTTCTACTGCATAAATATTTCCAGCAAATAAAAATAAAAAGAAGAATCCAATCCCACCTATAAGAATACTCATCGTAATCAAATGAAATTTTCCTTTGTATAGAATTGCAAATAAGAAGAAGGAAAATATAGGTAATACAAAACTTAAAACAAGATATTCAATATATTTGAGGATAATAAGGTCTAGCCCTAAATTATTTTTTAATTCCAATCTACAAAATTCATAAATTGAAATTACTACTAAAAATAATCCAAACCAGAGATACTCTTTATTAGCCTTTCTAGACAAGTATAGAATAAAAAATAAAAAGGAGGTAGATAAAAATAATACATTTTTACCAAGACCATAAGCCTTAGAAATATGATTTTCAGTAATAATTTTTTCGTAGTCGTCTAACTTAATAATTCCTGCATAAATCCCACCCCCATCCACCGAATCCGGATTAAACTTTTTAGCTTTCACAATTAGAATATTTTCTGCTTGCAGATCCATATTTGCTATATGTAAAATAACAGCAGTTTCATAAAATAGCGAATTACCGCGCTTTTCCGCATCTTCAGTCGAAGAAATTAATTTTCCATTCAAATAAATTCTATGTTCATTGTCAATGAATCCCAAAAATAATCCCCAATCTACTTTTTTTTTCAAGTCTATGTTAAATGGAATGCAATAGGCAAAATGGGTAAAATTTTTCCATTCTGGGTTATGAGCAATAGCCGCCGGTATTTTTACTTTTAACGGATATTCGTTACAGGATTCGGGAACTGGGTCGGAAAGACTTTTTAGCCGGATCAAGTTATAATCTCCTTTTAAAAACCTTCTATGTTGCAAATCTACCGGTTTACATTCGAATAGAAACAACAGAGTAAATCCCAAAAAAAATCTTAGTTTATAAAAAACCTTCATCCTAAAATCAAACTTAAAGAGAAGTAGAATTTTAGCAAAGAAATTAA
>JAGOHK010000028.1:9872-46055 GCA_017996175.1 Leptospiraceae bacterium
TTAATAAAGATTTCTTTACAAATAAACTTTGGAAGAAATATATGAGAAAGAATGCAAAATGTCGTAGAACTAGTTTTGAGTGAAATCCAGAGCTTGGAGACGATAGGAGTAATATTCGGGCTAATCAGTGTTTGGCTCACAGTGAAAGAAAATGTATGGTGTTGGTCTTTTGGAATTGTAAACGTAATTCTATTTGGCTGGATATTTTATCAATCAACGATTTATGGGCAAATGTTATTACAGTTTTTCTTTTTAGTGTTAATCCTTTATAGCTGGTATGAATGGCTTTACGGTGGAGAAGGTAAGACAAATTTATCTTTATCCAAGGTTACCCCAAAACAAATTATTTATTCTATTCCGATTACAATCATTCTAACATTGATTATACAAAAAGGAATACAGTTTGTATCAGAAAAAGAAAATTTTACACTTCTAGATTCTATTGTCACTTCCCTCAGTTTTACAGCGCAGTTTTTTCTTGCTAAAAAAGTTTTGGAGAGTTGGATTATATGGATAGTAGTAGATATACTTTCTGTCTGTCTATTTATACAAACGGGACTTTATAAGATTGGATTTTTTTATTTTCTCCTGCTAATTTTAGCAACGAGTGGTTATATAACATGGAAACGAAAATTGGTAAAATAGGCTTTATACTGGGTAAATTTTATCCACTTCACAAAGGTCATATTCATCTAATTGAGTATGCCGCCAAAAATGTAGAGCGGCTAATAGTAATTATTGGCTCTCTAAAATCAGAAACAATTGCGGGAGAAATTCGGTTTGGTTGGTTAAAACAAACATTTCCAAATTTAGAAATTCATCACCTAACAGATGAAAACCCACAGTATCCAGAAGAGCATCCTGATTTTTGGAATATTTGGAAAACTAGCATACGAAAATGTACTCCTGAAAAAATAGATTTCGTGTTCTCATCCGAAATCTATGGTGACACCCTGGCAAAATGTTTAGACGCAAAACATATCTGTGTCGATTTAGATAGAAAAACTTTTCCAGTATCAGGAACAAAAATCCGCAAAAACCCAATGAAGTATTGGAATTATTTATCAGATGCGGCTAAACCTTATTTTGTGCGAAAGGTTGTATTGTATGGTCCGGAATCTACGGGTAAGACCACTTTGTCTCAAAAGCTAGCAAATCATTTTGATACGGTTTGGATTCCTGAATTTGCAAGAGAATACTTAGAAGTAAAAGCAAATCCTATGGAGTTAGAAATGTCTGATTTTCTAAATATTGCACAAGGGCAAATCAAACTTGAAGAAAAAGCCATTCACAAGGCAAATAGAATTTTGATTTGCGATACTGATTTGCTTGTTACAAAAGTCTTAAGTGATCATTATATGAATAGTTGCCTTGAATTTATTTCCATAGAAGCGTATTCTCGTGAGTATGCGCTTCATTTATTAACCTATACAGACATCCCCTGGGTGGCAGATGTCCTTAGGGATAGACCGAACCAAAGAGCAGAAATGTTTCAGCTATTTAAAATAGAATTAGAAAAAGCAAATCGCCCTTATAAGCTTATCAGTGGAAATTTTGAAGAGAGATTTCAAAAAGCAGTGGAAATCATTAAGCGAGAAATTCTAATGGAAGACAATGAAAGAGAAAATTAAAATCACAGAAGTCGGTCCACGAGATGGACTTCAAAATGAATCAAAAGTAATTTCTACGGAAGATAAACTTACATTTATAAACCTACTCATAGAGGCAGGACTTGTAAATTTGGAGGTTACTTCTTTTGTGCGAGCAGATAAAATTCCACAACTTTCGGACGCCGCAGAACTTTCGAGTAAATTAGATTTTAAAAATACAAATGTGGAATACTCTGCATTAACCCCTAATTTGAAAGGTTACGAAAAAGCGTTAATGGCAGGATTTAAAGAAATTGCAATTTTTGGCGCTGCATCAGAGACATTCACTAAAAGGAATATCAATCGCACAATTGATGAATCTTTGAGCGATTTCGAAGAGTTAACCAAAGAAGCTCATAAGGATGGTTTAAAAGTCAGAGGTTATATTTCTACTGTAGTCGCTTGTCCTTACGAGGGAAAAATCTCGCCCGAAAAAGTAAATTTCGTAGTGAAAAAAATGCAAGACTTGGGGGTATATGAAATCTCTCTAGGCGAAACGATTGGCGTTGCGGTACCTAGTGAAGTTGAGCAGTTACTTGGTATACTACTCAAAGACAATCAACCTTCTTTTTTTGCCGGTCATTTTCATGATACCTATGGAATGGCTATTGGAAATGTTTCTAAAAGTATTGAAATGGGATTACGGTCATTTGACGCTAGTGCGGGTGGGCTCGGGGGCTGTCCTTATGCAAAGGGGGCTAGTGGAAATTTGGCGACAGAGGATTTAGTTTATTTTTTAGAAAATTCAGGGTTGGAAACTGGGGTTAATTTGGATTTACTTATAAAGGCATCTAAGTTTATGGAAATGACCCTTGGGAAGTTCTTTTTATCTAAAACCTATTTAGCAAGAAAAAGAATTTTAGGTTTATGAATTTTAAAAGAAAATTTTTAGATGCACTTGCTAATAAATACAATGATAAAACATACCTAGAAACAGACCCAATCGACTTCTGTTATCGCTACAAAAATCCAAGAGATATTGAAGTAACTGGCTTTATATCTGCCCTATTCTCTTATGGAAATGTCCTTTCAATAAAAAAGCACTTAGAAATCTTATTTGAAATTTTAGGCAAATCACCATATACCTTTATAAAAAAAGGAGACTTTTCAAAAATAGAAACTAAAATTCCGAAATATCGATTTCAAACATCTGAGGATATTCTAATATTCTTGGAAACTATTTCTATAGCATTAAAGAAAGAATCTAGCTTGGAGAAATTATTTTATTCAAAGAATGTAAATGCTTTGCTAAATGAAAGAATCGTAAATTTTCAAGTGCATTTTTCTGATATTGCGAAGGGTTTTACAGGAATGAAAAAACTGAGTTATGGATTGAGTTTTTTGATTGGTTCCGGTATATTAGCATCATCGCATAAACGCTACTCTATGTTTTTACGCTGGATGGTGCGCGATAGTTTTCCGGATTTTGGAATTTACAAATCAATATCTAAACAAGATTTAATTTATCCCACTGATGTTCATATTGTAAGACTTTCTCGAATATTAGGTTTATCTAATAGAAAGAGTGTAGATTTTATTCTTGCAAAAAGTATTTCAGATAATTTCAAAATTCTAAACCCATACGATCCGACCTGTTATGATTTCGCATTGAGTCGTTTAGGAATTCTAAAAATTTGTAAAACTAAATACGTTCCAACTATCTGCGAAAATTGTGAAATAAAAAAGATTTGTAGCATATATGCTAGAAAGGACAGGGGTTAACACCGCCATTCAAGTCGCAGGTTAAAGCTTTAGTTTTTGTTCCATTTCTTAGACCAGCAAATAAATCTTTTTCTGATTGTAAAAAACCAGCATCTAGACAATGAAGTGCATCTGACTTTGTTTGTTGGGCTGCTGAGAGCGAACCGAGGCTAATGCTTAATACAGCATCAGGAGTATTGTAAAGTGTATCTGCGGCTACTCCTATTCTACCCTTACTTGAATTGATAAAGAGCAATTCTTCTTCTGCTAGTAAAGTAGCCGAAGAAGTGATACCTATTGTGTCACAAGAATTTATCACCGAATACATGTTATTAGCCTTAATTGTATCTTCATCGGAATAACTAGCAATTGATTCAGATGAGATTCCTGAGGTAAAAAAAGAATAGCTGCATCTTGAAATTTTATTTACAAGGTCTTTTCCTTCATTGATGTTAAAAATTTTTTCTGTGTTTGTTAGAATTAAATCACTCGCATTGCATAGTCCGCCAGATCGCCTATCGCAATAAGCTGTATTTGTGGAAAAATCCTTCCTTAAACAATTTCCCATAGCTCTATTAGCTGCGATTATTAAGAACAATATGTCCTTATTGTTTTGACTTTCTTGCTTTCGATTAAGCCCATCTATATTCGAACAGGTAAACAAAGTGAAAATAAAATAAATTGTCAGAATAAGGGTAAATCTGATTAACCGCTCTCTATTTTTTAAAAGCTTCATTTTAAAATCTCACCTCCAGTCCAATATTTATGAGAGGCAAATAAACAAGCCTTCCACCGGGTAATGGTGATTGCACGTAAGGGGAATTAAGTGTATCATATACAGGAGAAGGATTTGATCCATTCAAATAAGGTTTAGTTACATCGAAATTTTGTCCAGAAGCATTTCTTCTTCCATAAAAGTTTATGATTTCAATATACCCGTTTACAACTCCCCACTCATAATTAGAAAATCGGTCAAGGCGAATATCCACTTGATGAAAAGAGGCAAGTCTATCAGAATTGTAATATTCAGAATACTTCGCCGTATTTAGATTTAACCCAAAACTAGAAGCCTGTGAAATCCTATCCGATCCAACGATAGGCGTAATAGGTGTATTGGTAAAATACCGAAATCTTGCGCCCAATTGCCACTCACTTGTAATTTTCCAACCAAATACGATATTCAAAAGATGAGTTCTATCTAAATCGTATAACTCCTGTTTGTCGTTATCGTAGAGTAGTTCAAATTGATTGTCATCGTAATAATTTACATAATTATCTCCTACCTCAGTTTGGTAGAGAAGTTTTCTTGTCCCATTTTTTAGATTTCGATTTCTAGATTCAGCGTTTGTTAATCTTGTCTGGTGGTTATTTCTTTTTGTAATGGAATTAGAATAGGAAACCCATCCGAAAAATCCAGTTTCTCCAGGTTTATTTGATTTTTTTAAAAATATTTCAACTCCTTCAGAATACCCGTCTCCCCGATTGGAATAACTTGTCGCCTTATCTACTAAAATATTTCGAGAAACAAAATCTGGTTTTTGTAAAATATCTCTCGGTTGATCGTTCAGAGAGTATGGATTTCGCGCATAACCATCCGAAACCACCAAGTCTGAAAAAATATTTCGAAATCCTTCGACTTTAAATAACCAGTTTGAACCAATTTCCTGATTAATTCCTATCGCTAAATGTTCTGCTTTTTCCATCAAAAGTTTAGAGTTCCCTACTCTTTCGGAAATTTGTTCGATTCCAATCGGAGCATTACGATGAATACCCGCTCCTCCTATAAAAGTTGTTCCCGTTTTAGAAATGGTATAAGAAGAATTGATACGCGGACTTAAAGCTTTCTGGTCTGCCAAATTATAATGATCCCACCTTACACCTGGGACTAATTTAAATCCCGCCAAATCTAAAGTAACCTCTGCAAACGCTCCATATTCTTTTGCCTTTGCTCCATCTCCATCAATCAAAGCACGAAAAGTGGGAGAACTATCTAATAAATTATTGAAAATTTCCGCAAACAGTGAATTTTGCTGCGTGATATTTTCCCCTTTTAAAGTTATATTTCTTTCTCTATAATTCTGCCCTGTTTCAAATCGTAAGATATTTTTTATGAGTTCAAAATTTTGAATATTCTCTACATAATACAAAGTCTGAGTAGTTACATTTTGTATTCCGAAAATATTTTCCGCTGTAGCCGGGTTTGTGATTTTTAACTCGAAAAATTCTTTAAAAGTATTCTTAGACATACTAAGCGTATTGCTAAATCTAGTTCCGGGTTGGTAAATATAACGGATCCCCTCAGTGCGAAATTGTTTATCTAAACCTACCGGAGGTCTATTATCTACAGAGCCTGATCCAATATTTTCAAATTCTGCTTGTGTTTTTGTATAGGCTTGTCTATCCCGTGCTCCAAATAAAGAAAGAGTGATTTTATGTTTTTGTGAAAGTTCAAATCCGTATTTGAATTGATAATCCTGATAGTCCGCATACTTTGCATTAGGCGGAATTCCTTCGGGATAAAATTTTAATAATACTAAATTCGGATAATTCTTACGAGCTGCCGCAATTACGTAAGACTTCTCCCCTATTCTGGATTCAATCATAGCATCGGATAAAAACAAATTCATATTTAAAATCGTATTCGTTTTCTTCACCTCTGATTTACCTTCTATATTAATTATGCCGCCTGTCGCATATCCGTACCGAGTGGAATAGGCTCCTGTGTGAATATCAAATGATTTGATAATATTATTATTTAAAACAGAAGATTGATTGCCCAAGTGAAAGGGGTAACTAATGGGAAACCCATCAAAGTAAAATTGATTTGCACGAGAGCCTGCCCCCCTAAGCACAATGTCTCCCCTATCACTATTGCTATACGGACCATCAATTCCTCTTGGAACAAGGGCAGCAGTTGGAGTAAGCCCAACTGGAATAGCTGGCGAAACTCCTGGAAGAGTAAGAATTGATTTAAGAGAATCGCCTTGGGCACCAGGTAATCGTTTTATTTCTTCTTGTTGTAATGTATAACGAGAAAGTTTGGATTTTTCTTTTTCCCCTGTTACTTCAATCGCTCCTCTTTCTTTTTCTCCTACAAAGATTACAATTTCCTGTCCATCGTAATAAACCTCTCTACGTTTTACGTCTACGTCTGTACCTGAAATTACTCTAATCGTATAATAGCCATTAGCCGGTACGCTAAATAGAACTTCTCCATTAGCATTGGTTGTAAAATATCCTCCCGATTCTTTAATCACTACTGTAGTATTTGGTTTAGGGGAATTTGTAGATTTATCAATTACTTTGATTTTCGCGCTGATTGGTTTGTCCTGACCAAGTAAAGAGTGTGTAAATAGAATAAGTATAAAATATAGCGGTAATTTCAAAATATCCTCACACAGCTCCACGGGTAGCTATTAAATGGACATCTTGCACTCAAAATATCTATTTCACAATTCGTAACTTCCCCAGGTGGTCGATCATTGGTAAAAAAAAGAGGTGTTACTGGGCGATTGCCGCACTGACTTGCCTTTGCTTCTATTAAAATATTAACCCGCTTTTGGATTTCCCAAGAATCAATCCTGTTATTATCGTAACAATTAAGAATAGATATTAATAAAATTAAACTGAGGCTAATCCGCATTAATTCGATAGATTGTAAATTCGTCTTTCATTCCTGGAATCGAATATTTTAATTCTTCTAAAATAATCTTATTAGATTCCAAAAATAATTCCACATCAGGATTATCTTTGTATTCCTTGGTGAAAACAATTTGTGAAGCTCCTGCGAGTTTTTGGATTTTGGCAGCGATGTTCACCGTTTTACCAAAATAATCAATCCCACTGTTTAAATTTACAGCAATGCATTGTCCGAAATGGATTGAGATTCTGAGTTTAATAGAATTCATTGCCGTACCACTGAATGTATTCCGTAGTGCCATCGCAGTTTGAATAGCACCTTTCGGAGAAGGAAATGCAGCCATCACTGCGTCGCCTATCGTTTTAATAATAGCTCCTTCATTTTCTTTTACGAATTTATTAATTTCCTCAAAATGTTTTTTTACTTGGATGAATGTTTTTGAATCTCCTTGTAATTCATAAAGAGTAGAAGACCCTACTATATCAGTGAAAAAAATCGTTTGTAAACCTAACTCTAATTTTAAATCACTTGAAATAGATTCAGTAGAAAAAAGATCATGAAATTCTTGTAAACTAAAAAGATAAGCCGGTTTTAAGATATAAGGATCCCATACAGTTTCTTCAATGGAAAACAAACGGGGATTGTTATCAGTATTAATTAAGCGAATTTGTGGATTTTCTCCTGAAACGTAATTCTGATTATCCGCTAGTGTCCAGTTTACAATCTTATTTTCCTCTGCATCGGTTATCTCTAATGAACCAATACTCTCTTGTCCCTTTACTCTTAGTTTGTAAGAACCTATCCGTAAGTTTAGATTTGAGTCTAAATTTTGATTTGGATTTAATAATTTTTGTAATTTAATATGAGGTTTTTTGGCTGGTTCTGCACTGCAAAAGAAAATCTTTGCCACGTTTCGGATAGAGGGATGAATATGAAATGTGATCTCAATTGAGTTTTCGGAATCATTTTCAAAGTCTATATCGCATACGTCACAGTTCGCTTTTGGAGGAACTTCATATAGCGAGCCGGTCTCCAGACGGGTTCCTCTACAATGAGGACATATTATATCCCAGCTAATGGTGAGTAACCCTGCTCTAGTCGCATACATACAAATTATAACTACTTCCCTAGCTGGATAATTCCATTTTGCCGCTAATTCCAAAGGACGAATTCTATATAAGTCTAATTCATTACCATATTCGATAAAATCAATGAGCTTTTGAATTAAATCTGTCCGGATTTTTTTCTGAACTAATTCATCTGTAATTTTAAAGAGTAAAGCTTTATTTTCCACTTTACTTTCTTTTTCGCGGGGTACGAGTTGAGGAGAAATAGTCTTAGCCTTTGAAAGTCTTTCGATTTCTTGCAAAATCCCTGAATATTTTTTCTTTATGGCTCGCTCGGAGGCTAAGAGCAATAATCTATAAAATGTATTTCGAGGAACCCAACCGAGGTAGACGTAGAATCTAGTTTTGGATTCGGAGATTTTTTCAAAATGGTAAATAGCCTTTACAGTAATAGCCATTCCTTTACTATATTCACGAATGCTAATAAGGTGTTCTCCGTAGATCCATGTCCAGGGAATTTCGAGCCACTCTAAAACTATTCCTGCATTTTTTGATTTGCCATACAAATTTCCATCTCTTTCCTCAAAATTCATTTCCGATAGACCCATAGCTTGGTTAAGTCTAGATGTATCACTCACATAAGACCAGAGCGAATCGGCGGAAATTTCTAAATCAAAACTCCAAAACCAATCTATACGTACTTTTTCGTTGGTTTGGTACTTTTCTTCCCAAGGGTACATTTTTAAAAAATCAGAAAGTGTAAGCTTCATATTATTTGGATACTTGTATCAGATAATGTAGAAAATACAAGTCGTAAAATTTATCTTGAAAAGAAAAAGAATGGTTGTTAAATTATTATCCTCGGAAAATTATGTGAGAGGAAAAATCGAAGACTTTTATGAAATTAGATAAAATAACTTACAACAATCTCCATATTGTCCTTTTAGAAGGATATTTGGACATGGGCTCATTCCGAGAATTTGAATTATATGTTCAAGATGTAATGGCTACTGAATCTATTGCTATTGGAATTGATTTATCTAAGTGCCGTGCCATCGATTCCTCTGGAATGGGTTGTATCTTGAGAATAATGAATAATTTAAAAGGCAAAAATAAAAGGCTCTCTTTACTTGATGTACCAGCTAATATAAAAGGAATTTTAAAAATTAGCCAGATAGATAAATATCTAAAGATTGAGTCTACAGACGATTTTAAGAAAACTGGCAATTAAACCAAATATAAATATCCAAATCTACTTTATCTCAGTGTTACTAAATAATATCCTATGACCGTGCAGCCGAGTACGATGCGATAGTAGCCAAAGCTCGAAAAACTATTTCTCTGGATAAATGCTAGAAACCACTTGATGATGAACATACATAGAATAAAAGTAATTATAAATCCAAGCAGTAGTAAATAGATAGTATCCCCATGAAGAAGAGTTCTATATTTATATAGTTTGTATAGACTTGCAGCTATAAGAACAGGAATTGCAAGAAAAAAAGAATATTCCGCTGCTGTTTTTTTGGACAAACCTAATAGCCTAGCGGTGATGATAGTCATAGCTGATCTTGATACTCCGGGAATAAGTGCTAGGCATTGACAACTTCCAATGATAATCGCTTGTCTAATACTCAGACTAGAAGATGTAGATTGTGCAATTTCTTTAATAGATTCAAGCTTTTTTTCGACGAACACAATTGCAATTCCACCGGCTAACCATGCGAAGCCTAAAATAAATAATAAATACTCACTTGCTTTAACTTTATCCAAAATGCTTTTGAAAGCAAAACCAAATAGAAGTACAGGCAGAGAACCAATTGCTATATGAAGTAAAAAGCTAAAGCCAGATTTATCATCTGACTTTTTTAGAACAAATTCAATTCCTGTCGTAAGTCTCTCCAATAAAAATTTTCGATACAAAACTAGAACAGAAAGAATTGCCCCACTCTGAATAAAAATGTCAAAGAGGTCATCAAAACTTGCCCCATCCTCCAAACCTTCGAAGGGAAAAAAAGAAGTGAATAAAAATAAATGCCCGGTTGAGGATACGGGCAAAAATTCTGTTATTGATTCAATTATACTTCTGAGAACTAAATTAACGTAGTTGTTCATTCAGAATATTATTTATTTTCGGTAGGTTTTGGCTCTGTTTTTTCAGATTCTTTTTCTTTGGTGTTAGCATCTTTTTTTAGAATGCTAGGACCTGTTTTTAGATATTGCTCTAAATCAAATTTGTCATTATGTTTGATGGAAATTCCTTCTTTGACTCTTTCTAGAACTTTCGGAAGAATTTTTTGTGTTTCTTCTTGTTTTAGAACTCCTCTTCCAATTTGCAAACATCTGTCCAATGTCACCGATTTCATACGTGGATCTTTTTCTCTGAGGTCTCTACATTTTGTTGTAACATCTTCATCTGTGATTTTTATTTTTTTCTCTACTTGCTCTTGGATGTAAAGTTGTGAAACAGTTTGCATTTCTAAGTACTTTACTATATTCTTAATATCTGCTCTTGTGGAGAAACCAGATTTATCCGCAGCCGCTTTAATCATATACATATTACGGTAATTGTCATAAAAGTTTTTGGGTTGAAATTGGAAATTGACTGCTTTTAATTGCTCGTCTAATTCGTCGATATCAGTCGATACAATTTTAATTAAATTCTCTTTTTCTACATTTTGCATACGACTCATTGACTCAAGTGCTGTTTCGTAAGTAGTCTCAAAGTTTTTAACGGTAATTTTTTCTCCATCTAAAGTTTCAATTACACTGCTGCTGTCATCCTCGCAACCAGCAAAACTTAAAATGCTGAGAATGATTAGATTGATTAGAATTAGTTTGAATTTCATTTAATTTGTTCCTTGTTAAAAACAAATTATTTTGAGAATTTGCTGCGTCTATCCTTTTTTTGCCTTGTTTTGGCTGATGGAAATTAATCGTGGTTACATAGTTTTCCGAAATGGATCGCAGGTAAATCAAAGTATTCTTGTGTTCTATCGAATCCAGAGAAGGTAAATTCAAAATCGCGGAAGAAAATATTCTCTGGAAATTGTTTTGAGTCCATGAGATGACTGTAAATAGCGGGATCATCAAATTTAAGTAGGCTCTTTTGATTTGGATAAATCGGAAAAATATACTCTCCTCCGATTTGTTTTGTTTTATGTACTTTGTATAACTGATCCTGATCGAAACTGTCTCTTTCTATCACTTTTACTTTTACTTCGGTCGGGGGGTTTTTAGAGTTTTCGGAAAGCAGGAATATAATTTGGAATAAATCCTTGCGTATTGTAATCGGATTTGTAAACCTATGAGACAGACACCCTTCAATTCTAATTGTATCTTGTTCATTTGTATGGTTAGTTGGGTATAACACTTGTTCTCCTTTGAGAGCGCGAAAAATAAGCGCTCTATCCTCCGGATAATTTAGAGTAACCTTTCTTTTATATACTTGCATTGGTTCAAATCTGGTTTTGAAAAGTATATAAGAAAAACTTAATATGATTGGTATGACCAAAACTAGGGTAGAATAAAAATTAATTCGATTGAATGAAATAGACCAATTCCCAATTGCAAGATGTCTACGTAAATAAAGAAAGCTACTTCCTAGTGAAATAGATTCTACAAGAAAAGAATCAGTAGAAAATTTATTTTTTCGAATTCTAGATTCTGCAAGTCCCCGTATTCTACTATCTTCTTTTTGCAGACTTCCCGCAAACAAACCAACCATTGCAAAAAAAGGGAGGGTGACTTCATCATCCAAGAAATAACACTGAAAAAATCCTGCAATGAAAATCGCAAGCACTCCTCCGAAAAGAACTGTCTCAGAAGTTAATGGATTTTTTAGAAAGAGTCTAAATAAATAAAACCAAAAATGCAATAGAGCAGCTAATCCGAGTAATCCTCCAATAGAATAAAAATGCAATAAGTCATGGTGCGCATGTTGTCTTGGGGTAATAAAAAGTTCATACCAGAGTTGCTCATTTTCTTTTATCATAAGATTCGATTTCTCTTTATGAACTAAATCAAATCTTCCGGGACCAACACCCATTAGCCAATGTTCCCGATTTAAACTCAAAGTATTTTTATAGATAAAGTATCTTTGATTTTCAGTTGTATTATCAGAGAGTCCTTCTTGAAATGCTCTTTGTAAAAGCCAGTTTTTTTTATAGATACTGATACTCATAGCTGCGACTATCGATAATATTCCGAAACCTAGAATCAAGTATTTCCAATTTACCAACTTAATTTTGGAGTTTTGTATGAGTTTAATTCCGATTAACCCGAATGCAAATAAAATACCAAGCCAAATAGAGCGGCTCTGATTGTAAAATATAACAACAGCAAAAATAATTAGAAATATAGCTAGAAGAAAATTTTTCCAAACTTTCCAGTCTTTGAACTTCATCAGTAAATGAACCGAAAGTCCAGGAAAGGCTAATCCACATAAGCCACCGAATGTCAAATGCGTATTCATAAGCCCAATCGGCAAATATGTAAACCTCCCCCAAAGATCTCCCGCAAAGTGCTGAAGCCTAACACCATCTTTTACTTTAAACCCAGCCGTTATATAGGGAGCCAAACGAAAAGGTGTAAAAATGGAAATAAAGCCAGTTAGGACGGTTAGAAAGGTTGAAATATAAATAGAGCGCAAAATCGAAATTCGGTATTCTGATTGGCGAATATGATAGAATGCAGGGAGAATTAATAGGCACATCCAGAAATCCGAGAGTTCCGACTTGAATGGAACGGTAAAAATAGAGACTTGGTAATCAAATAAATGCAGAAAGAAAGAAGGCAATAAAGCTATATAAATCGCAATCGCGGCAACAAAAGTTTGATTTCTAAGGATTGAGAGGAGATTTTTACTTTGAAAAGAGCCAAAAAGAAAGAAAAATATAGAAAGTATAGCGAATGTCTGGCTTAAGGTAACCGAAAGTGGAAAACTTATAATGAAGAGGTTTAAAAAACTGACCGACAATTGAATTGGATTCATAAGCTTTATGTACAGGTATTTTTTCTTTGGATAAGATTGAAAACAAAAAATTAAACTTTTCGGTGGCAATCATCACTTATAATGAGGAAACCAATATAGGTGAATGTATTCAATCGGTACATGAATTCTGTCAGGAAATAATCATTTTAGATTCTCTAAGTACGGATAAAACCTCAGAAATTGCTAAGGCATTTTCAAAAGTTAAATTCTTTTCCCAAAAATTTAAAGGTCATATTGAACAAAAAAATGATGCAATTGCCCTTTGTAATAATGAGTGGGTTTTAGCCCTTGATGCAGATGAGAGAGTTGCGCCTGAGCTTATAAAAAATATCCAATCCTGTCTAGATAAATCGGAAGGTGTTAATGGATACAAGATGTCTCGCTTAACGTTTCACATGGGAAGATTTATTTATCATTCTGGGTGGTATCCTTTGTTTCGTTATCGTTTTTTTCGGAAAGGGTTTGCGAAATGGACAGGAGAAAACCCACATGATTATATTGAAATTGTTGGTAAGGGAGAAAAATTAAAAGGTGATATTATTCATTATTCTTTTAAGGACTTATCGCATCAGGTAGACACGATAAACAAATTTTCTTCCATCGTTGCATTTACTAGATTCAAAAAAGGAAATTCTTTTTCGGTAATTCGCTCTATCCTAAAACCGATGACAAAATTCTTAGAGATCTATATTTTTAAATTTGGTTTTTTAGACGGTTACCCTGGATTTGCCATTGCAGTTTCCTCTGCCTACTCTACTTTTTTAAAAACAGCAAAGATGTATGAATTAAAAAATAAAACTATAGAAAGACCTTCTAACCTGAGACCGGATTACGGAAATGAAACTTAAAAATCTATTCAAGAAATTTTTCCCAAAGCGGGTGGCAGAGGAAACTATGGACAATCCCCGACGTCCCCCCAAGCGACCCAAAGGAATGGAAAGGGAATTGGAAGATCTAAAATTAAAACTTTCTGATTTCTTACTTACACTAAAAGTAAACTCCGGACTTGTAGTAAAAAGAACCATGTATTCATTGACTAAAAACGGTTATGGACTTTACAAACTAGAAGGAACAGAAAAAAATGGAAGAACCTACTCTATTATTGTAAGTACTTCGAATCATTTACAAATCAATGCAGATGGAAAAATTACAGGACTTATACAAATTTCCGAAGCAGAGTTAAACCGGGTACTGCAAAATGAACATTCCAGTCTAAAGGGAATTTTAGATCGTTTTAAAAATTTAAACCTGAATGACAAAGCACTTGAAATCTTAGACGAAAAGAATAAATTCAATTGGAAAGAAATTTTACTCTGGGATAGATATTGGAAGGAAATGTTATTTCTGCATATGAGTGTAAACCATATAGCGGTTCTTATGATTAGCCTGGGGGATCCTTTTAAAAATATTTTTTTAGAAGTTGCAACAAAAAAACAAAAACAAATTGTTTCCGATGAACTTTTTTATTTAAACCAGGGCGTGACCTCTGAGGATATGAATCCCAATTCTAAAAATATTAATTTAATGAATTTCGATACCGCTCTAAATGAATTCAAAATCAGTGTTCAAAAGACCAAAAAGAAAATGGAAACCGAAAAGTGAATTTATTAGAAATCAAAAATCTAAATATTGGGGATAACTCGGGAAGAAGAATTCTCCGAAATTTTGAATTTATTTTAAAAAAAGATTCTATCCATGCTTTAATCGGAGAATCTGGAAGCGGTAAAACTTCGTTTGCCACTTCGATCTTTCACCTGACGCATCCTGAACTTAGCATGAACTTTGATTCTTATTCAATTTTAGGAAAATCTTATTCTGATTATAAAGAAGACGACTGGGTTAGGCTACGTGGAAAAAAAATCTGCCTCATTCCACAAAACCCCGGAAAATCGTTTCACCCCTATATTTCCATTGGAAAGCAAATGAAAGATTATTTTCAGTTGAAGTCGCAGGGCTTAGCCAATAAAGAATCAATTCTAGAAATTCTGGAAAAAATTCAAATCAGAGATGCTCATAAAACATATAAAGCTTTGCCAAAAAATCTTTCAGGTGGGGAAAAACAGCGTATTTTAATTGCCATGGCAATTTCTGTAGAGCCAGAGATACTTGTGGCAGATGAACCGACTACAGCTTTAGATTCTATAAACGAAAAACTAACACTAAGCCTACTCTATTCGCTTATAAAAAATAAAAGAATAGGACTCGTGCTTATTACGCATGATATGAGGCTTGTAGAAGAACTCGCCGATGATGTTACAGTTTTAAAATCAGGCGAATTAATTGAAAAAATAACTTTACTAAATAAGGATATGAATAAATTACAATCGGAATATTCACGAAGATTAGTTTTGAAATCTTAGTGAACGGATTGAAGGGGCAAATTTTGAATTTTAAAAATCTAGTTCTAGTTTTTCTATTTTCTTTGGTTGGACTCTATGCGGACTCAAAAGTTCTGCTTGAAAAAGTCGATGCAAACAAATACCCGATGGTGCATATTTATGTGCGGGAAAATAAATCCAAACCTTTACAAGGTGAGAATATTCATATTACAGAGACGAGAGAAGGTTACACGAAACAAATTCATACTCTCAGTATTTTAAAATCAAATCAACTCCGTCCTGTTCGTTTAATTCTATCCATTCAGGCATCTAACGAGACGGATAGATTGCAATATTCTAAACAGTTGGCGACTTCGTTTGTTCAAAGTCTAAATAAAGAGGATAAAGTCGGACTGCATATTTATGGAAAAGATACTTATTACCTAAACTTAAATATGGATAAATCAGAAGCTTTAGAAAAAATTGATTCACTCGCTCAAGGGGAAGGGAATAGAACAAATTATGCGCTCAACTTTTTACTTTCTCAACTACGAGAGGATGAATTGCCGAGTTTGATTTTTGTAATTAGTACTGATAGAGAAGTGGAAGTGGATGATCCAATTGCTAATGTAATTAAAAAGTCCAGGGCAGCGAAGTTTCCAATTAATATGTTGGCACTCAGTGAAAAGAAATACCTCAATCTTGCGGATTATAGCGGAGGAGAATTTTACCCAATCGAAAAAAATACTTCGATTGCTTCTATGCAATCCCAATTATATTCCTTCCGAAAAATGCCTCCTATTATTGAATATAAGTCTCCGTTTGCTGAAAATTCTAAACCTTTAAAACCAACCTCTGTACAAATTGGATTAAAAGTGGGAGAAGAAGATTTTAAGGCTAAGTATGATTTAACGCTAATAACTTATGCAAAATCCAAATTTTCCAATATAGAGTTTTTCTATTCTTTTATGGGAATCGTTTTGCTGGTTTGTATTTTACTTTTATACGCTGTGACCAAAAGGCATAACGCAAGATTAGCCGCAGAAGAAAGAAGAATAAGAGAAGAAGAATTACTCAAAAATGATTTATATTATCATGAAAATATTGCTGCTGAAACTACTGAAACTGCAACATTTAAAAAGTATTCAAGTTATGAACAAGATGACGAAGACGATGATGAAGATTTATACTCTTACACTGCGGACGCTGGATTATCTATGGGCGGGGCAAATGCTACATTAGCCAGAAGTCGCCAAGAAGAATCCTATGAAATTTCTGAAGATATTTTAGATAAAGCTGAAACGTATGAAAAAGGAGTTTTGATTTTAAAAGAAGGACCTAATCCGGGACGGCAATTTACTATTAACAAACCAGAAATCACAATTGGAGGAACACCTTCTAACGACCTAGTTCTATGGGATTCAGCTTTAAGTCCAATGCATGCAAAAATCAAAAAGGTGAAGAATAGTTTTATATTATTTGATACAGTTTCCGATACAGGTGTTTTTTTAAATGGGAAAAAATTACTTCGTCCGAAAGCGTTGTATGATTTTGATGAAATCAAACTAGGGAACACTCTTCTCTTATTTAGAGGTAAATAATTGTTATACTCAGAAGAAATCTTAAAAACTATCAAGTCAGAAAGTTATGTAAGTCCCAAGGTAGAAAAAAAACATTTCGGGGCAAAAGGTTACGGGCTTATTGCAAAAACAGAAATTAAAAAAGATGAAATTGTAAGTATTTCCGGTGGATTAATTCTAACAGAGAAAGAACATGAGAAAATTGTAGAATCAAAAGGATTTGGGGATTATAGCTATTATATTGAGAAGGGATTTTTAATTTGTCCCCTTAACCCAGAGGACCCAAGTGATGATTGGAGAATGAACCACTGCTGTGAGCCTAACTGCGGAGTAAGAGGACAAATTGTATTTGTTGCATTAAAGGACATTCAAGCCGGCGAGGAGTTAACTTTTGATTATGCGATGACTGAGACAAATCCAGAATATTCAGTTAACCTACATTGCGATAAAGAAACCTGTCGAAAAAAATTTACTGGTAATGATTGGAAGAGTCCGGAAATTCAAAAAAAATATGAAGGTTATATGTCCCTCTACATTCAAAATAAAATCAAGAATAATGAATGATGAAATTTTAAAGGACAAAATTTTTACAATTTCTAATTTTCTTTCTGCAGCAAGGGCTTTTTTACTTCCATTTTTTGTTGACTATTCTTATTCTTATACACAAGATTTATTTTCAATTAAATACTATTTTATTCTAATATTTATTGTATTTTTAGTTGTTTTAAGTGACTTTTTAGATGGGCTTTTGGCAAGACTTTTAAAGGAAGAAAGTATTTTAGGCAGATACTTGGATCCCGTTTCAGATAAAATCGTAACCATCGGTGGGCTTTCAACAATTACGGCTTATTTTCATTTTCCGCTCTGGATTCTATTATTATACATCATTCGTGAGATCATAGGAGTTTGGCTGGGATTGTTTTTATATTTCAAGAAAGGAATACAAGGCAAACCTAATATTTGGGGCAAATTACAAGTAGCCCTTGTAGCACTTTGTGTTTTACAATACTTAACTATTCCAGTTTATCCTGATTTTTTTCCATCGTTTATTCTTGATTATCCGCAAGGAATAGGCTATTTATTAATTTCAGTTGTGTTTATTGGCTCTATTATCTATATAAGAGAATACTGGAATGTTTTAACTTAACACTCCAATCTGGCTTCATTACAAAAGAAGTTGAGTAGTATAGACCTGACTCTATTTTTTTTTCAAGCGATCTTTGATAGAAATGAACTTCTGAAATAAAAATACAAAAGGGAATTTAATTTTAGAAAATAGAAATGTAAAAAATTTTCCTATAGGACTAGTAATTGGAGAAAATTTTGCAACCCTAGGTCCAAGGTATTTCCATATCCAAAAAAGAAATTTTCCAATGAAACTATCTCTAAAGCTAATATCAGTTCTAGAAGCCATGATATAAATACTAATACAGGCTATTACTATGTTTGCGCTCCATGGTCCAATCCAATCAGGAACATTTGATTTATAAGAAATTCCATTTCCTAAAATAAAAAATGCATTATAAATAAATAGAAATACTATTGCAAGAGTAAAACTCATTCCTTTGCCAGAACGTTTTACGACAAGCCCAAGAGGAAAAGATAAAAAGAAAAAAATCTGACAGGAAACTGGCATTGCAAGCCGACGATGAATTTCTATATTAAATGCTATGAGAGTTTTTTTGGTATCTTTTAAAAGTCCTTGTAATTGTGTAAACATCGCATAACGGTTGCTCATATCAGATGCGGAGACATTTTTTTTTTGGGAATCGATTAAAATTTCCATTTTCATTTGTTCGACTAACTCGTTTAATCCGTTTACACCTTTGATTTTTATATTAAATTCTTTTAAAATTTCGAGTCCTGGAATTTCTTCTAAACCTTCAGACTCAATACTATTTCGAATTTTGATTAAAAGCGGGAAAGAGAAAGTTTCTGGTTTTATATTAAATCCAATAAAAGACTTTTCTTTTTCTGTCGGGATATTATAGTCCATTTCCCCACCCATAAAATTCGTAACTACAAACCCATCCTTTTTTTCATTCCACTCAAGTATGAAACCATCTTTCAGGCGGACAGATTTTTCATATTCCCCTTTGGCATTTTTCTTTTCGATAACGGTTCCATTTTTTGCGGAGATAATCTGGGTTATCCTCGAACCTCCCATAGGAATGGTGGTATTATTGTGTTGAATAAAGTTAGTCCCCTCCATATAAATCTCCCATTCACGAATCTGGATTCCAGAAAGCTCTCCAGTCTCGCGCTTCATTCCCTCCGTATATAGAGTTCTCCCCTTTTTTTGAAATAACTCCTGTGTTTGATCTCCACTAAATTGTCCTGGCGTAACAGCTAACATCGGATTATACGCTGCAATCCAACTATTGAATTCATTCATTTTGCGAGTATTTTCAGGGGCTACATAAAAGTTTAAATACCCAACTACCATTGCTGTGAGAAAACCGAATATTAGGAAATTCGCATATATCCGAGTAAAGCTAACTCCCGCTGATCGCATTGCAGTAATTTCAGAATCGCCAGAAAGACGACCCGCAGCCATAATACCACTCATGAGACAAGCCATCGGAATTGTAGATGGTAATGTATTTCCTAGCAGATAACCAAAGTAATCCAATAGACGAAAAAAATCAACACCCTTACCCACAAATAACCCAACCATTTTTTGAAGTGCCATACTCATATAGATAATTGTAAAAAAGGAAAGTGCTACTAAAAATGGACCTAAGATTTCTGCCATAATATACCAATTTAAAATGGGAACCTTTTTGAAAGGATTCCATCTATTTGTATCCGTATGCACTTTAAAGTCTTTCGGAATATCAGATGCGGAGGTAAGACGCACTGTTCTAAGGTCGGGAGATTGTGTTGTTTCAGATGCCATTCTCATTCCAGATTTTACAGTTTACTTTTTACTTACAAGAGTTTTTTAGGAGTAAAAATAAAATCTATGAACCTATTTAACTTCTACTTCATGGAACCACGTTTCGAGATGTTTTCCCTATCTCACTTAATGGCTCTTAGCCTCACAGCAGTCAGTGCATTTATTCTATATATAATTAGGATGAGAATAAAAGAAAATATTCGACTAGAAAGAATAATCCGTTATTCTCTTGTTGTCATACTTTTAGTTGGAGAAATTTTGCTTGAATATTGGTATATAATAACTGGAAAATGGAAAATTGAACACGGACTCCCACTACAACTTTGCGACTTTTCCATTTTAATGAGCATACTAATGCTTATCCTTCGTAGTTATAGAATTTTTGAAATCGTTTATTTTACAGGAATCGGCGGTGCGTTAGTTGCTATAATATCTCCTGAACTCTGGCTTGGATTTCCACATTTTCGTTTTTATCATTTTTTTGTTTCCCATGCAGCAATTATCCTAACAAGCCTCTATATGGTATTTATAAAAGGATTTTGTCCGAGGTTTATTTCTATTGGTAAAATGCTTATTTTCATAAATGTCTTCGGTGGATTGGTATTTATGATAAATCATTGGATTGACGCAAACTATATGTTTATCTCTAAACCGACTTATAATAATACTTTTTTAAATCACCTAGGTCCTTATCCTTGGTATTTGTTTTCGCTAGAAATTATCACTCTATTTATTTCCTTTCTGCTATATCTACCGTTTACAATTAGAAATCATAATTCATAGACTTCGCATTTTAATATTTTTTGCTCGAAGTAAAACTAATTTAATGCTTGTCATTTTTGATTTATTGAAAATATTTCAACAATCAATGAGGATAGCTATGAATATCGAAAAAGCCCATACAGAAAAACTAAATAAATTAAGTTCAGAGATTCTAAAAAAATTAGAAAAGGAAATTGATCCGAGTTTAGAGAAAGATTTAGGGAGATTAATACAGTTATTATCAGACATTGAAAAATCGAATAATTTTTTACTACTTCAGAAAGCCGAAATGGCGTTACTCACTATTACAAAAGAAAAACCTAACATGGAACTTGCCGCGATGTTACTAAATGATTTAGAGAATAGGCTTTCGATTGATATCAAGCTAGGGAAATTCTTTTTTGAATCCTTTTTTAGATTAAACACACCTCTCTCTATTGTTCTTTTTGGAATGTTTATTACATCGGTTATGGGGCATATCGTTGTTTTCCTCGGCTATACATTTTTACACGATGTAGTCAGTAGTTTAGATTTGCGTCTGCCACTTGTTTTAATCACGGTATTAAGTGCTGGTTGGGGAAGTCTGCTTAGTATGGCTACGAGGCTTACAAATTCGGAAGCAAAATTCTACGATGTAAATGATCATAGAATTTTATTTTTAACAGGATTTTTTAAACCAATTATTGGAGTAATCTTTTCTATGTTCGTATCAGCGCTTGTAATGTCCGGATTTATCCCGCTTAATATTACTCCAGAAAATGATAAATATTTATTTGCAATCATAGGTTTTCTTTCAGGATTCAGTGAGCGATTTGCGAAGGATATAATTTCGAAAACCGAAAAATCCATTTCGTTAAAAGAATAAATTTTTTAGTTTAATTTTAGATTGAGTTTAAAACTCTACAAGGAATCATAAGACGAAGATGAATAAAATTTTAAAAAAATTAACAGAGTGGAGAGAGGCAGGGTTTATTTCCGATTCACAACTCGCCTCAATCCAGAAATACGAAGAAGAAAGGGCTCCTAAAAATATAGCGGCTTATACCATTATAACGCTCGGAGCAATTGTAATTTGTATTGGGGTAATTTCCTTGATTGCATCTAACTGGGAAGACTTAGGAGATTTCGCAAAGCTATTCCTTGATTTTTGTATTCTTGGCGCTCTTTCCTATTTTATTTACCGCTACAAAGATACCGAAAAGAAATGGATTTTAGAAACCTTGCTAATTTCTTATTTCATTTTGATCCTTGCCTCTATTGGTTTAATTTCACAAATTTATAATACAGGTGGCGAGTTTTACCAAGCGGCATTTTTTTGGTGTGTGATTACTCTACCTATTGTACTTCATTCGACAGGTAAAGCTACAACGCATATCTGGTTTGTGGCAGCAATATTTTCGATAACTTCCATGTTACTCGAAACAGTGAATGGTTTTAAAGAAGAAGAAATTTTACTTACATGGACGTATTCCATTTTACCTATTCTATTTCTTACGATTTCCTTTCCGTTACGAGCGGCTAATATAGATAGTCTCCAAGTATTTGGGAGGACTTCGCTATTCTGGTCTGTCTTCGGTTTTTTATCGGGAAGTATATTTTTATCTTTTCTAGGTATCTGGGATGAGAATAGGATTTTACATTCTGTAGAAATAGTTCAGGGTTTACTTCTTATTACCCTTTTGTTATCAGGAATCAGCCTCTATTTTTCTCTTTTGCAAAATAAAAAACTTGCTATTCTACTTATGATAGGACTTGGTTCTTATATTTTTCTATTTTGTTCCCATATATTTTCTTTTAGCTCACAGTTCTTGGATGCGTTTTTATTTATCATTATTTGGTTTTCTGCGGGATTTATTTTCCACGTCTTAGAATCCAAACGACTCTTCGAATTTGCAATTGTAAGTATAGGGCTTCGTTTTCTTGTCGCCTACTTTCAATTATTCACAAGTTTAATTTTTACTGCTTTTGGATTAATAATTTCAGGTCTATTAATCATAGCAGTTTGTATTTTTTACATAAAGAATCGAGATAAAATCACAAAGACACTTGGAGAACTAGTATGAACCGAAATAAACTTTTCTTAGTTTCCCTCGCTCTACCAATTGTCGCCCTACTATTTCTCACTCTTTTCAAGGCATATTCCTTACAATCAGGGTTGCGATTTATTTTGCCAATCAGCGGATACGATCCAGTAGACCCAATTTCAGGGCACTATGTTACATACCGTGTGGATTATGGATTCGATACTTGTTTAGATTATAAAAAAAATGCAGAAGAAAGTTGTGTTTGTTTAAGACTTGGAAAAGACGTTAGTCACTATCATATCCCCAACTGTGAAGCAGATTTACTAAAAGATTGTGACTCATTTCTCAGAGGAAAATGTAAATACGGAAGATTCGAAGCTGGAATCGAACAATACTTTATTCCAGAAGACAAGGCAGAGAAAATTGACAAAATAGTTCGCAAAGGCAAATCCAAAATCAAAATTTCAGTAACAAAAGACGGGAAGGCGATAGTAGAAGATTTGCTATTGGTCGATGATTAAAACGCTGACAACGCCGCCCTGATGAAACTTGTGACCGGCGCCTGTTCACGAGTATCCTCAAGTCCTTCTCGAAGTTCCCGAAGAACAATTTGTGCGTCGGTTAATGTGGTGTTGACGTTAGAATGAATATCATCCTGATTAATTAAACGCCCAAGAGTACCTTTACCGGAATTAATTTTTACAGTGATATCAGCGATATTTGCAATAGTTTTACGAATATCGCTGCGGTTTTCTGCGATTAGCTCCGAGAGACTAACAAGAGGATCGTCGTTGGTTTTGCCTGTTAACCGGCTTGCACCACTTGGACTTGCAAGGTTTACTTCTCGAGTCTTTTTTGCGTTTGGTAAAATTTCGTTTGTCTTAGGGTCTTTTTCTAAAGAGGTTCCGGGGTCAATTGAGATTACCCGCCCGGAAAGAAGGCTTTCATTTTTGATTTTGATTTCATAGTTTTCATACATTTTAATTGCTGCTGGAATTGTGATTAAAACCTCTACACGAGTCCCAATCCCCTCTTCTCCTTTGGGTAAAACATTCCCATCTGCATCCACTTGCACTAAGTTGATCCGAGAGACATATCCATAGGGAACTCCCTGCACTGTTACTTTATTTCCGATTTTAATTCCTTCTCCGTTCGGAAAATAAATCTTCATCGAATAGGCTTCCTTCTTTAATGGTCCACCATCCGTCACGATTGTAAAATATCCGACCACAGCCATCGCCCCAAAAAACAAAGTTCCAACTAAAATATACTGAACAATTTTCATAAGTAAACGCAAGCCTATTAGGATTTGGAAACTTTACAATTCTTTTATTTTCCGAACGGGAAATGGGTTTGAATAATTTTTAGATACAGAGTATCGCGTCCACTACCACCGTGATGTTCAACGCTGCCAAGTTAAGGAAAACCGAGAAGAGGTTAACCGCATACTAGGGTTAAATTCAAAAACTAGCTTGAAAGTCCAACATAATCCTTCTTCCTTCTCTGATATAATCGAATGGGTAATCAGCTCGTCGCGCTAGGGTCTGGTGGGTATTAAATAAATTTGTAATAGAAATCCCAAATTGCATATCTTCTACAAATTTGTAGGATACTCGAAAGTTGACGCTAACCCAAGCTGGAACAATCTTAGGGCGGTATTGGGGATAGGTGTAAGGGTCACTGTAGGTGTTATTTGTAAGCTGTCCCGTAATTGGTTCAATTGTGCCAAGGTCACTTGTCCTTCTGTATACTGCCCCTTGTCTTTGGAGGGTAATAGCACCTACCCACTTCTCCCAGGTTGTGGTTATACCAGCATTAGCCGTATAACCGGGTGTTATCTTTACCTCATTTGGATGTTTCGAAATAGTTGCATCCAAATTATTATCCAGATAACGCACAAAACGGGAGTAATTTACGAATCCAGAAAAATACTTGAAAGAAGTAATAAGCTCAGCCTCCACTCCTCTTGTGCCGACTGTATAAGCGTTTACTATCGAATTGCTCGTGCCACTATAGTCTATCGCATTCTCGAAACGAGTATTAAATCCATTTACCCGCAAATTAAAATTAGAATTGATAGTCCAATCCACCGCAACCTCAGCAGTTTTGATAATCTCTGGACTTAGTACTCGTGGATTGTTAGAGCCACCAACATAAGTATTCACTCCAAATAATTCACCCGGAGAAGGCTCTCTAAACGCTCTTCCAATCATAGTTTTAAATGTAAGCCTATCAGAATAAAAATATACGATCCCACCACGCGGACTTGTCCTACGATACGCCTTATGTTCATTAGTCACAAACGGAGCACTCAAGTATTGGCTTGGAATATTGTACGTGTTCGAAGCTCCAGTGTCGGGATCAGTTACTGTTATCCCCGGTGTTCCAATCCAATTTTTATAAGGTTGGTCAATTCCTCTAAATCGAATAGATGTTTCGTCGTAACGAATTCCGAGAGTAAATTCAATTTTATTTCCAAAGAGTTTACCACTTGTTAGCTGCGCAAAGGGTGCAATTTTTAGAATCGGTCTATTTACAATCCATTCCATAGAAGGATTTAAAGGCAGAAATGCGCCTCCAGGATTTTGCGATTGATCCCCGAGAATATTCATATTGATATTACTGTTGTGGCTAATATCACCGTTATAGGTCATTCTATTTCCTTCTACACCGGCAACGAATGTTCCACCATTAGATAGTAAATACGTCATCTGTGCTCGTAGGAAAATATTTTCTATTTTTGATTTCAAATTTTCTGTTACCCCGGCTGGGTAATCTAAACTATTTGGAAGAGCGCGGTAGTTATAATCCCAATAACCGTTATTATAGCGCATAACGTATTCATGACTCAATTTATCCGTAATATTCTTGGAATACTTTGCAATAAATACGTCCCGGTATTCTGTTTGCCTATCTTTTATATCTGGAACATTTTGTAACCATCCATCAAATGCCTGGTAGTTCCATTTTTGTCTATGGTATTGAAACGAAAGTCCTTTTAGATTTCCCTCTCCTTCTAACTTTGTAAAGAGATAATAGCTATTACGCTCATCTCTGTATGGAAATTTTTCATAGTAACCAAAGGCATCCTTTCTGCCAGAACCATCGTAATTCGTGTAACCATTCCCATTCGTTTCATAAGAATTATAACTAACTACATGAGAAAACATTTTTCCTTTATTGCCTGTAATCAAATCATAAATTTTGGTTCCATAATCTCCCATCCTTGCTCGAACTTTTAAAGCGCCATTCAAGTCAGAGCCTGAATAGGTATTGAGCGTCACAACACCGTTAGTCGCATTGGATCCATAGAGGGCTGAACCAGGACCTCGAATGACTTCTAAAGATTTAATCATATTCAGAGGAGTAATTTCCCATGTGAGAGCTGAGCCATAAAACAAATCGTTATGTTGCACTCCATCGACGAGTACGAGCAAATGGTTGTTATTCCAACCTTCATACATTCCTCTGGAAGAAACTGTTCGTCTATCATTTACTTGAGATGCGGCAAAGCCCGGTAGCTGGTAGAGAATATCGTTTAAGGATACTCGTCCGTAGTCGTTAATTTGTTTATCGGAAATAATGGAAACTATATTCGGAGCTTCATTTGTTTTTTTGGCAACTTTAGTAGCGGATACTGTCACTTGTCCCTGGAGTAAATCGAAAACTTCCGTAGCTGCTTGTTCTGCTGCTTTTTCATTCGACTTTATATATGGTTTCAACTTTTCGGAAAGTTTAGAAGAAGTTACATACTGCTCGATATTACTATGATTTTCTTTTTTGTTTGGATTGGATCTGAGAATTAGGACTGTCTTATTTGCTAATTTTTCGATGATAGATTTATCATTTTCTTTTAATTCTTCTTTATCTAACTCAATACCCTCAGACTGAAAAATTTCATCTGTGATACTATAAGCATCTAGAATTTGCCCTGTATCTGGATTGTATACTTGGATATATAAATTTAAGTTGGACTCAGGATTCTTTTTATTATAAAATCCTTCTAGCAGAAAACGAGCATTAGCCTGCTTTGCCTCTGAAATTCTTTCCGATACAGAAAGTCCTTTACTCGGTAAAGCGGTAAATCCAGAAGATTGGACTTTTTTTAGTAGTATAGATTGAATTTCATTTTCGAGATTTTGACTGGATTCTGAATCTTGCGGTTGAAATTTTCCAATTAAAACCAATTTTGATACCACTTCCTGAGAATATAACTGAATCTGGGAGATGGTAAAAAATAGGACAACGCCTACAACAAACCAATGGTTTTGCGAATATTTGCTATGAAATAATATGGATACAAACTTCTGAAAATTCAATTTTTTCTCCTCTTTTAGAAATGGGAAGGATAATTGGATACAGTTTTTAGTCGATGTAAAGCAAAAACTTTCCTACCATTGCATTTTTTAATCTAAAACAATTCGTCAGTCTAACAAATACAATAAGACTTGCGAAAAATTCCAGAAACTGTAAAATGACTGTAAATTCAGCTTTCACCTGAAATAAAACAAAGGAAAGAACAATGAATACTACTTTAACGAAAGAAATCAAACCTGACATGAAAATGGGAGAAATCCTTGACATCTACCCCGGTGCAAAACGTGCCCTTTTTCAAAAATACCATATCGGTGGCTGTTCTAGCTGTGGATTCTCTCTAGACGAAAGCCTCCAAGAAGTTTTTGTAAATCACAGAAGAGACAAAGAAGTCGATAACGCGATTAAGTTCATCTACGACTCTGCTGAAGTGGATCGCCAAATGCAAATTAGCCCCAAAGAACTTAAAGAAAGACTAGATAAAGGGGAAGAAATTAAACTAGTTGACGTTCGCGAAGACTGGGAAATCGAAATTTGCTCCATCCCAGGTAGCGAAATGATTACCCAAAAGTTAGCCTACGAAATTTTAAACAAATGGGATAAAAATACTACTACTGTTTTCATCTGCCACCACGGCATGAGAAGCCTTGAAGCTACTTCCTACTTCAAAGGTCATGGTCTTCCTAATTGTAAAAGTTTAACTGGCGGCGTTGATCTTTGGGCTGTTGAGATTGATCCTGCTATGAAGAGATACTAAGGATTAGGCGTTGTTTACCATTTTCGTTTGCAAGTGGTAAACAACTATTATCCTTAACAAAACTTTTTTAATTTTCAATCCTCAAAGTATTTCAGATTTAGATCTGATAGAAACTTTTGCCTAGCTCTAGAATCATTTATTTCTTTAAATCAATCATTTTTATAAAACTAAGAAATCTCTTAAAATCGTCAACATTGTAGGTATACAAATATTCAATCTCGTAAGTCCTCATTGTAGCAACGATGTTTGCATCGTGAGTTTGTTTTCCAATAATCATTTCCTGATTATATAAATCGAGTAGCATTTCCGTTACCAAATCATTCTCATCAGCAACTTTAAAGTTTTCTTGAAATTCTGAAATGTCTTTCTGAATTAGCTCACTAGTTAAAATTTGTTTTAAAGAATCCTCGCGCGTAATACAAGCTAAATATTCTCGAATGACTTGCCTACTAATCCAGAATTCGAATCCTTCTGCCAGCATTTCATCCAGCTTAGCAACTACCGCTTCATGGAAAATAGATTTTTCTAATTTAGCATAAATTAGAATATTCGTATCCAAGAAAACTTTCTTATCTTCCATAATCTCCATATATTTCCGATCTGCTGAAAGTTAAATTTGGATTCGATAGGCTTACCTGATACGTTCTTAATTTAATTTTTTTTTCAGTGTCAATTTTATTTACGGATGAGCTTACACCAGCAGTTTTCAAATTATGGATAATTCTCTCTAACAATTCAAATTGTTCATTGATTGGCAATTTAAGAATTTCTTTTTCTAGATGGTAGTACATTTTTAAGCCCCTCAAGGATAAGTTTAATAAGCCAAAAAACAATGTCAATCCTTAATGCCTCCCTAATCCTTGCGGTGCTTGCCGAATTCCACGGTTAAAAGAATGAATCTAACAAAGAGAGAGGAATTATGAATTTTGGATTAGTAATCTGAGTAGTAGAAACCCTTCAATTCCTATCTTCCATTCAAAATTCAAAACTTGCACTGAGCCTGTCAAACGTGTTCAAAATTTCTTATCTCTTCCATTACGCATTCCGAATTATACATTCCGCATTACACAAGTTTGCTTTCGCAATTTTTTGGATTAGGGTCCGGAGACACAGCTTACCTAATCTAAAAAGCCCTATAGGTTAGAATTTAAAGATTAAGAATATAATTCGATTTTTGTGCGAACAAAGAGCTTAAGTTCATCTGCAATAGAAATAAAATCTCTCAAACTCTGTTCATTTATTTGGAGATGTTCCCAATCAGGATAACGGTATTTAACACCATAATCTGTCAGATTTTTAAAGTCAAATTGCTCAAATGAACTATCAATCGAACTACATTTAAGTTGAAGCATTTCTAAATCGTGAATTTTTTGAAATGAAATCTCTTGAGAAACAAGATAGGCTTTAAGATATTTTTCAATACTCTGCTGACAATGAAAGCCTATAGAATTCGCTGTTTCCATCGGGTCTTCTGCTCGAAATAATCTTGTTGCAGTTAATAGGTCTTCATCTGCCTTGCTGAACCAATCTAAAATATAATCAGATAGTTCTTTTCTCAAATGAAAACTGCCTCTTGCATAGCGTTTCTTACAATATGACCTGGAAGCGTCTTTTTGAGGTTTACCTCTTTCTCTGAGTGAATGAGAATATCTGTTAGTATCCCTTTCTTTACCAAGAGTTTTCTAAGTTGAGTCCGCAATTTTACTTTATCTTCCAGAAGAATGTCTTTATCTAAGATCACTAAAATATCATAATCACTAGATTCAGTCTCTTGATTTTTAGCTCTAGAGCCAAACAATGCAATTCTCGCAACTGGAAAAATATTTTGGATGGCTGCTTTTATGAATTCTAAATTTCGATCCTGCATCATAGTTTTAGTTTATTATGCTTACATTTTCTTGTCAACAAAGACAATTCAGGCTACCTAAAAAGATTAGGTAAGACAAAATTAAATATTTCGCTTTAATAACTAGCGGTGGATTCGCTGCCGCAGGCTATTGATTTTACTAATTCGCTAGAGCTATTAGCGATTTCTAATATTATCATTTTTTTCTTGCACACCAGCGATTACCAATTTTGCTTAAGCCAAGTTACTAATAAAATACAACTCTTCCACTCCTATCTTTCATTCAAAATTTAAAACTTGAACCAAGTGTAGCTGAGGTGTTTGTAATTCATGATTTCTTCATCGCATTACGAATTCCGAATTATATATTTCGCATTATAAAAATTTGCTTTCGTAAATTTTGATTAGGGTCCGGAGACACAGCGGGTAGCCATAGAGCCGTTATCCGTTGCTTTAGAAGTATTAGTTATAAAGCCGTTATATGCATGGATGTAGAATGCTTCATTTATTCTAGCATGCTTTGTAGTTGAACTCCATAAAAAGTATTGAGTCTCAACGAATACACTCGGAACTGCTGGAGTCATCGAATGATCGAGAATGCTAACTAATTCATTTACATTTGGAAGACGCCATGTCTTCGCTGAAAGAGAAAGATTATTACAGTAATTTATTGCATTAGTCCAATTCAATCCGATAACACTGCCAGAACAAGTTGTTGTATTTTGACCGTAAGGACATTTTTGCCAAATTAGACCATTGGTACTTTCAGTAATAGTTCCATTATTGTTGTCCGTAAAACTTAAGGAAACTGCCGATGGTCCAGAAACACAGCGAACAAGGAATGAGGTATCTGTTTTACTCCTATAAGATGTAGAAAGATTCGTGCCATCATCCAAAAGCAAGAAAAAAGCATTGCTTGTATCAAGAGAGTACGAATTAGAACTAGCATATGCAGAAAAAGAATTGGAAATAAGACCAGGAAATATTACTGGATCTACTGGAGGCTGAGAAGACCGAAAATCGACCATAGTACTAAGTTCTTTTAAGGTTGGAAGCCGCCATGTTTTTGAAGCTAAATTCAAGCTAGTGCAATAACTTCCAGTGGTGCTCCAATTTGAAGTTGTGGCATTTCCAGAGCAAGTCGAATCATTATTTTGCCCTCTAGTACATCTTTGCCATACCAATCCCGTAACATTATCTGTCACTGTTCCATCCCCATTTACAGAATAACTTCTCGAAATAGTTTTACTTTGTTGTGCATCTTGTCCTAAATGTGTGGCAGTACAGGTAACTGCCTGAGTAACTCCATCTCCGTCTGCCTCATAGCATTTTTCTTGCCCAGTTTTCAAAACACCAATGGCAGAACCCCCGAGTGCATAAGTAATACTAGAGCAGCTGACAATTACATTTGTTATGTTTGTAATAGCACTTCCCACTCCATTGGATACGACGCATATTTGATTAGCAGGATATGTTTTTACAGTCGCACTATAAATTGAACGTGGCGTATTGAATGTGAAGCTTCCGTTTGCGGATAAAGTCAAATCGTCACTATTATAATTTTGTAAAACCACAGTGCCTATAAGTCCAGATACTGTTCCCCCAATATTATATTTATTGGTGATTACACTTGAAGTATTAGTCACAAGCCCAGTTCCAGATGCCGTGATAATCGTTGACGTATTAGAATCTAAAAGTCCTGTAAGAGTCAATGTCTGCGGAGTATTGTAATCACCCGTAGTAAAGTTCATCGAACTAGGAGAAATCGTTGGCGGATTATTATTAGAACTAAAATTTACGGTTCGAGAAGTTCCAGGGTTCCCAGAAAGGGTAATTGCAACTGTTACGGATGATCCTTCGTAACCGCTCGGAGTTCCAAAGGAAATAGTCGTATCATTTTCAACAGTCGTAACATCTCTTGTCTGATTAGATACACCACTCCCGCTCGCAGTAATCGTAACCGTTTCAGATGTTTGATTTGCATCCTCTACTCCTGTTAAAGTTACATTCTGTACAGTCGTATAATTGCCAGAATCAAATGTCAAACTGGAAGGACTTACTGCGACTGAGCTTGTATTCGAAGAAGATAAATTAACTGTAAAAGTTGATGTAGGTTGATTAGAAAGTGCCATGCCAATCGTTGCTGTTCCTCCTTCATTAACAGAGGTTGTTGAACCTGAAAGTTGGATAGTCATAGTGTCATTATCCACAGTTGCAATTGTTTGCGTTGCATTTGCCAGTCCAGTACCGCTACCAGTGATCGTAACTGAATCTGCTGCTGCATTTAAGTCCTCTACTCCATTAATCGTTACCGACTGTGGAGAAGACCAATTAGCCGTTGTAAAATTTAAACTACTAGTTGCTAATGTAAGAGAACTAGTTAAATTAGAGGAAAGCGAAACAGTTCTGCTTGTTCCAGGGTCTCCTGAAAGCGCAACAAAAATCGTAGCTGTACCGCCTTCGTTGACTGATGTAGCTCCGGTGAAAACTGCCCTAGTATCATTTTCGATAGTGCTGATATTTCGAGTAACGTTCGAAACTCCGGAAGCAGAGAAGGTAGTCGTTATTACCTCCGAAGTCTGATTTGCATCTTCTACGCCTGTAACAGTAATCGATTGCGGAGTTGTGTAATTTCCAGAAGTAAATGTAAGGCTTGCAGGGCTTACTGAAACTGAATTGGTATCACCCGATACTACATTGACTATAAAATCAGAAGTAGGTTGATTTGACAAAGTAACATTTATAGTTGAAGTGCTTCCTTCGTTTACAGTTGTAGCTCCAGAAAGTTGAATTGTCATCGTATCATTTTCCACTGTATCTACATTTTTCGTAGAACTGACAAGTCCTGTTCCAGTAGATGTAATCGTGACAGTTTCAGAAGCCGCATTCAAATCCTCAACCCCTGTCAAAGTAACATTTTGCGGAGTATTCCAATTAGCCGTTGTAAAATTAAGAGTGCCTGTATTTAAAGTTAAAGAAGTAGTATTTCCCGACACTAAGTTTACTGTTCGATTCGTACCTGGATTTCCAGAAAGAGAAACTTGCAACAAAGCAGTTGAACCTTCTGTAACGGAGGTGGTTGACCCAAAAATTGCTTTCGTATCATTTTCAATCGTAGTAATATTTCTAGTTTGATTCGCAACTCCGCTTCCACTAGCTGTGATAGTTACAGTCTCCGATGTTTCATTTGCATCTTCCTCACCTGTTATCGTGACGTTTTGCGGAGTATTCCAATTAGCCGTTGTAAAACTAATACTGGCAGGAATAGTAACGGATGACGTGTTGTTAGATGCTAAATTAACCATTAGAGTAGAACTAGGTTGAAATGTAAGAACTACTCCTATTGTTGCAGTGCCTCCCTCATTCAAAGTCGTTGCTCCTGAAAGAGAGATCGCCAATGTATCATTATCCGTAGTTGTAATCGTGCGTGTATTGGTAACAAGTCCTGTCCCACTTCCTGTTATAATAACAGATTCCGATCCAGCATTAATATCTTCTACTCCCGTAATCGTGACGTTTTGCACCACATTCCAATTTGCAGTTGTAAAATTAAGAGAGGCAGTTCCTAGAGTTACGGAACTAGTAGTGTCCGAAACAAGGTTTACAGTTCGATTTGTCCCAGGATTTCCAGAAATAGCAATACCAATTGTAGCAGTGTTTCCTTCTGTGACAGTTGTACTTCCTGAAAACGAAATAGTAGTATCATTCTCGATTGTTACTAAGTTTTGTGTATTCGTTGTTATCCCCGAAGCAGCTGTAGTAATCTGTATCGACTCCGAACTCTGATTCGCATCTTCAACTCCAGCTAGTGTTACATTCTGCGGTGTTCCGTAATTTACTGAAGTAAATGTAAGTGTTGTGGAATTACTCCCATTAACCGTTACGGATGTAGAGTTACTAGAACTAATAGTTACCGCGACATCGGAAGAAGGTTGTTGTGTAAGGCTAATATTCATTATCCCAGAACTTCCCTCGGTAATACTAGAAGGTGTTGTTACAGAAAAATTCATTGTATCATTATCTATCGCCGTCATGGAAAACTGAACTGGATTTAACTCGGTTGCGGCAAATGAGATAGTAACCGATTCAGAAATAATATTGGCATCTTGTGGGGCAGAAAGAATTACCGATTGATCGATTGTGCTATTTGCCGAAGTAAAAGTCAAAGTGGTAGATGTTCCGCCTGCTACCTGAATGGCAGGGTCATTACTTGTAATTGTAACTGTATAATTCTGTGTCACAACTCCAGTCAACTTCACACCTAGAGTTGACGTAGTTCCTTCCGTAAGACTACTAACTGTATTCGAAACACTAATAACGGGTAAGTCAGCTGTATTGTCTAACATAGAAACAGAAAAATTTTGTTCTTCTAATCCACTTCCCGAAATCTTTAGATTGACTGTCTCTGAAACTTGGTTTGTGTCTTGAACCGCATAGAGCGCAAAAGTCTGATTAGACGTTGCATTGGCTGGAGTAAAAGTGAAGTCTTTCGTGGAAACACCATCTAATGTCAAGGCGGCATTATCAAGAGTTAGAGTAACAGTAAGATTTGTAGTAATGGCTTTCGATAGTTTTATCTGCACGTTTACACTTTGCCCTTCTGTAATCGCCGAGGGCTGACCTGTTAAAACAACTTTCAAAGCATCACTACCCGAACTGTTGAAACTACTACTAATTACCCGTAGCGCTTCAAAAAGAAGTCCACCTACTCCATCTGTTGGATTGGAAAAATTGGCAACTGGTGCACAACTTAATAATAACGACAATACATATAATTTAATTTTTTTCATAAACGTCTCCTTGTTTATTCACAGATCAAAATTCGAAGTTAAATTTTACTGTCCCGCGTGACTCTATAGCACCCGTATGAATTCCATTTGGCATAGGAACAAATTCTTTTCTAAAATCAAAACTGATTACTTCTTTTGGCTTTTCTTGTTTTGTAAGAACACTCGCATCGAACATATTCCAAAGCCATGCTCCGACTAATAGAAAGTATGCGGTTTGTACGCTGCTTTGTGCATTCTCTAACTCTGCTCTCTTACTCTGAACATTCATATAAGTAGGTAAAAAAATTCCATCTCCAGGTACAGCAAATGAGCTGTTATACTCGGACTGGGCTGAATTAAATTTTGTGTAAGACTGGAAAAAATACCCAAATATTCCAACCCAAGCTACAGAGTATATAATCCCCTTCTCTTTTGAACCTGCATAGTATTGCCCCCAGCCAGGAAAAAGTGCTGACCTCCAAACAAAAGGAATTTTACTTTCTGTTTTATTATAATCATTTTGTTCTACTAAACTTTTTTCTCTTATACCGCGAACTGTTATAGGAAGATCACCATATTTTTCTTTGTAGTATTTTACATAAGGCTTTTGTTGTTTGTTATTTGCGAGTGACCAATCGTTTACTCCTTTCTGGACGTATTCTTCCAATTCCAAGAAGGAGACAATTCCATCACCGTTTACATCTGCTTTACCTTCTAGCGCATAAGCAAGATATTTCGTGAAAACTCCGAAATCACTTTTGGGATCTTCAAAACTATAATACCCTGACTTGGTAGAAAAAAAAGTTGCTGCTACCTCTGCGTTCTCAAATTTTTCAGCCTGCAAACCTTCTTTCATTGCTCCTTTAGTAGAAGAAATTGTTTCTCGACATGCATCGAGTAAAAGTAAAGATTTTTTAATTCCTTTTTGATTTAATTTTGAAACTAATTGGTTTACGGAAACAGAAGTATAAAAAGGTTTTTCAGCAACAGTATCTACTGAGAGCACATACCCATTACCCTCTGGATCTGCAATCCCATGTCCGGAAAAGAAAAAAAGAATCATATCTTCTGGTTTTGCATAAGCAAGCACATTATCGAGTTTTTCCTCAATATTAATTCTAGTTGGATACAATGGATCCTTGGCATCCAGATCATCAGTCATCACGAAAACTTTTTCAAACTCTCCCTGCTCCTTTAAAATCTGTCCCATTACCTTTGCGTCATTTCGTGCTTTGCTTAATTTTCCAATTGCAATATCGTTATAATGATTTACTCCAATCACAATCGCCCAACGTTTCATATCATCTGGGTCATCAGGTTTTAATAACATTCCTTTCCGTTTTGGATTCGGAGCTTGATTGGGAGTAATCGTTATTATCTCCGTATTAGAGTCTTTGGGAGCTTCTTTGGATGGATCAGATACCGTTTTAGATTCAGTAATTTCTTTCTTTTCCAAAATATCCTTAGCTTCTTTTTCCTCTGGGATTTGAGGTAAATCAATGTTTTCCTTAGATTTGGGGATTTCTTTGGCTTCAATATTCTTTTTTTCAAGATCAGAAGGAGCGGAAGGCTTTTTTAAAACTTCTGTATTTTTTCCTTTTCGAAAAGAATTATCCTTCTTAGGTCTTTTCTTTTCGGCACCCAAAGAATTAAGAAACAACAGGAAGAGGCATAAATGCAATATTGACAACACTTTCATGCATCCATTCTTACCATACTCTTTTCAATCCGTCTATCGGGCTGTGTAAAAGCATAAAAGTTGTACCCAAAAAAAGGGCTAAAACTAAATTATCCAAAATATGGATAATTTAGAATTAGAGTCATCAGATACAGAAAAGAAGAAACCAAGACATAATAAGGTTAC
>JAGOHK010000137.1 GCA_017996175.1 Leptospiraceae bacterium
TTCAAACAAACCTACTACATCAAACACCTAATTCAATTTGACAAATTATTCACCACAGTATTTGATTCAAATGACAATCGTGCAAATAGAAGATATAAAGAAAGTAATCAAGTTCTAAAAAATTCTTTAGTTTATTAATCACTAGGGCGAAGTGAAATACATTCGCTCTTGTCCAACTTGTAGTATGGAATTAAGATTCCCATTAGATATGGGAATCTTAATTATCACCTGTCCCAATTGTAAAACTTCTTTTCGAATGGATCCCGATGATCCAAAAACCTACCACTCAGGAACATTCGATCTTTCCCACTCCGAAAAAAAAACGTTATTTCCTCATTTTCTAACCAGACCAATCAAGGGATATTTATCTTCCAAAAAAGACATTCAATTCATAATCCCCATTTTTCTTTTCCTGATTTTAATTTTAAATTTAATAAAAATTTTTACTACAGTTGATACATTTCAAAAAAATGGAACTGGAGAGGAAAAGCAGGAATTTCTTAAGGAGCTGGAACCGGACAAACAACTCCCAGAGGATAACCCAAATTATCCAGAACCTTCAGTAGAAATTTAACATATCATGAATCGAATTATTTTAGAGGAGTCGGAGCATGTAGAAGGTTCTCTATTTTCCTTAAATCCAAGAAAATCCAATCATATAATTAAAATTTTAAAATCAAAAATCGGTGACAATATTAAAGTCGGGTTAATAAATAAATCCACTGGAATAGGTACCATTGAATCCATCGACTTTAAAGATAGAAAGGTTCTAATCTCTTATAAAAAAGAATACGATGAGTCCGAACTACCAATGGCAAATTTAGCCAATGTAAGAATTTTTTCTTCCATACAAAGACCCCAAACTGTTAAAAAAATAATCCAGCTCGCGGCAACGTCCGGTATATCGGAACTGTTTTTTTTTCCCGCAGAAAAATCAGAATTTACTTATTTCAATTCCTCTATCTGGTCAGAAGAAAATCTTTTAGAGGAAATTATTCTAGGATTAGAGCAAGGCGGAAGAATTCAAACACCCAAAATTACAGTATTAAAAAATAAATATCGATTAAAAGAAGAGTTAACCAATTATAACCGCTTCCTACTTGATTTCAACGGTAAATATTTATTAAACCCTACTCTTGGAATAGATTTTTCAAATCCAATCCAAATTGTAATTGGACCTGAATCTGGATTTACCGAAAAGGATTTGTCTTTCTTTTTGGACTTGGGTTTTGAGAAAATTTCCGTTTCAGAAAATATTCTTAGAAGTGAAAACGCATTTGCATTTATACTCGCACAAATTGAATTACTAAAAAGCAGTTCCACCGGAAAATAAAAGCATCTGTTCATCCTTTGCTTTGAACTGATTTGTTTCACTATCTAAGACCCATCTTCTTCTGTTTTGCGCCCGAATCGTTACAGGTCCTAAGTTGATTGCAAGCTCAGCAGCACCTTGTGATCTATCATCCACTTTAAAAGCTTCCCCACTTTTATCAAAACCCTTCTTTATATAAAAGGCAGAAAATCTTAAAATTGAGGCAACAGGTATATAAGCACCCACAAAAACACGAGAATTATTTGATCCAGTATAATCCTCATAATTTGCTTCAAATCCAATTCGATAAATATTTAAAATTACAGTATGAAAATATCCTTTCACCGCCGGTCCATCTACAGGTTTATTTTGGAGGTATTCATATTTCGTGTAAGGAAAACTGGAATCTAAATTTACTTGGTAACGTTCGATTTCATAATAGGAATCAAAGTACATGGGAATATAATTCGAAGTCATACTTCTATATTCAGGGCGGATTGTAAGATTGATATCCTTTCCCCCTACTTTCATAATCACCCCATAATGCCTACCCATGGCATTCGGAACATTTTTAATTCTGTTATAATCTCCATAAGGAGTTAACTCAAACATAGCTGTGCTTATGACCTTGAATTCAGCATCGTATCCTTCCACACCTTGCCTGCGAACGGACTTCACTTTTGCATTATTGGCGTTGTCATAGCGGATATTCCCTGTTGTATCCAAATCAAGTGAAGTCGGTGCACGGGCATCGTAAGCGGAGGTATACCCTAACGCAAATCTTCGCAAGTCGAAAATTCTATTCGATTCGCTTGGCTCATCTTTCGGAATTGTCCTTTCTTTTTTAGGTGCAACTTTTTCTACTTCTCGCTTTTGTCCTGTTACTGGATCCGTCTCAATTTCTACGTAACGCTCTTCTTCTTTTGAGGAGGTAATTTCTTCATTTACTTTCTTTCGTCCTACATCATCGAGTACGTTACCCGCAAGCATAGCTAAATCTCTCTTACCTGATGCTATGTCCATAATTCCAAACAAAATTCCAAATGGACGGACGTATCCTCTACCTGCATTCACATCCCTGTCATAAATCGCATTGGTAAATACTTGCACCCCACCGTAATCAGTATTTAAATCTGCCATCACTCCAAGTTTATACAAATCGACTCTCTGATTATTGACGTAGCGGTTAACGATAGTTCCGTGCCCTATGTAACCATCATGCATTTTTCCAAGATACAAAGAATAGGTGATTTCTTTTGGTTTATAAACCCCATAATTTCCAAACCAAATAAAATTTAAAACTCTTTGGTAGTCTGATTTGGAATCGTAGTCGATAGATCGTATTTTCCCAACTTTCGAATCTGGCATCTTAGGAGCTGCATCATGGGCTAAAATATTGACTGGCAACTGGAAGGAAAAACCCCAATTGTTGAAATTCATATTCAAGCCGGGAGCAAGGTAAAGGTAAGTATCACCGTTGTATTGATTTATACCTATATCATAGATGAATGTATCTGAACTCGGACGTGTATTCACTCCGGGAGGAGCCCATACCTGTCCCATAAGATTGACTGTGAATAGCAAAAATCCAAAAACAAGGAATAAATATTTTATCATAATAAGTCTTCTATCGAATACATGCTGCCGAATATGACTTAGAAAGATAATTTATTTACCTTGCTTAGCAACAAAAAAATAAATATTTTAATAAAAATTAAAAATCACTTGCGCATAAAAAAAATGAATGACTGATATATACTGATAATTAAAAAAGAGTTCTAGGTTTTTGTCTTAGAAATCAAAAACTAGTTTTCCAATCGCATAGCAAGAGGTAAAGATGAACAAAGATCATGAAAAATTATGGGAACTCATGGAACGTGAGCAAGTCATAAATAAAGCAAATCTCGAAAAAGCATTTGCGCATCATTTAGAATACACCGTCGGAAAACATAGAAATAATACAACCAAGCAGGACATTTACGAGGCTCTGAGTTTTACCGTCAGAGATGTGATCGTAGATAGACTTGGCGAAACCCAACACAATTATAGAGTCAAGAATCCAAAGAGAGTTTACTATTTGTCTCTCGAATTTTTAATTGGTCGAACCCTCTCGAATGCACTCATTAACTTAGGACTCCATGATTTGATGGATGAAGTTCTAAAAGAATTTGGTTTTAATTTGAATGAAATTGCCGAATATGAGCCCGATGCAGGACTTGGAAATGGTGGTTTAGGAAGACTTGCCGCTTGTTTTATGGATTCTCTTTCCACTTTAAATCTCCCCGGATATGGATATGGAATACGTTACGAGTACGGAATTTTTAACCAACAAATCGAAAACGGATCGCAAATTGAAAAACCAGACGCTTGGTTACAAAAAAGTGGCAATCCATGGGAAATTACTCGTCATGAAGTCGTTTACCCTGTTCATTTCTACGGACATGTAGAAACAAAAATTGATCCTACAGGCAAACTCATGTCTTTTTGGATTCCCCAGGAAACAATTGTAGCGGAAGCTCACGATTATTCGGTACCGGGTTACAATACAACTACTGTAAACAATTTACGTCTATGGGTAGCGAAAGCCTCCGAAGAATTTAATTTTGATTATTTCAACCATGGTGATTATTTAAAAGCAGTCGAAGACAAACAAAGAACAGAAAATATTTCCAAAGTACTTTACCCAAATGATACTACAGAGCAAGGAAAAATTTTACGACTCAAACAACAATACTTCATGGTAGCTTCTAGCCTTTTAGATATTATCAATCGTTATAAACGTTTTAATACAGATTTCGTAAAATTCCCTGATGAAGTAGCCATTCAACTAAACGATACACACCCGAGCATAGCAATCCCTGAGTTAATGCGCATTCTAATGGATGAGGAAAAATTGGATTGGTCGGTTGCCTGGGATATAACAACAAAAGTGTTCGCATATACAAATCACACTGTATTACCAGAAGCATTGGAGACCTGGAAAGTAAGTCTAATTGAATTTTTACTTCCAAGACATGCACAAATTATTAATGAAATCAACCATCGTTTTTTAAATGAAGCGCGTGCGACTGGAAAATTAAATGATCACGAAATCATGCAAGTCTCTGTGTTTCAGGAAGGTCCAGATAAACTACTCCGTATGGCAAATCTTGCCGTTATCGGAAGCCATAGTGTAAACGGAGTAGCCGCTCTTCACTCAGAGCTTTTAAAAACTTTAGTGTTTCCTGGATTTTACAAACTATGGCCGGAAAAATTTAACAATAAAACAAATGGAATTACCCAGAGACGTTTTTTACTCAAGGCTAATCGGCAGTTATCCACTCTAATAGCAGATAAAATTGGAGAAGGGTTTGCTACTGATTTAAAACAGCTAAAAGGTTTAGAAAAATTTGCAAATGACCCTGAGTTTGAATCTGAATGGCGGAGAATTAAAAAAGAAAACAAAGAGCGGTTATCCAAGATTATCCAACAAGATACAGGAATCATCGTAGACGTTAACTCCATATTTGACGTTCAAATCAAAAGATTCCATGAATACAAAAGGCAACTTCTAAATATCCTCCATGTGATTGCCCTATTTATCAGAATCCAGGAGAACCCGTACAAAGAAGTTGTTCCAAGAACATTTATTTTTGCAGGAAAAGCAGCTCCCGGATACTATATGGCAAAGTTAATCATTCGTTTTATTAACGCGGTTGCAACGATTGTAAACAATGATCCAAAAGTAAACGGTAGACTAAAAGTTGTGTTTTTACCAAACTATAGAGTGTCGTTAGCTGAAAATATTTTTCCAGCAAGTGACTTATCTGAACAAATTTCTACTGCGGGTACTGAAGCAAGTGGAACGGGTAATATGAAATTTGCCCTCAACGGTGCTTTAACAATTGGAACGTTAGACGGTGCAAACGTGGAAATTATGGAAGAAGTGGGCGAGGAAAATATTTATATTTTTGGTCTAAAAGCCCATGAGGTTTTAGATTTAAAATCCAAAGGGTACCACCCAGGACAGTACATAGAAAAAAGTGATGAGTTACAACGAATACTCACTCTTATCAAGGAAAACTTTTTCTCTATGTCGAGTGCAAATTTATTCCGTCCGATTTATGATAATTTAGTTCATCAGGATAATTATTTACTCATGGCTGACTTTGACTCCTACTCAGCTTGCCAAAGAATTATTTCGAATGAATTCAAAGATCAAGATTTATGGACAAAAAAATCAATCCTGAACGTTGCCAGAATTGGAAAATTTTCTTCTGACCGCACCATTCAAGAATATGCAGAACAAATTTGGAATGTGAAACCAGTAGAAGTGAAAAGCCCAACATTAAAATATACGATACATAAATAAATAAGGAAGAGAGACATGATAGAAATGTTGAAAGAAATAAACGAATACATCGACAAAAGGGAAACTGAGGGTAACTTAGATAAGGCGATCAACAAACTTTTAGAATTAAAAGCGAGTAATCCAGATATGGATATTATCTGTGGAAAACTATCCAGTGCTTATTTTTATAAAGGTCTTTTTGAAACAACGAATTCAAAGAAACAAGAACTTTACTACGAACATGGTGTGAACTATGGAAAAGAAGCAATTACCATGAATCCAAAAGCTATTTACGGAAACTTCTGGTATGCCTCAAACGTTGGAATGTTAGGGCTCGTTCGTGGAATGATGGCTTCCCTTTCTTCCATTGACCCAATGAAAAGAAGTTACGAAATCGTTCTAAAGGAAAATGAAAAGTTTTTCTTTGGTGGTCCTCATCGTGCACTTGGAAGAATTTACCACCAAGCTCCAGGCTGGCCTATTTCTGTAGGGAATAAAACAAAGGCGCTTCAGCATTTAGAAAAAGCAGTAGAACTAGGTCCTGAGTTTTTTAACAATAGATTGTATTTGGCTGAAATTTATATCGATATAGGACAAAAGAACAAAGCAAAAGAACAACTAGAGTGGATGTTAAAAAGAGACCCTAAACCAGAGCATCGTGTGGAAGATATTGGCTATAAAGAAAAAGGAATTGAAATTCTAAACAAATATTTCTAGAATTGCATATATGTCCGTGAAAGATTTCTGACTCAGAAAAGTTTTTCTTTTGGGAAAGGATTTTTCATTGGACTTATTCAATAGATATATTTCAATAGAAAGCGAGAAAGCGTACGAAAATCAGATATGATGAAATCTAAAGGTTATTTTATATGTGTCGATGATGAAATATCAGTTCTCGAGACACTCAGGGAACAGTTATTACAACGATTTGGAGAAACTCATTACATAGAGGTAGCAGATAGTGCAGAAAGTGCACTCGCATTAATAGACGAAGTTCATGAAAGTGGCGAAGTAATTGAATTAATTATTTCTGATCAAGTAATGCCGAATATGAAAGGTGATAAATTCTTGGAAGAGATTCATAAAAAACTTCCAGATGCTATTAAGATTCTACTCACAGGTCAAGCCGGTCTTGATTCTGCGATTCGGGCAATCAATCATGGTGGACTCAGTCGTTATGTAGAAAAACCCTGGAATATCGAATTGTTGAGCGAGGATATAAATGAACTTATTACAAAATTCAGACAAAATCTGGAAAACCTTCACATGCTCAATGAACTTAACAAAAAAATTCTCGAACTTGAAAAAGAAAACCAAACTCTTAAGTCTTCTCTTGAAGAATAGTATTCTGCTACTATTTCTATTATCATTCTCTTCTTTATTTTCAGACTCATCTAAGACAGGAGATAAACCTGGTTCAGATACAACAGACTCAAAAGTAGGAACTACTAAAAACCCCCTAGACTTAGATGATTCCGCCGAATCAATTAAAGATGTAGAACGTTCTGATTCTAACACTCGAAAAAAAAACAAAAAACATAGTCTCACTCCAGAACAAATAAAAAAGAAAAAAGAAGTCATCGAAAAAGTTTTAAAATACGGTTCGAATAAAGAAAGGAAAGAGGCAATGCGTGAGTTGTCTCACTTATCCTCTGATGGGTTAGATGATTTAGTAAAAATTGTCTCTGAGACACTAGCTAACGATAGCGATAATGGAATTAAAGTAGCTTGCCTACGCGCCCTAGCAGAATTAGAAGTTAAAACTGAATCCAAGAATATCATAGAAGCTTTAAAAAATAAATCAGACGATGTCAAGGATGCAGCCATTCATGCAATCCAAAGACTAAAAATTGAAGAAGCTTCTTCAGAGCTCGATGCCCTTTTAAAAAACCAAGACTTTACTAAAAGCAGTACAATGGTAGCGGCTACTATCAATACCCTCTCTGATCTAGAGTCTGGAAAAAATAGTTCAGAATTTTTAGAAAATAAATTCAGAGATAAAACAACAAGTATGGATTTACGTTCTGGTATTGCCCTCTACTTTGGGAAGATAAAGGATAACAAAGCAGAATCCGCACTCATCGAAATTGCAACTGATGAATCAGAAGATGTAACTTTAAGATCCTATTCTGTAAATTCATTGGGTAAAATGAATTCGCCCCGCTCCGTGTCGGAACTAAGAACAATGCTCGCAAAAATTAACGAAGCCAAAAGTAAAACCGATATAAAAAAATATTCCGGTCTAAAACTATATGTCATCAGCGCTCTCATCGTGCTTGGCGATAAAGATATTCTAAAAGACTTAATCGTATATGCAAAAGATGATGATCCTGCTGTGAGGCTAAGAGCCATTAAACAATTAGGAGAAGTTCCAGATCCAACCGTTATAGAACTTATGGAATACAAAGCCCAGAGAGATCCAAATAGAAAAGTGCAGGAGCTCGCAAAGAAAATACTTGAGGAATGGAAACAAAAGGGCGTTACTGATACTAAGGGGCAAATTAAAAGTTCCACAACAAATCCAGACTCTTCTTCTCCTACTCCACCCCCGATGGATAAGAATGGAAATTTTTTTGTTCCTACTCGTTAGGAGAATATAAGTAGTATGCGTCAAATTCTGTATTTATTGATTTTAATATTTTTTATTGCAGCCGACCCTATTCCTGTTGAAAAGTACAGAGGTGATATTTCCATAAAAGAAAAACGAGTTCGAGATTTTAAGAAAGAAATTACAGAGGTATCTTACTCTTTTCCGAAACAATTAAAATTATTTTACAAGAAGACTTACAGTGATTATGCGGTGTTTTATGATTTGAATGGAGATGAAGTATACTATCGCTACCGTAGAAATAAATTTGATTCCGATGGCGAAAAATTACTTACAGGACTTTTTTCTGGGCAGGCGTATCGGGTTAATGGTGAGTTTGCGGGGGTTGCTCGTTTTACGGATGCAATAAATAATATCCTTCTCCCCTACCCTGTTATTTACTTAAAAGACCAAAGCGATCGATGGTGGTCTTATGATAGCACAGAAAAATATGAAGTAATCACAGTCGATCATTTAAAAGACCGACACACAATTCCCGTTTACCGCTTGTTATCCTTCGAGTCGACAGGGATTGACGAATTGATTTATTAAAATGGCAATGGAATATATTTACTCTCGCCGGGAACCCTTTCCAAATAAATCTAAATCTTGATTTTTCCACGCAAGTTTGGCATTATTAATTTTTTCTTTGGAGAAAGAAACAAAGTTCCAATCAATGAAACGTGGCTCTGGAAAATTTTCTCCTCGTAACTTTCCGGCTAATAAGCGTATATCGCATACATTGATTTGAAATTTAGGTAACTCAATTTCTTCAATATGCTGAAACTCTGGAGGTATATCTTTTTACACTTCTCTGAATGAGAAGTTAAGTCAAACGCAATGGATTAAATGCGAAAAATTCGAATCATAGAAATGTCATCGTACTGCTCTCCAATTTTTAGAATTTCAGTATAAATTTTTTCTAAATCGCCTTTTGCATTTTCAACATGCCTTAAAAATAAACTTTCATCCTGATTTATAATAGGATAACCTTTTTCATGAACGCCTAGTAAAACATCATCCCTCCCATCAGAACCAATAATAATGGATTCTCCTGATTTCATCTGATAAGTCTCGGCGATAATATTCTTATCTTTTAGAAATGGAACACCGAGCTTAGGATAAATAGTATTAGTCTCTATGAATTGAGCTTTATTGTCTTTATATAAAACAATCTGGGGATGCTCAGACAAAATATAATACAAAATTCCTGTCTGTTCTTCGAGTAGGCAAAATACACCTGAAATTAACATGCTTCCCTGAAAAGTTTGGAAGACTCTATGTATTTCAGAAAATAAATTTGAAAGCCAGATTTGCGGATTAGTTTCTACATTTCCTTCTTTCGTTCTCTCTATAATAGATTTAAATACAGAGGCAAATACTAATATACCACCGGCACCCTGTAAGGATTTTCCCATAGCATCTGCATTTATAAAGGCAATAAAATCTTTTTCACCTAATTCAATCGAGTGGCATACATTGATATCACCCCCAATATATCTTAAATTTTTATTGAATTGAAAATTCTTTTTTTGTCTCCCCAAAAAATCCATTCGGATATTTTTACTGGTGAAATCAATTTCGCTTAACGGTTCAATTAATAGAGACATTAAAAAGTAATCCCCATCTTGTTGTAATTTCAATGCCTGGACATCATTCAAGACTTGGGTTAATTGAATATTTTTTTCTTTCAACTGAATTGTCCGATGCTCTACTTTTCCTTCTAATTCGCTTGCGTGTTTTAAGGTTTCTTCCAAATAATTTCTGCGTTCAAGTGCAGTGTTAGCGACTCGATTAAACCATTGTCTCCAGGCAGTTGGAACATTCGGAATTTCGACATTTGGATTAAGAGATACCTCATCCACGAACTCGGCAAGCCGAAGAGCGGGCTGTGTAAATCGACGATTTTGAATCCATGCAAGTCCAAACAATGCTCCGAAAAGTCCGAATGCCATTACAACAAAGGTTCGCATTGAGTCGGCTAATTTCGCATTTAAAATTTTTGTCGGAACTTGAATTACAAGATACCAGCTTGTTCCATTCATGGGATAGGTCACCCAGATTGCATTTCTCAATTCAACAATTTCTCCAGAAGCCTGTTCTCGTAATGATTTACCTGAAATATCTGGAAATATACTATTAAGCCCAATTTTGGTAAAAGATTCTTTAAGGCTACCTTCGCTGTCAGCAAGTAGTATATCATCATTATCCACAACTAACGCTCTCCCTAGAAGTGGCGGATAATCACGAAATGTCGATTCCAACATCTGTAGAGTAACATCCGTACCCACCGCACCAACATAGTCCTTATTCAAGTAGACCGGTGCAAGTAAAGTAACCATCATACCTTTGCCACCAGCATCCAGGTACGGCGGGGTCCATTTATGTGACCGTGTAGGATTTTTATCAGGTCCTACAGTAATCACTGGTTGAGTTCCGTCGGCATCAAAATAAAACTCAATCGCAGAGGCTATATCATCTTTGCCGGTCACCTTTAAAAAATCGGCTCGACCTAGCTTCGGATATATTAGGAACCAGGCTTTTTTAATATTATAATAATAACTCCATTGGAATACGTAATGATGTTCATGTTGAGCAACAACGGAAGGCATCATGGAAAGAACTGCATTGATATCCCGCTCAAATATTTTGGGAGAAATTTTTAAATTTGGATTTCTAATTAGGCTACCTACTTCAGATTGAAGCGAAGAAGGCAAATTTTCCCACGGAGCTTCATAGAGTGATGTTCCTGATTGCGACTCCAAATAATTAAATGCTAATTTTGGGGCGAGGGCTGGATACTGAAGATGTTTTTCAACGGTACGCTGCATCCCTCCAACATGGGCGGATGCTAAATTTACTTTTTCATTCAATTCATTTTTAATTTGTAAATTTCGGGCTAAAAATTCAGCAAGTATACTCGTTCGTTCAGAGCGAAATGTATACCAGCCATACAAAATAATCGTTAAAAAAAGTAAAATTCCACTCGATAACAACGTTAGTCTATATCGTATTTTCATGCTACGAGAGGATAATAAGATTTTGTCGGACAATTCTGATTCCTTTTACTACATTAGATAAACTACCCTACTCAATATTTAAATTGAGCAAATTTAAAGAAAGCAATATTTGCAAATTTCAATGTAAAATTTTAAACTAACAAAATTTTTTCCAATGATTTTTTAAAGAATTGATCTAAAAGCTAGATTTCGAAATACCATATCTAATAAATAAGCTCAGAAATTTTTCCCTAAAAATAATATTTCCAATTGCCAAAAGCTAGCTATTTTTATCTTTCAATTGAAATTCTTATTTTACAAATGATTCATCCAATCTCAAATAGGAACTACAAAACTAAAATGAGAGGCAATCTATGTCAGTAAGTAAAGTAAAAGGGGACCCAAATGATTTCTGGGATGAGTTTGATTGGGAAGATATGAGTGAAGAAGAGCAAGAACTTTGGGAAGTTTTGGGTTGGGACGAAGACTCTTGGGATGAAGAAGAGGATGAACCAGATTCAAGTGACAAATACTGGGAAGATCTGACTAACAAAGAACAGGCTGCGGCTTCCGCACTTGGTTTTGACGAAGATTCGTGGGACGACGAAGACGAGGATGAATAGTCATTAACCCCCTTCTGCACTGAGTCTAAAGTTTAATTGTCCAGGTGCGGCAGAGAATACTTGCGGTTACTTCGTATATTCCACTATTTTTTTTTATCTCTTAGCAGCTAATTAGTAGTCTTACCCCATCCAAGTTTCTTATTAATGCTACTTTGTCATGTACTGAAATTTAGATATAATATTGGTTAAAAAATAGAACTGGGATTTTTAAGGGCTCTGCCCTTAAAACCCACGCGGTAGCGTCCAAAAATCACTCGTCAACGGCGTTAGCCGTTGCAATCAGTATTAGCATTTGTAAATCATATTAGTGGGGCTGTGTAAAAGCATAAAAGTTGTACCCAAAAAAAGGGCTAAAACTAAATTATCCAAAATATGGATAATTTAGAATTAGAGTCATCAGATACAGAAAAGAAGAAACCAAGACATAATAAGGT
>JAGOHK010000002.1 GCA_017996175.1 Leptospiraceae bacterium
AACTGAACGATGGTCTATAGTTTAGGATATTCCTATTCGTATCATTGCGCTCGTCGTTTAATCCCATTTCATTTAACTCCATAACACATAAATAAAAACATCGTATTTTATATCGTCCCTATCGGTGCATTCCACCCTTCGCTCCAAGTATTCGCGACCTTCGCCTTCGCCTAGTAATCAGTTTGTTATTATTTAGCGTAAGCGTAGGTAACGTTATGCTTATCGATACACAGCCCAATGAGTATACGAAACACGAGCATCTAACTCTTTTAATTTACCATCAACCAAAAGCATGGGCGGCACTCTACCCTGATAGGTTATAATCGTTCTTTTAGAAGAATCATAGTCAAATTGAAAGGGAGCAATAAATAATCCAATGAGCCAATTAGTTGCCTTCATCTCAAATCGGGTTATACCATTGTTATCCAAAAGTTTTCGAACTTCAAAACGATAGGACTGCTTTTGCTCAGCCACTACAAAACGTAGAAAAAAAGAATTCCCTTTAGACATATCCTCCCAATGCTCGGCAATCAAACCAAATAGAGTTGGTCCCACCGCCAAAGGCTCATTTACCTCTTCTTCTGAGCTTGTAACTTGACCTGAATTATCTGTTAGTTTAAATCGAATCAATTTGCCAACAATTTCCGCCTTTGCAATGTATCCAACCTGCCCATTGATATACTCAAATTCTCTTAATTCTTTTTTTGCATTGTATCTAGCAGTTTGTGTCACGATTGTATTTTTTTCCATATCGCGGGTAATATGAGTAGCCGATAAAATTTCTTTTTCTTCTTTTACTCTACGTTCGTAAGAAAATATTTGTTTTAGATTACTACCTACAATTGGAAATACTGCACCTTCATAAATCAACGTTCCAGCCGAATCAGGAGAAGTCCCGATTGATTTTAAAGTTGTTTGAATAGACGGATTGACTACAATCTTTGAACTTGCACAGCCGATCAAAATAGATGTAGTGAGAATAAAGACCATTATCCGTTTACTATTATTGAAAAAAAAATCTTTGCCTTTCTCTCTTTGAATGAAATTAATTTTAAGTTTAGAAATCATACTTTCTCCTATATTGTTACTCAAAGGAAGTATATCAGAATTATAGCAAATTGTCGTCCTGAGTTATAAAACAGCACAAAAAATTTCATTTATTGACTTCGTTTACGATAGACGGAAGGAGAACAACCTGTTTCCTTTAAAAATGCTGCATTAAAAGCACTTTTGGAATTAAATCCAACTTGATAAGCTATTGCAAGGACTGTTGTTTCTGGTTCACCAATTAGTAAATTCTGGGCGTCCCGAATTCGAAATTCATTAATATAACTAACAAAACTTTTTTTTAATACCTGATTGAAATATTCCGAAAGTTGGTGTATTGAGAGACCTACTTCACTAGCAAGAATCGCAAGTGATATATCCTCATCGCAATACATCTTTTCAATAGACATCAGTTTATTTAGATCCGTCTGAATTTGTGCAAGGTCTTGTCCTTTTAGTCTTGAATTCTGATATTTCCCTTGACGCACGATCACTTCTAACTCTGTAAAAAATTCAGAGAATCCGCGTTGAATTAAATAGATTAAAAATAGAAATAGGATTAGCAGAAAGAGGCTAAGTGCTAGTAATCGAACTTCGCGAAATAAAAATCCAAATAGAGAGAGTGTCGAAGTAATGAATGTAAGACTGAGCAAAATGATTATTAGTCGAAGAGATGTCTCTTTTTTAATTCTCTCCAGTTCAATCGTTTGGAGAATTCTACCACCCGCATGAATGATATAAAACATAAAATGAAGATTTAGAAGTCCTAAAAATGGGAAATCCTTCGACTCGATGGATTTTTCGATTGGCAATGAAACAATCCTATTTGCATGCTCTCCCCCATCACTATGAAATAAAAACAGAAGACAAATAGAGACCACCGAAGGAATAAGATGCATCCATAGTGGAAAGGAAATTGGAAGTTTTAGCCGTTTCATCATAAAAAGAGAAAAGAAGGGACCTAACAAAAGTATAAATGGAATATAACACCCAAGTAGAAGCGGAAACTTTTGTAAGCCGCTAGTAAGAAATAAAGCCCCGTGAGAAGAAAGAATTGCCAGTGAAATGAAAGAAATTATAAGATACCAGTTTAATTCATTTCTAGATGGGCTAACAAATTCTCCGAATGCGTATAGGATAGACAAAACCGAAATTAAAACTAATCCAATTAAGAAGATTTCCATTGACTAAGTAAAATTTTATTTCTTACTTCCCAAAAACTTTCTCTTCAAAGTCTTCTAGAAATTCTTCAGGAAAAATTTGGCGTTTTCGAATTTGTTCAGGGGTAAATAAGATTATACTCCCAACAGCTTTTGCTGCGATAATATTCTCGTGGTTAAACACAGAAGCCTCAACTACTACTTCTCGTTCATTTTTAGTTTCGATGATTTTTCCAATAGAATGAATTTCTTGTCCAACGAAGAGTGGTTGCAGAAACTCAACATTAAGCGCTTTCGTAAGCATATAACTTTGACGAAGATAGATAACCGTCCAGGCAATTGTTTCGTCGAGGATAGTTGTTGTTACCCCACCATGAACTACATTACTCCATCCACATAAATGAGCGGGGACTTGCAGACTAGAAAATACAGACTCCTCATCCGTATAAAATTTCATTTGTAAACCTTTATCATTCACAGGACTACAAGCAAAACAAGCACCGTCCGCCTGATTAGGAACTTTTTTATAAGAAGTTATATTTGCGAAATTAATCATTCTCTTTTCATTCCTTTCAGTATAAAATCAATCATAAGCTAAAAATCCTGACATATACGCATTCATCCTTACTACTTTCCATTTGCAAGTTTTATTATCCAGCGTATAATAGAAAATACGAAAGTCATAGCCAGTATCTTTCGCATAACTTCCTTTTGCCGGTGTATAAAAGTATTTAATATGACATACTCCTATTTTATCCTGAACTATTCGAACTGGACTCATTACATAAATCCCATTCCACTCACCAAGCGTGTCATAAAAAACTTTCGCCTCTGCACCGAGAGATTCACACTGAAAAATAGGAATCGGCTTACAGGTATTAGTCTCAATTGATGAATAAAGAATTGAATTAAAAAATAAATAAATAGTAAGAATGAATATTTTAGTAATATCGGTGTTCATCGGTGTAATCGGTGGTAAAAAATCTTACCTAAGTAAATACTGACTCAATCGTTTCAAAACTTTGTCAGGAATTTCGTGACCGCCGTTAAACGAAACAAATTCTCCCGCCATTCCATTTTCTCGTAGAAGTGTCTCTAGATTTTTCCCATTTTGATAAATTAAAACTGGATCTTCTGTTCCATGACTTTGGAAAAATTGAATCTTAGATTTTTTTTGAGCAAACACCGACCATTCACTCTGACAAATCAAAGTTCCGGATAATATCACTAACCCGTTAGTATTTTCAGAAAGACGAAGTGTAACGTCAGTCGCAAGCATAGAGCCCTGACTAAATCCACCGAGAGTAATTTTTTCCGTTGGTGTTTTTAAATCTTCCAACATTTTCATAATTTCTTGGTTTGCTTTATCAAGTCCAGCCGGATGTAAATTGGCAAAATTCATTCCGTATTTTGCAACATGTTCAATTGCAGATGACATTAAAGGAAACCAGGCTCGCCCTTTATAACCTCCACCCAAATCCATTTCCATCGGTGCATCCGGAAAATACCAATTAGTCCCTACGGGTGCTTTTATATATTGATGAAGAGGAAGTAAATCCTGTGCATTTGCCCCGAACCCGTGTAGTAAAATAATTACAGGTCCACCTTCTTTTCCTTTTACTTCGTAACAATTTAGATTTCCAATTTTTCTTTGCGTAATTCCAGCTTGCATGAATCTACTAATTTTGATTTACTTAATCCCGTCAAGTATTTACAATTGATAGCGAAAGGAGACTTTGTGGAAAGAAAAATAATTATGATCTGTATGTTTATTGGTACAGCTATTGGAGGTTATATCCCAACTTTTTTTGGAGCAGATATATTTTCCTTGAGTTCGATCTTAGGAACAGTGCTCGGTGGATTTTTAGGTATCTGGATTGGAAATAGATTAATTGGTTGAAATACATATATGATTAAAATTATAATTCAGAAATTAAATAGATTTTTTTTATTCATAATTTCTCTTATATTTTTCATTCAATCTTTACAAGCAGAGGAAGTTTCTATTTCCCAAAATGATCTGCGCAAAAAAAAACCAATTCAGATTTCTGTTTTTGCCACAGGAAGATCACCGAAACAAAATGGTTTTGTAGATTTACATTTAGGTTATAATCTTCGGGAGAATTTAACTTTGGGAATAAGCATGTATACCCTCTACCCAGAAACTATTTCAGTGCAAGGATTTAATCGCTCCGTATTCGAGATATATGAAAAGAAAAATACACAGCCAATTTTTTATCTATTTGCTAATTATTTTCCTTTTGGTGGCGGATTTTTTATTTCAGGGGTAATTGGTCGTTACCCGGGAATAATAGAAAAACATACTGAAATAGCATCAATTCAAAATGGCAACCTATCGACCTTAAGCATGGACATATTTTCTTACAATCGCCCGCTTCTTTCCTACACACTAACCTATGACCCGCGCTACAATATTGGAATTGGGCTTGGTTATAAATGGATTTTCCAAAATGGATTTTTTTTGGGAGCGGATTACGGGCTAACAGCGCCTACCCACTTACAAAAAAATATTTATATCGAAAAAGATATTCGAGATATAAACCGAACTATTTCTATCTCCGAATACCTGCTTCTAAAAAAACAACTAGAATGGGAGGCTCATTCTGGAGCTTATGATAACGGATTAAAATTAACTTATTTTATCAATATTCATTTTGGAATTAGTTTTTAATTTGACACTATTAAAAAAAAATTTAGAATAATAAAAAAGCATATAAGGGTGGCTTAATTCGTGATTCCAAAAATTTTATTTATTTCATTAGTCTTAGTAACTATAGTTTCCGTCAAAGCAGAAGATGCAACCACAACGGCAAAAGAAATTATCTCTGAACAAGTTGCCTTACTCAAAGCAGCTGACATTCAAAAATTCAAAACGTGTTTTACAGAAAGGCAGAAAGAGAGAATAACGAAAGAATCTATAAAAAAAGGTCAAAGAGAAATTTCGAATTATACGATAGACGATTTAGTTGCATCTACAGTAGAAGGCGAATACAATGGCGAAAAAACAATTAAGATTAAAATGGCTAATGGTCGAACTCTTACTACTCTTGTATTTCAGAATGGTAAATGGTTAGCTGACACAATCTGGTTTAGATAAGAGAGGATAATCATGAGTTTACTTGGAAATATTATTTGGTTAATCTTTGGTGGTTTTTTTTCAGGTTTAGGGTATATCATTGGTGGAATCGGAACTTGTCTTACTATCATTGGAATTCCTTTTGGTTTACAAGCTATAAAAATCGGATTTGCCACAATGGCTCCTTTTGGAAAAGAAAATATTGTAACGGATAATTCCAATAGCCTACTTAGAATGATTTTTAATATTGTATGGCTAATCTTTTTTGGTTGGGGAATTGTTTTGGCGCATTTGATTTCTGCCGGCATATTAGCATTAACCATTATTGGATTACCTTTTGCTTATCAGCATCTTAAACTAATTCCGTTGGCAGTTTTCCCATTTGGAAGAGAGTTAAAATAATAGAATGAATCATGATAAAAATCATTTTTTAGTGAAAACTTTGTCTAATAAAATTATTGCCAAAACCGAGTTAATATTGTAAAATTGGTTAATACAAATTTCCAGAGAAGGATTCGAAATGAAAACAGACTTAAACCAAATAAAAGTAGCAGATGTAATGTCAAAAAATGTTTTTACTGTGAGTTTACAGCATACTTGGCTTGATGCTGCCAGGAAGATGAGTGCAAAAAATATTCATCACCTTGTAGTAGTGGATGAAAATCATATACCGGTTATCGTTATGTCCGTTACGGACTTTCTAAAAATTGCTCTCAATGAAAACCAATCTATACTCCATGAGAAGATCGAAGATATGAAACCACATAACCGGCTAATATCTATTAAACCGGATGCATTTGCGTATGATGCGGTTAATGAGATGAATATCCACCTAGTCGAATCAGTCATCGTTCTGAATGATGAAGGCAAATTAGTGGGAATTGTTACTGCAAAGGATTTAATGAATGCGATTTTCTTTGACGAAAAGTTCAAAGAATAAATTCTGTATTAGAGGAATAAAAGATAATGAAAAATATACTCGTTACTGTAAACTTTGAAGAAAAAGAAACCAACCTATTAATAGCCAAAGCTGTTGAGTTAGCCGAAAAATTCGGTTCCAAAATTTGGCTGATTCATATAGCAGCTCCCGATCCAGAATTTGTGGGTTATGAAGTAGGACCACAGTATATAAGAGATCATAGAGCAGATGAACTCAAAAAAGAACATCGTATGGTAAAAAAATATGCTGATCAATTACGCGAGAAAAAAATTGATGCCGAAGGGTTACTCGTACAAGGGGCTACTGTTGATATGATCCTAAAAGAATCCTCTAAACTAAAAATTGACTTAGTAGTAATCGGGCATCATAAACATAACTTACTCTATCAAATTTTTGTTCAGGATATTGACGAAACTATCATCCATGAATCTAGAGTTCCAGTATTAGTTATACCGTTTGAATAATTATTTCAACTTAAAGTATTCACTCATAACATAACGCATAAAAGGATGGTAACAGTCTTTGGCAATATGTCCACCATCCACAAAAGAATTACAGTAATAATCGTCTGTTGCGTCCATATCTCGAACGGAATAACCGTATTTTGCGCTGATAGAATTAACCCTACCAAACCAACCTTCTATTTTCTTTCCAACCTTTTCTGACTTACGCATTAGATCTTGCATGGGTAGAGAACTTTGAGGCCAAACAATTACTGTTTTGATTTTATTTTGAGAAAGTTTTTGCTGAATCATTTCATAAAAAATATATTGCATTTCAGAGTCCTTATAGGAAGAGAAAAGCCAATCGATAGTTCTCTGACTTGTGGCTTGTAAAAGTCCAAAGTCTCTTTCAACAAAATTTTCAACTAGCGATTTAGAATGTCCTTTGCTTTGCAAAAGGATTTCTCGTATCTTGTAACCCTCTTTCGCAATAATTTCATACCTTGGATCTGTGAGTCTTTTAATTGCAATATCTAGATTAGGTTTATTCTTGCTAGAGGCAAATAAGAATTTACCCAGATAAAAACTTACATAGTCTTTTCCGAAAACATTCATATACTTTAGAACAAATGGAAGATCAAAACTATAAGTAAGATTGGATTTTTTAAAAATAGGAGTATTTGCATTGAATTGATTTGGGTCAGATTCTAGAAGCACGAAATCAGGTTTAATTCCTGCATCTAGAATTTTTTCTAAGTAATAATAATAGTACGCAGGCGTTGTAACTGCAGAGGAAAAATTATATATATCCCAGTTTGGATAAAACTCTTCTAAATCTTTAGATTCAAAGTATAAAAGTCTGGATGAACCAAGGATAATCATGAGTTTTTTGTCAGACTTTCTTTTTTTTAGCATTTCAAATAGATCTTCCCGGGTCTCATAATAAATATAAGTAAAATCGGACTTAATATATGACCTTACTTTATCTATAAGAAAGATTTTATCTAGGACAAATAAAAAAAGGAACAGTACTAGCGGATATAATAAAAATTTTTTATTTTTCATGGGGTTCCTTTATCTAAATTTTTTATATGAGAAATAATTTCAGGATACACTTGATTTTTAAAATCTGCGTTTAACTTCTTCTCACCCTGCGTATTATAATGGATTGCCTCTGAAAATAGATTTACTCCATAATCCATTTGCGGAAACTCCTTATATGCCGCATTAGGAAATTTTAAAATTTCTTCTTTCATTGCTGGTATAACTAATTGAAAAAATTTCGTTTGATTCAAACCATCCGCACGCGGAATATTTAAAACTAAGACTTGAATGTTGCTTTCTTTGCAATATTCTAAAAAATCTACAAAATTACTCAAATCAAATTGATAAATAGAGTTCAAACTTTCAACATATTTTAAATAGCTTTTAGCTACTTCTGCTTCATCGGCAATAAAATAATCTCCCAAATTGATCTGTCCATTATGATTAGAAGTAATTAATTCGATCGTATGATTTTGCCTTGTATGGTATGACTCGCGAGAAGTTAACGTTTCCATTTTTAAACCACTGAGTATGTCTGCAAATCCTTGGCGAAACTTGAATGAATACATAACTAAAGGTAAATATTCTTTTGCGATAAATACTAATTCGCCGCCACTATATTGTTCAAAACTTTCTTTAAAGGTAAATAAATTTAAAAGTCTATGTTTGTATTGATTCCAAAGATTTTTATTTAAATCGAATTTTTGTATTTTTGATATATGATATTGTTCTGGGTCGGCAGCAAAAATTACTAGTTTAGGTTTAGGATGATTTTCCAAATATTTCTTCAAAAAGAATTTGAAATACCGAGAGCCTGCTGCGGGCAAACTAAAGTTGTATATAGAATATTCCCCTTCTCCCTCTTTCACACCGTTAATCGAAAGAGATCTACTATCGCCTAACAAGACTATGTCGAAGTTTTTGGTTTTATCTTCCGCGATTTGCTTTTTATAGTATGTAAAAAATGATCCACCACTTTCTAAATAATGCAAATTAGGAATAAAATACAATCCTACTTCTATCAATATCACAAGTAAAACTGTGATTCCAAAAGCCGGAACTTGTTTAAAATACGAAATAAATGAATTCATTTTTGTTACAATTCCCCATTATGATAATAGAATAAAAAATAAATAGATAAAAACAAATTCGATAAAATGTTTTTAACTCGAAGATAGCATACTCGTTGTCTTTGATAAATTGGTAAAATTCAATTAACATAAAAGGAACTACCAATTTTACAAATTTCATAACTACTTTTGGATCAACCACTCCAAATTCTACGAATACTTTTTTGATAAGAACAAATGCTGTTGTAATATCCTGTGACCGAAAGAAAAAACAAGAGAAGATAATTAAAGTAAAAGTAAACAGAAAGTTAAATGGAACTAGATACTTATTAGGTGGAGGTCTTTTGCTTCCATCTTTTGGTGCTGTGATTTTTCTGAAAATGCGGTATATGCTAGTAACCACACCCCAAAAAAATCCCCAGAGCACAAACGTCCAATTAGCCCCATGCCAAAGTCCTGAAAGTAGAAACACAATCAGACTATTGATATGTTGGCGAAATTCGCTGTCATTTTTTCCACCAAGTGGAACATACACATAATCCCTAAGCCAATTCATAAACGAAATATGCCATCTTCTCCAGAAGTCATTGATATTCTGCGAAAAAAGCGGATGATTAAAATTGCGAATGAGTTCAATTCCTAGGAATTTAGAAATGCCTCTGGCAATATCAGAGTAACCGGAAAAATCTCCGTAAATCTGAAACACAAATGCAGTTGCCCCAAGAAAAGCCTCAGCACCTGTTCGAGTAACCAAAGAATCACCGGAAAGAAAAAATGGATCTACGATAGTCGCCATATTATCCGCAATATAAACTTTTTTAAAAAAACCAAATAGAACTAAAAACGCACCCTGTTTCAAATTCTCAAAAGTAATTTTTCTTTCATTCGTAATTTGCGGTAAAAGATTCGTAGCTCGTTCAATCGGACCAGCGACTAATTGAGGAAAATAGGTAACAAATAAAGCAAAATCTAAAAAATTTCGAGCGGGTTTTAGGTCTCCACGATAAACGTCAATCGTATAAGACATTGTTTGAAAAGTATAAAAGGAAATACCAAGAGGTAAAATGATATTTAACGTCGGCTCATGCATATTAATTCCAAATGCGCCAAACGCCGATACTGCGCTCTTTACGAAAAAGTTAAAGTATTTGAAAAAACCTAGAATTCCGAGGTTCGAAAATATACTAATATACAAAAAGTATTTTTTCTTGGTGGGATTTTCACGATTAGCCTCAATACCAAGAGAAGCATAATAGTCGATAACCGTTGAAAGGACTAGTAGGGACAGGAATCTATAATCCCAATAGCCATAAAAAAAATAGCTGGCTATCAGGAGAAGTATGTTTTGTTTCTTGTGACTAAACCTTATATACAGTAGATAAACTACTGGAAAAAAAAGGATAAAATCAACTGAGTTGAATATCATAGAGCCATTACTCTATGATATATCTTAAAAAGCAAATTTTATGCAGCCACCATCACAGATTTTCTTTTCTTTTTTAGTGATAGGAACCATTCATCTGCCTCTTTTTTATACCCTACCAACTTCTTGAGGTAATCTCGTTTGTCGGGGTTCAGTATCTCCCTAGCTTCTTTTACAATTTCTTCAATGATTTTCACATGGAATGTAAAGTAACTAGTAAACAATACATAGTAGTCGTCAGGAGAATGCTCCCAGGGTCTAGAGATGATATCGCTAAATATATCTTCTAGTTGCTTGAAATCTCTCTCATGATCTGCCTCATAATGAGTGTTAATAATCGCAATGTTATCAGTAGTATCCGTTAAAACTTGAAAATAAGATTCTAAATCAGGGAAATCCAAATTTTCGTACCTTCCTTTTACTGCCTTTTTACCATGATTTTATAACCCTCTTTTCGTGCAATTCTTTTTATATTCATCTCAAAAGAAAGAGCGACTAATTTAAGATAGCCACAAAGATTCCTATACTTGCACAATACAGTAATCTAACCCTCTCCAACGGTAACTAGGTGTTTACTGAAGAAACATATAAATTATCGTTTATTACTTAGACGGATACATTTCTGTTTCTTGTAAACTAACTTATTTAATTATCGGAAATAAAAAATAGAAATTTCAATTTCTTTAACTGACCTGAATTAGAAAAAAGATTTTTCATCACACTCCAGGTCTATTCACAAATTCTAGTTGCTCTTTAAGAATTAGAATGAAAATCAAGAGTATGCACTATAAACTTTGGATCGGAGGAGAATGGAAAGAGACTGGAGAAACGAGTATTATTAAATCTCCTTTCACTGGAAATACTGTAGCGCTCTCAGAGCAGGCTGGCGAAAAGGAATTAGAAGAAGCCATTACTTCAGCACAATATTTTTTTCCCAAATTCAAAAAAACGTCTCGATATGCGCGTTCTATTTTACTCAAGAAAATTGCAGAAGAAATTGAAAATCGAAGAAAAGAGATTACGAGTGTAATTGTCGAAGAAGCAGGAAAACCAATCACTCTAGCTGAAGCAGAAGTGAATCGGGCAATTTCCTGTTTTATTACCGCCTCGGAGGAGGCGAAACGTTATGCGGGAGATTTAATTCCCTTGGATTCTGAATTTGCAGGAACTCAATTTGATCAGGCGATTAGCTTTTTTACTCCCCGCGGAATTGTACTTGGGATTTGTCCATTTAATTTTCCTCTCAATCTTGTCGCTCACAAAGTTGCCCCTGCCCTTGCCATTGGAGCCTGTATTATTTTAAAACCATCCCCGGAGGCACCGGGTGCAGCATTTATACTTGCAGAAATTTTTTCTGAAGCTGCAAAATTTGTTTCAGAAAACATTGAAAAAATTCCACTTAGCGCATTACAAGTTGTAAATTGTTCTAATGAACTTTCTGCCCAAATGGTAGAGGATAAACGCATATCCGTTATTAGCTTCACCGGAAGCGATCGAGTCGGGTGGGAATTACAAACTCTGGCAAAAGGGAAAAAAGTCTGTCTTGAATTAGGCGGAAATGCTGCGGTCATCATTCACCAGGATGCTAATTTAGAAAGAGCCGTTAGCCGCTGTGCACTTGGAGCTTTTTCCTATTCCGGACAAGTCTGCATATCCGTTCAAAGAATTTTTGTACAAAAAGAATTTTACTCTAAATTCAAAAGATTATTTTTACAAGAAACAGGAAACCTAATTGCTGGTGATCCATTTGAGAAAAATGTAATAATCGGTCCACTAATTCATAGAAATGCAAGAGATCGAATTTTTTCGTGGATCGAAGAAGCTAAATCTCTCGGTGGAGTTTTATTAAATGCAATCAATGCATCGGAAAATATATTGTATCCGGTAGTATTAGAATCTGTTCCTAGAGAAGCTAAATTATTTACGGAAGAAGTTTTCGGACCGGTCGTAATCTTAGATTGGTATGAAAATTTTTCAGAGGCAATTCAAAAAGTAAACGACTCCAGATTTGGTTTGCAAGTTGGTGTATTTACAGATAGCGACAAAATTATGCGACAGGCGATAGATTGTCTAGACGTTGGCGCGGTTTTGTTTAACGAAGTCCCTAATTTTCGTTCTGACCATATACCCTATGGTGGAGTAAAAGACTCAGGGCTTGGACGAGAAGGAATTCGCTTTGCTATGGAAGAATTTAGCGAGCGCAAAACAATTATTAAATGGAGAGATCAAAATGGCAGCGAATAAAGGTTTTAAAATCTATCGAATTCTACTCTTAGAAGATGACCCTGACTCCGCAGAAATTGTGACAAGAACATTAGAAAAGTATAATATTCAGATTGACCATGTAAATAATGCTCGCCTTGCAATAAACAAACTTAAGAATCATTATGATCTTATTATCTCCGATGTAATGATGCCTGTAATGGACGGATTTAGTTTTATTGAAAAATACAAAGAGGATATTCAAAATACTCCTGTAATCATCGTGACTGCGTTAAAAGAAAAAGAAGATATTCTAAAAGCTGCATCCCTTCGCATAACGCATTATATAATTAAACCATTCGAACAATCAAAATTAATTACGAAGGTAAAAGAAGCACTTGGAATACAAGATTCTGACTTGGTATCTAAGAAAGATTTTCCTTTTTCTATTTCGCATGACGTAATCGATGAGTCTAGTATAAAACTAGTTATAAAGGGAATTTCCAATTCAATTCAATTCAAAAATTCTTTAGCAAATTACATCATTGAGCTTAAATCGTATTCGTCCAATATTAAAAATTTTACTCTGTTCGTTAGCAATGAATTCAGTTACACCCAAAACTCTATTGATTTACTTGATTTTTTAGTGGGAGAACTTATGGAAGAATTTAAAGTTAAAGAAAATAAGATCTTATTTAAAGGAGAATATTTCTCTAAACTTACAGAGGATGATTTCTCAAAAACTAAATTTTTAAAACTTGCTATTTCTTCGGTAAAATAAGAAAATTCTAACCCATGACACTCCAACAGAAAATACAGAGATATTCACTTCTCAGTGAACTATGTGCGTTCCTGATTGTTGGTATCGGATCGGTTGCTCTTCTAGGTTGGCTCTCAAATTCTAGAATAGTTTTTAGCATTGCAGAAAATTATAAACCAATGCCGCCTAACGTATCAATTAGTCTGATCATTCTTGGTATTCTACTCTATTTTCTAAATAGCAGTTTTTCTGCAAAAAAATGGTTCCTATTCAGTGGATCATTATTTACAATGACCATCTCATTTTTACGACTAATTGAGTATATTACTGATTTTGACATAGGAATTGATTTTTTCTTTTTTAATTTTACAAATTATGGGAAATGGTATAGTTACGCTGCCAAAACTTCTTTTTTCGGTGCATTGAATATGCTTTTAGCCAGCATCGGATTATTCTTATTATCCTTAAAGAGACAAGGTAAGACTTTAGAATACATTTCCATCTTTATAGGCAACATTATTACGTTCATCGGAACAGTTTTTGCGTTAGGCTATATCTATGGAGTACCTCTCTTCCATGCAGCTCATCAAGTCCCAATGTCTTTTAATAGTGCAATTTCATTTATTTTTCTAGGTGCAGGAATTTCTTTATCTGGTTCGATTCCAGAAATGAAAAATAGATTGCTTGTTGAAATTCAATTAGAGGAAGCAAAAAAACAAATTGAAAGTGCATTTCTATATTCCGCCTCTGGAATGGCGCTAATCGGAATTAATGATAATTGGCTAAGGGTAAATCAACCCTTCTGTAATATTTTAGGTTATACAAAAGAAGAACTTACATCCAAACTTTTTTTTAGCCTTCTAGAAAAGGAATTTATACTAGATTATATTTTAAAATTTGACGAACTTCTTTCCGGCAAAGTAGAAAGTTTGCAAATGGAAAATAGGCTTCAACATAAATCAGGTGCATTGGTCTGGGCGCTTTTGAGTATTTCCCTTTTACGGGATGATCGTAATTTGCCGGAATACTATATTATTCAAATGCAAGACATTACGAAACTCAAAAAAATTGAATCTGATTTAATTAATGCCAAAAGAGTATTAGAGGAAGCTCTTCATGCCAAAAGTCATTTCTTCGCTTCAATGAGTCATGAATTAAAAACACCTCTGCAATCCATCTTAGGTTATAGTGAATTAATTGGAGACGAAGCAGCGCAGTTAGGCGCAGAACAAATATTATCCGATAGTAGAAAGATCAATCGCTCCGGAAAAAATTTACTAAAACTCATCAATGACATTTTGGATATGGCAAAACTAGATGCAAATAAAATGGAAGTGAAACCTGTTTTATTTGAATTGAAAACTCTTTTAGAAGAACTCAATGATACAATCAAACCATTATTAGCCGCTAATAAAAATACATTTACTTTATTGGTAACAGAAGAGGTTAAATCTATCTATCAAGATATTGAAAAGTTGAGGCATATACTGCTTAACCTACTTTCGAATGCTTGTAAATTTACAACGAACGGAAATATTTCTTTAACGATAACTCTTTCAAGAATCGATTCCGAAGAATGGATTCAATTTGAAGTAATTGATAATGGGATTGGAATTTCAAATGGAGACCTCAGGAAAATTTTCAATCCATTTCAGCAAGCGTTAGACGCAAATACTCGCAAATACGCAGGAACGGGACTTGGACTCACCATCGCAAAACAATTTGCTAATTTACTAGGTGGTGATTTATCGGTGGAAAGCGAAATGGGTAAAGGGAGCCGGTTTATTGTAATTTTACCTTTTAATAACTCCAAATCGACTAATTTGCCTTAAACGCTAGATTTCGAATTTCCTTTATGTTTTCTTCGCATACCTTTTCCCCTAATTCAATGAACTCCTTTGCACGGTAAAACTCATACCAGGATGAATTCGGTAAAATCGGACTCATATAAATATCAGAACTTTGAAAGGAATACTTACACAATCTATATTGTAAGGAATAAAAACTATTGATAAAAATATCCATTATGGATTGTTCCTTTTTATTGGATAAAACTACATCTTCAGGAGAAGGCATTGCATTAACTGCTATTATCCGCTGAACTCCCTCGATAGTTAAAGGACTTACCGGAAGTGGATTTACAATACCTCCGTCTACATATACCATATCCCCTTTGATAAGTGGATTAAACAATCCGGGTATTGCCGTACTAGCCATAATTGCGTCTACCACAAGCCCATCTTTCATCACTACTTCCTCCCTTCTATTGATATCGCAGGTAATCGTTCTTAGTTCCTTTGGTAAATCTCTAAATGTTTTATTTCCAAGAAATCCTTCTAGAAACTTACGGATATTATTCCCTTTGATTAATCCTTTTTGCGGCATAACAGAAAAGTCGACTAATTTAAACATATTAAATAAAGACTTAAACTCTTCGGTTGCTTTCTCAATATCTGCTGCACTCATCCCACTTGCCCACAATGCACCCACAAGAGAGCCGATGCTTGTCCCAGAAATTATATCTACAAATATATTTTCCCTCTCAAAGACTTTTAGAACTCCAATCTGGGAAAGACCAAACGCGGCTCCACCACCTAACGCTAATCCTAAACGCATACCTGTAATTTTTCTTGCGATTTTTTTAGTGGTCAAATTCAAATCTGAGCTAGTTGTGTTATGATTGACTTCTAAATTCAAAAGAAACTCTGTATCATTTTCCTTCTTAAGTTCATATTGTTCCAAAAAAGATTTTGTCTCTTTTAACTCTGATTCAGTTAGCAGATAACACTGATCTGACTCTTGTAAAAACATTTTGCACAACTCATAATTATTTTCAGGTAAATCCAGAATGATATAATGATAGGAATATCTATATTTACGATACTCGGTTAAAATTTCATCTATATCATTTAGATTGAAATTTTTTATTTTAGAAGCAGAACGTATTAAGTTTTTTTCTTTCTTATTAAATCTAAGTACGATAGACTTTTTTGAAGTCTGGTCAATTATATGCTCAGAAAGTTCTAATGCGAATTTAGCGCCTAAATCACTATTATGCGCACAATATACTGAGATTACATTTGATTCAATAATCTTTCGGTTGATTTCATCTGGACTTGCATTTAATCTTCTTGTTAAAACTTTTGTAAGAACTATTCCGAGTGCTGGAATTTTTAAAATTATATCATGAAAATCATCTTTTGAAATTACGAGTAATTTTACATCTCCAATCGCTACTGCAGAAAACGGATGAGGTTTATTTCCCATAATAGATACAATACCTAAAAAATCTCCCTTTCGCATCACGTCCCAAGACGTTTGTGTTTCTGTGGTTCCAGCTTTTTTTGTGCTAATTAATTTCACACTTCCATTTACAATAATGTAAAAGAATTCGCCCGGATCACCTTGTTTATATAAAATTTCATGTCGTTTTAAATCTCTTATATTTGCCTTTTCAGCAATATAACTTCTATCGGAATCAGATAGAGTATGAAGTACAGGTAACGAAGATAGTAAATAGTATTTTCCAAGGGTTCTTAAATCTGCCATGCTTAACAACTTGGAGGAGAATCTAAAATCAGCAAGAACGAATATTTATGAAATTGATAAAAAAAAGCCTTTGCTAGTTGATGGCAGAATGGAGAAATGAGATTTTAGAAGTTCTATGGAAATAAAAGAAATTACAGATCCTATTTCAATCTACAAAATGGTTGAGACTTTATTCAAACAGTTCCCAGTTTATACTGTAATAGAAAAAAAACCCCTACAGGTCAAAATTCTAGCAATTAAAAATCAAAGTGTTTTAATCCAATCTCCTGACGAAAATCCAAGTTTGATAGACAGATTACTAGTACTCACAAACGCAGGAAACCTATTGCAATTCAAATTCAAAGTTGTAACAAAAGATCCACGCGGTATAGAATTGCTACAACCTATCGCACTTACCATCAAAACTGCAACCAGAACAAATAGCCGCTACCAAGCAGCAAAAGTTCCAATTCATATTTCAAATATCATTAGCCAGACCATGATTCCACACGACTTATCTGATGACACAATGAAAGTTGAAAGTCTTATGAAGACATATATTCAAAAATTAAAAGTAAAGTTTGCAGAAGTAGATTTTTTTATTCATGAAAGAATGGATATTAGAATGAGAATGATCTCTGATACCGGCAAACACTTATTTGTCCCTGATACGAAAAATCCTGAAAGTGTTTCAGAAAATTTTATCCCATACAATGAATATATGCATCTAGCAAAACAAAGTAAGGATTTTCAAAAACATCTATCTGAAATTTGTGTTCCTTTAAAGTATAAAAATATTGTATTATTTGGTTATCTGCAAGTTTTGCATTCGGATAAAATGGATGTAAATGATTATAACTTAGTCTTACATGCTGCCAATAAATTTTGTAATGAGATAGAAGAGTCAGATATTTTCAATCAATCTAGGCATAGATCAGACCTAATGGATATTAGCTCCACGGGTCTAAGTTTTTCACATCCACAATCCAAACATTTCGGAAAACTTTTTTCTATTGGCGGAAGTATCCTTTTTGAAATTTATGAATCTGACAAAAGCCTTGGTACATTTAGAGCAGTAGTTCGAAATATTAAACCTCTTGAAAAATTATTTCGTATCGGTTGCCAATTCTTCCATACTGCAGAAGAAGACAAAATGATTGAAGAGTTAATGCAAAAACATTTTCCAGAGAGTTATAGAGAACTCGAAATGAAAAAAGCAAATTTTGAAAATGCAACTGATAAACCTAAAACGAAAGTAGATTCGGTATTGGAAAGTCTTGCGGAAGAAGAAAAACCTGAGACAGATGCGGAGGAAGCAGACACGACTCCCAAAAATTAACCGAAAATAATAATGATATTTTTTTGAAAGCCTGACAATTGTATGACAAATCCTTAAAACTCTGTGGTAAATTATTAGTATGTGGTCAAATCTGCTAATCCTCCATTCCAATGATAAAAACCGAGATAGAGAAAGTTTTTCGGGACTACTCCACTGGAAAACTTGCATGAGAACACTTTATATAGGAGACGCTAGAATTTTTGATATTTCTCAGGCAAAATTTTCCCTGAATTATCAAATCTATATTGGTTACGATGCCTACAAACTTCTCCTAGAAATTGTAAGTGGGATACGTTCGAGGTTGCTTGGAGAGACAGAAATTCTAGCTCAATTCAAAGAAATAATGAAAAATGAATCTCTACCAAAACATTCACTCGGAGATTATTTAAGAAAGTTACGCGACCAAATCATTGAAGACTCTCGCAAAATCAGAAGCGGTCACCTCAGACATTTGGGTGATCAATCTTACGGTGGTTTAGCCAATCGTTATTTAAAGTCAACAAAAGAGGTAGTGTTATTTGGAACGGGAAACTTAGCTATAAAAGTACTACCTTGGCTTTTAGAAAAAAATAGACAAGTTACAGTTGTTGGTAGGAATTTAGAAAAACTAAAAGAAATTGCAGCTAAGTATCCAGTACAAATTCAAACGTTAGACGCTTTTAGTCCAAATGACGAAGCAATAGTAATTGCAGCCCCGATTTCTTTAAAAGAAATTATTCCTTCTCTCAAAGAAAATACAATGATTGTTGATTTTAGAGAAGACGATAAAGGGGATAATTTCGGTAACGCGCTAAATTATATTTCCTTCGAATCTATGCTCAACTCTCTCAAGGCACAAGAAGAACGAAATAAAGAACTTCGTAAAAAATTGGAAGTTGTTGTATCTGAAATAGCAGAAGAGAGAGAAAACGAAAGCCAGAATTTTATATATGGCTGGGAAGATATACCTTGTCTCGCCTACTAAAGATTGGTTCCAGAAAAAGCGCACTCGCGAAATTACAATCTTACTTAGTAGCAGATGCACTAAAGAAGAAGTTTCCTGATATAAAAATAGAATTTCACTTCAAAGAATCGTTAGGCGATAAAGACCTCACCTCTCCACTCTGGAAAATGGGAGACAGAGGTGTTTTCACAAAAGACTTCAAGGAAGACTTACTGAGTGAAACTGTTGATGTAGTGATTCATTCATGGAAAGACTTAGATTTGCAACATGAGGATAATACAGAAATCCTCTCTATCCTAGGGCGTGCAGACCAAAGAGACTTATTATTATTCAAAAAAGAGCACCTACTAAATCCAACCTATCCCGAAGTAAAAATTTTTAGTTCTTCTCCTAGAAGAGAATTTAATCTAAAAAGATTTTTCGCAAAAGCATTCCCAAAAAGACTGCAAGGCAAACCAATCTTATTCGAGCCTGTTCGTGGAAACATGCAAACAAGACTTTCTAAATGGAAGGAAAATTCACAAGTCCAAGGTTTAATTCTAGCCAAAGCTGCACTAGATAGACTTCTTTCAGAAAATTTTCCAGAAGCGTCTAATGAAGAGTATTCGCAAATTAGAGAAATAATTCGATCCTATCTGAAAGACTCTGTTTTTATGTGCCTACCCTTATCTGAAAATCCAAATGCTCCCGCACAAGGAGCATTAGCCGCAGAAATCAAGTCATCTAGATCAGATATTAGAGAAATTATAGCAACTCTCACTATTCCAGAAGTAAGCAAATCCGTATTAATCGAAAGGCAAGAACTAAAAAAATATGGTGGCGGTTGTCACCAAAAAATTGGAGTAAGTTCTTTCATAAGAAAATTTGGCGAAATCTTTTACTTACGCGGGCTAACGGATAATGGAGAAGAATTAAATGCGCAAAGTCTTTTCAAGGCAAATAGCGGTCAGCCTAAAGCAAAGAGCATAAGCAGTATTTTCCCCGGAAAAAATGAAAAATTAAAATTCAAACGAGAGCCAATTAAAGAGCCCGCACTTACTGGCTCTAATTTTTTAATAGCAAGAACAAATGCATGGCATCCTAATTGGACAGATATGAATTTGGATCAAGTCATCTGGACTGCTGGAATTAAAACCTTCTACCAACTTGCAGAAAAAGATTTATGGGTAAGCGGAACCTCCGATGGTCTCGGAGAAGAAGAAAATCCAAATATTTCTATTCTACTCGGAGAAGATAAACCATTCATCAAACTCACCCATGAGGATAGTAGTGAAATTCATTCTGAATTAGAAAGAGTCTATACTTATAGAATTTCCTTAGATGGGGATATTCCCGATTTAACGCAGAAAACCCATTTCTTTTGGATGAGCGGTTATCAGTTTGATCTGGCTATTCAAAAGTATCCGTCCATTTTAAATTGTTTTCATGCGGCTGGTCCGGGAATTACAGCAAGTCATGTAAGAAAGCGACTTGGCGAGAAAGGTAGTCTAGAAATTTTTTTGAATTATGAAGATTGGTTGGAGTTTCATTCTGGGTAGTTTTGACTTTTTTTTCAACGAAGATTAAAAGTATTTCAGATAAAAGAGAAAATCATTTTAACTTCCGCTCAGGAGAAACAGATTCGCTCCCTGAGCATTCTGTCGCAACCCTTAGGAAGCGACATTCAGTTTTCCGAAGGGAGTGTTACTTCAATTGTTTTGCATCTTGCGAAATCACTTTCTTACGATCTACTTTTACGAAGCCTTTCACTGTATGAACTGTCATATAAGTTTCATCCATAGAGGTAATCACACCAGTGACCACACTTCCACCGTCGAGCGATATAACTTCTAGTCTTCCGTATTTAGCATATAGACTTTGCTCGGTTTCAGCTGTAGTCGAAGTGTCTTCTTCTCCGCCCTTACCCTCAATAATTTTAGTGTCCATGTCATTGATAGAAGATTTTTTAAAATCTCCACCACTTGCAATTTCTACTGCAGTTTGCTTTCCATCTAAAATTTCAACAGGCTCTGCTGTTAATGGGATCTCGTCTTTATGTTTTGTAATCCCGACACTACCATCTAAGACAGATACTCTAGTGACATTTGCTTTCGCAGAATCAGGATTTACCTCTACCAAGAATCTAGTTCCTCTCACACCAGCGATTACAGTTGGAGTAACAATATTGAAGTTATCTGCTTGTTTCTGTTTTGTAACGTTAGCTACTAACATCCCCTTTTTCAAGGAAACTTCTTCTGTCAAAGTTCCGTTATTCTCAATCAAACGTTTGATTGCAATTTCTGTATTCGATTTGATTCGCACTGTTGAGCCATGGGAAAACTCTAAATCTACAGTAGATTTATCACCTGTAAACAGAGTATCGCCTGTTGTAAGAACTGCGCCTACTTCTGGTTTAACTCCAGCATCATTCGATTTAGATTTTAATTTCACATCGCCAACGAGAAAGGTAACTTTCACCTTTAACTCACCACTTGCAACTTGTTCTTTTGGTTTATCTCCTTGTTTTAATCCAAGAAATAATCCAAGAACGAGAATAGCTGCTGCACCTAAAATATATATTATTTTTTTGTTCATATTCCTAGCCCAATTCATTTTTATAATTTTTTGCTCATTTAATTTTTGATACCTATCTACCATCTCGTCCGAACTCGGAAGGGAGACTGAATACGATCCAGCTTGAGATATAAGATTCTCAATAAATCGAACCTTATCGGATACTTCGTTTTGCTTGTTATCAATTAAAGCATCATAAACTTTTTTTTCTAATTCTGAAAATTCATCCATATTATTACTCACTTGATTTCATTTATGGCGCAATCCCATGTTTTTCAGCTAATTCCACTAACCTTGCAGTAGCTTTTACAACTAACCTAGAAACAGTCGAAATTGATAATTCCATTACTTCCGCAATTTCCATTAGAGTCATGTCTTTCATATTTTTCATAATCAAGGCGACCCTTTGATCCTCTGGGAGTAAAGCCAAACACTGCCGTAATCTCATTTCCATATCTTTCAATTCTTCCTTCTTTTCAAATGATGTTTTCTTACTCTGATAAATATCTACATTGGATGCATTTTCTTTTACAGTAGAAAACTTTTTACTATAATTGATGGAGGCGTTTCTTGCAATTGTGTAGAGCACCATGATTGCTTTCTCAGGAGGAAGGTTACTATCTCCGTAACTCCTAAAATAACTAAAAAAAGTCTCTTGCATCAAATCAGAGGCGACCTCTTGGTTGTTGGTATATTTGTATAAAAAATCAAAAATCCTTTTGTGAAATTTTTCATACAAACTTCCCATATAAACTGTCTTATCTAGCATCACAACATAGTTTAGAATAAGATTGATATTTTCAAGATAAAAAAATTTACATCCACTTGCTTAGGATAACAAATCGAAAACTTATTTTTTTCACTTCCAAAAGTTTATTGAATTAGATTCCCTTTTTTTTAGAGTTTTCAATAACAATCCTCTCAGTTTTGTCTCATTTCTTAGGAAACTGCTTTTGACTTTTTTCAATGATTTCTTTTCTTTCTAATTCCAAGAATGGAAAAAATTCATTCTGATAACCGTAACAGACAGTATTCACTGGACAATATTCACAAAGCGAAGAGTCCATCGGAGAAGCTGGGAACTTACCTTCTTTTAAACTTTCCCAAAATACTTTAAATGTATCTTCTTCAATTTCAGCGTTTGCTCCATAAATAAAACTTGGTTTCTTATTTTTAGGAAAATGTAATATGGCAGGGGCTAATTTCATTTTGTCTAGCTGGAAATGTTTTTTCAATTCTTCTTTTATCAGAGTAGATTTGTCGAGTAGATGCGTTGCAAAGCCAGCAAGGATATTTTTTTTATTTTTAATTTCCTTAGATGTAGTAAGAAAAGTCAAGTAAACGACTTCTCCTTGAATTATTATATAATCGACATTGACTTTAAATTTTTGCTCCCATACAATGGGAGACGAAAAAACTATAACGTTTTTTGTTTTATTTTTTTCTTCATTGAAAATAATATTTTCATATAACTCATAACTTCTTAAATCATCGAAATAAAAAGGAATTATTTCTTTTTCAATATAATCTGCAAATTCGAGTTCTGCAACCTTTCCGAGTACCCCAAAAGGAATTTCTCCAAACTCTTGTCTTTTTGAATTAAAAATTTTTCTTACTAAAACATTTATATCTGGTTTAGAATTCTCCTTGAGATAAGAAATTACTTCTTTAATAAATACATGCCGACGAAGAGAGTCTACTGAGTCGATTTCCCCTAACTCTTCCTCTTCTTCCTTTGCACGAATAGAATAATCAAAGAAGAATTTCTTCGGACATTCTAAATAATTTATAAATTTATTTACCGACAAATCCATATTTGCCGTTATTTTGGAATGGTCTTTATCAAAAGAAGGTCTCAAAAAATAAGACTTGATTTTTTTATTCATTTTTTTTTCTGAAGTCAGTAAATCGACCTCTTTTGTAAGAGCTAAATCAGAGTTATCCGCCCAAACTGGATAGGAATTTTTTAAAAGCGAGAGACTAGATTCTTTTTTCTTTAGACCAATTAAATCAAATGCCTCCTTTTCGAAAACTTTAGGCGAAGGTGTCTCAACTTTATATTCTAAGTAAGAAAAAAGAGGAATCTTCTGAAATTCCTGCTTTACTAAATCTTTAATCCATTCGATTTCTCTCGCAGGATAATACTCTCTATCCTTTATTGTGTCTAAACTTACATAACTAAAGGTATACCTTTTAGCATTTTGATTAAATATATGGTAAAAATAATTTTTTAGTTTTAAAGCTGAGTCCATACGCGAAGAATAGATAGTATCCTCCATCACAATCGAATCATTTTTGCTGGAATGAATGCTAAACCTACGTTCATCAAGCCCAAGCAAATAGATATAATCAAAGGTTGGATCAATCACATCTACTAACTCTCCGACGACCACACCATGTTTTAGAACTTTTGCATCTCCGTCCCGCCATGACTCTAATAAACCCAGAAAAATATCTACAAAATCCTCTAGCGCAAATCTAATATTATCCTTAAACAGAAATTTTAACTCAGCATCAATAGACTCAATCTCCGCTAGTAGATTATATACTTTAGTTTGTCCTCTTTCATTCAAACGTTGGATTTCATCCGATTGGCTATATCGCATAGAAGGATGTAAATAGGTATCTAAAAGAATTTTAAAGAACTTACTAAAATCACTTAAAGAAGAAAAATCTTCTTTCATCCCAATCAAATCTTGTAATAGAGAAGAGCTAATTTCTAAAAACTGAAACACTTCTTCTAATAATTCTGATTCAAATGCAATGGAATCCTCAGAAGAATCTCCAATTAAAGTCGAATTTAAACGATTCCAAAGACTCTCCCATGTCATTAAATTTGATTCGCGAAGACCTAGATTTTTTTTATGTTGTTTATCTAAAAAACCAGATACATTCATCCTAGAAATGATCTGGTTCCAAATCTCTGGCTTTATTTTAATTCTAATATCTTCTAACGCTGGATAAAAACAGGGATTATAAAAAAGAGAAAAAATAGTTTCTTTATCAAAATCAGAAGTAGAAAGTTTTAGGAGAGATGCGACCGCAGAAAAATATGGTGATTTTTTTTTCCTAATATCTTTTGTAAATGAGTATGGGATTCCCATTCGATCAAATGTATTACTTACGAGAAGCGAATAATTCAAATCTTCCGCAGGTAAAACGAGCTTAATAGATGTTAGCCGGAACTCATTGTCTTTATTTTCCTCTAAAAGAGAAAGTATTTCCCGACCGACAAATTCTATTTCCCTGTATGTTTCTTGCGATTCAAAAAAATAAAACTTAGAATTTTCCGGAATAGAGGGAATTTTTAAATCTAAAAGCGTTTCAACTTCCGATTTTTTTTTATCTCCCATGAATTTACTTAAAACACTCCATTCAGGAAGAAGTTCTTTCAACTTTAAATTGCCTATTTTAGAATCATCTTTGTGAATCAGTGACAAACGAGGTGTTGGAATAAAAAATGAAATTTTAGTGTATTCGGAAAGAATTTCGAGGACTTTAAAATGAATCGGATCTATTTCTGAAACTCCATACAGAATAATTTCTTCTCCGAATTTTTCTACCGTATCTTCTTTTGAAAGAAAGTTGGACTTACCACCAGCAGTGGCTTCGTACAAATATTCTAATTCTATTTTTTTCTTCCCTTTCCGTTTAATAAATTTTCGGATTATTAAATCATATTCCTCTTTTATATTACTTGGAACTTTGTCTTCTTTCATCGAAAAAGAAAGTAAGGATTCTTTCCAAAATTGGAAAATATCTGTGGCTAATTGACGTAATACTTTTTTGTTTGAGATATTCGATTTATTTTCATTTAGAATATTTTCAATCAGAAGGATACAGGCAAGGTCAGAAAGTAGTATCTCTGGGGCTGGTTTTTTACATAAAAACTCACTCGCAATTAGTCTATACGGACTAATTTCAAATAGGAGAGAAGGGATATTATCCTCCACTAGTTTTAAAGCAATATAATCTCTACTTAAATTTTCACGAGTGTATATACGAAAAATATCTTTTAGAATTTGAACATTTTCTCTAGAAACAAAGGAATCTAATTCCTTTTTTAATCCTAGATATAAAGCAGTATTATCGGGAAATAACTGTAAGAAAAAATTATTCCAACGAAATGCGTTCATATTTCATCGGCTCTTGGATTGGATTAAAGAAAAATTTAGTTTTGCAGGCAGGGCAGGCATAGTTTCCCTTGGAGCGTAATCGTAATTTTGCGTTACAGGAAGGACAGTAGGTGTAGTAAACACCTTCTTTGACTAAGGCAGAGCGAACTTCAGGCAAACTAGGTACTGCATTTATTTCTTCCTCTGTAACATCTAGTTTTGATTCTAAAAAATTTTTAGCTTCTTCGCGAATCGCAAAAATATTAATCAGAGATTTATCAATATTTTCCCGTAATAGAGAAATAGAGTCATTCTTTAATCCAGAAAAAGCAATTTCTGTTCCAAACTCACGTAAGTGATAGATCATCTTTTTCAAATAGATGAGTCCTTCTTGGCTAATTGAATCCACTCCAGTAAAGTCAAATAGTACAGCCTTAGTAGTGTGAGCTGTCGATTCTACCTGTTTCCAGACAGTTTCCCCTAGGCTTTGATTTAATTTTCCAGATAAATTTATAACTATATGTTTTGCTTTATTCAATATTTTCTTTCCGACAAAATTAGATTCTGAAAATCTGGATATATCTTTCTCGAAAAACGGTAGTTTTATAGTTCGGAAAAGGTATATTAGTAAATAAAATTAATAGTATAGAAAATATATACAATAAAAAATCTACTTTGAGCCGTTTTTTTAAATGAGAAATACAATGTTCAACAAGCGTTACTTAATTTTTCCGATAGATATTGTTTTTATGACGATTTCTTATTTTCTAGCCCATATAGTTCGGTATGAAAGCTTGGAGTTTCTAATAGACCCTGAACGTTTTATGATTTCTATGCTTATTGTAGTTGGCTCAAGGTCTGCTATTTTTCTATTTTCGGATATCTATCGTTCTTTTTGGGCGTATGCCTCCATCCACGATTTAATAGAAATAATCAAAACCACCTTATGGTCTTCCTTTGTGTCTACCACTGCTCTTGTTTTTTACAACCGCTTTTCTCAGCACTCTAGGATGGTTCCCATATTAGATACTTTAATTCTGCTCAGCTTACTTTGCCTAAGAAGTTTCTCTTGGCGAATTATTCGAGATGAATACCTAAGCCCAAGTATTAGTGAAGCTAAACCTACCTTGATTATTGGAGCTGGCAAGTCAGGATTAATGCTCAGCACAGAAATCAGAAGACAGCCTGAATTAAAACTGCGAACGATAGGATTTTTGGACGATGACCCTTCCACTTGGGGAGCACATATCCAAGGGATTCCTGTTCTAGGGCAAATTGAACAATTAGAATATTTTCTAGTAAAATACCGAATTGAAGAAATCATAATCACTCTATCAGCTCTACCCGGAAAAAAGATCAGTCAAATTATTAAAATTTGCGAAACCCACAAAATTCATGCAAAAATCCTACCGTCGATCGGAGAAATTTTTGCAGGTAAAAAATCTTCCTACAATCAGCTCAGAGAAATACGCCTAGAAGATTTGCTCGGAAGAGAGCCAGTTAATTTAGAAATTGAGTCAATTAAGTCCTATTTAAAAGGACAAATTATTTTAGTTTCTGGAGCCGGAGGATCGATTGGAAGCGAGATATGTCGCCAAGTTTCCTTATTTGAGCCAGAAGGTGTGATTCTGCTAGATGCAGCGGAAACTGCCTTATACCATATTGACTATGAACTCCGAAGCAAATTTCCGCAAATTCGGTATGATTCCATTGTAGCGGATGTAAAAAACCTTTCTCGTCTAAGCCATATATTCGAGAAATATGCACCAACTGTGGTATTCCACTGTGCAGCGTACAAACATGTCCCACTTATGGAAATAAATCCTTCGGAAGCAGTATTAAATAATGTGATGGGAACAAAAAATATGGCGGATATAGCCCGTCTATCTGGAGTCGATAGATTTGTATTAATTTCTACAGATAAAGCCGTCAACCCTGTAAATATAATGGGAGCTTCCAAACGTGCTTCCGAACTATATCTCCAGTATATCACAGCAAATTCCAAAACCAAATTTATTACCGTACGATTCGGGAATGTTCTAGGCTCTAATGGTAGTGTGATACCTAGGTTTAAAGAGCAAATCGAAAAAGGCGGACCTGTTACTGTTACGCATCCAGATGTTATACGATATTTTATGACGATTCCTGAAGCTTCACAACTTGTTTTGCAGGCTGGGAGTATGGGCGAAAAAGGAGAAATTTTTATTTTAGAAATGGGAGAGCCTGTAAAAATTCTAGAGCTTGCGGAAGAAATGATCCGGCTTTCTGGTTATCAGCCCTACAAGGACATTCAGATTGAATTTACAGGGCTAAGACCTGGAGAAAAGCTTTATGAAGAGCTTCTATTGAATCTAGAAGGAATAAAAAAAACCCATCATCCAAAGATAAAAATTGCCGCATCTACCCTAAATCAAAACCAAATTGTATTCTTGAACAAGTTAAATCAGCTCTTTAGCCTAGCAAAGGCAAATCGAAACCAAGAAATTTATGATTTATTTAAAGAAATCATCCCTGAATACCAAAAACACATTGATTATATTTCAATTACAAAAAACCATTAAAAGAAACCCTATGGAAAATGAACTTACAGAAACCGAAATTCGTACGCTGAGAGATTTTAAGATTCAGCTTTTTGATACATATTGGGATAAATTTCCCACTTTTTATTTACATGTTCTACCTCACCCTAATTTAGAAATGGGAAAACGAGGACTCGTTGGAAATGAAAAAGAATCTGGAGTCGTGCTAGCCTTTGGTTCTACCGCCGTTCGAGATATTTCTTCCCAATTAGATTACCTATACGCAGAATTACAATTTGGATTCAACTGGGAAAAACTGATCATCCCGTGGGATTGCGTTTTTAGAATTTACGATAAAGGACAAAATTCCATTACACAGCTAAAAGTTTTGATGGATGAATTGGATTTTAGTAAGTCAGGTGAAGCCAAACCCAAAAAAGCAGAAAAGAAAAAAGATACAATCGAATCAAAAGTAATCGAAGTAGATTTTACAGCAAGGAAGAAAGAATAATTATGCAGAAGTTTAAATGGATAGTGCCTGGGGATATTGACGGATTTTTTGGACTGATGTTAGACAACCTATTGCAGCTTCTCGTATTAACCGCTCTTTGTAGTTTTGTATGTGGAATGCCACCCGAATTTGTATTTGGAGTAGTTCTACCTGGTGTAGGCATATCCTTGTTAGTCGGAAATATTTTTTATGCGTTACAAGCCAGAAGTCTAGCGATTAAAGAAAAACGAGACGATGTAACTGCCCTACCCTACGGAATCAATACGATTTCCTTATTTGCATTTATATTCTTTGTAATTTTCCCAGTCTTCAAAGCAACAGGGGATTATAAAACTGCTTGGAAAATTGGACTACTCGCTTCTTTTATCAGCGGACTAATCGAGTTTTTTGGATCATTCATCGCAAATTATATTCGTAAAGTTACTCCACGTGCTGCGTTGCTTTCCGCCTTGAGTGGAATCGCTATTACCTTCATTTCAATGGAGTTTATGATTAAGACCTATAAAAATCCATTAGTTGCGTTTTTGCCATTTGGAATTATTTTGCTTCAATACTTTGGAAAATTTAGATACCCTTTTCATATTCCAGGGGGCTTCTTGTCAATAGCCGCAGGAACTTGTATTGCATGGCTTTCTGGTTATTGGGGGAAACCAATGATGGACGCAGGAGCTCTTGCAAAATCTTTTGAACATGCCGGCTTTTTCTTTCCGTCTTTAACGATAGGCGATTTATTTGATGTAATTACTTTTAAAAATATAAAAGAATACTCCTCTGTGATTTTACCAATGGGGTTATTTAATGTAATCGGTTCTCTACAAAATATTGAATCCGCAGAAGCAGGCGGAGACAAGTTTGAAACAAAAAGTTCCTTACTTATGAACGGAGCTGGAACTATTCTTGGTTCTTTTTTTGGCTCTCCTTTCCCAACTACAATTTACATAGGGCATCCGGGATGGAAGGCGTTAGGCGCTAGAGCGGGTTACTCCGTGTTAAACGGGATTTTTATGACCATACTTTGTTTGTTTGGACTTATGAGCGTTGTACAGGCATTAATCCCAATTGAAGCTGGAATGGCAATCATTCTCTGGATTGGAATTATCATTGGAGCACAATGTTTTGAGACCTCGCCCATGCGTCATGCGCCAGCGATTATTCTCGGTTTATTCCCTGCTCTTGCTGGGTGGGGAGTATTACTCGTACAGAGTGTATTTAATTTTGCAAATGGAGAACTCGGAAAAATTCTAGCAAAAGAAAATATAGCTGCAACCTATTCTATTACGATGGAAGCAGTTCCTGGAGATTTAGAATTTTTACCTTATTCTCTATCAGGAATATTAGCACTCTCACAAGGATTTCTTTTAGTTTCCATGTTATGGGCATCCATCTGTGCATTTATTATAGACAGAAATTTTAGAACAGCATCGTATTGGTGTATAACAGCCAGTATACTTTCTTCAGTTGGAATTATTCATGCATACAAACTAGCAGGCAATGCAATTCTAAATGAATATAGTTTCCCCGCCAACTATCAATTTATTGTCGCCTATTTACTATTAGCCATATTACTTTTTAGCGCTTCACTTGTCCAGCAAAATGAAAAATGATATAGTAAAAGATAATCCTCAATTCAAAGCGCTGGATGCGGAGCTAACAAGACCAATTCCTAACTTTAAAAAAGTAGAAGAGGCTATTAGCAATTTACCTCCTGCAATTTTATCTATGGCGATTTTAGAAGATGTAGGGTTTACTTATCTAGTTGATTATTATTTGCGTCACATGGATATTCAAATTGTAAAAAAAATATTACAAAATCCTATGTTTAGCCACGATGCTCTAATTGAGCTTTTTTACTGCCAAATCACAGCCTATCATAAAGCCATCTTACAGAAAAAACCTCTGCCTGAATTAGTAAGCTCTTACTGGACTACACTTTCGAAAGCAGAGTATGCAATTATATTCAAAAATTTAGTAGTGCGAACAAGTAGCATTCAAGTTACAAAAACTATTCTTTCTAAAGTGGATTTAGTTTATATTCGGATGATGACATCATCAGGAAGTATCAAATCAGATAAAATTTTAAACTTTTTTAAAAAGTTAGGACCAGAAATTCAAAAACTTGCTGCACAAGATATGAATATTTACGATTACGCGTTTGATTTAGCCGTTGCAAATTCTGATGACGATTTTCTGGCATTCCTAGATGAATACACGGTTGTATTTGTCCAACTACGATTAGTTTCCTCGTTCGTCGATGAAATAGAAAATGAAATAAAAAAAAACCAAGGGCAAAAATTACAGTATTTCCAAATTCTACAAATTTCTACCCATATACCTAGAGACTGTCTAAAAATTTCTCTTGGTGTATTCCAAGAAAAAGGTTGGATTAGTGGAAATGAAAGCAAAGCAATTGAAGAATATTGTATGAATGCGAAATTATAAAGTCTAATCAGTAGGAGTTATTTACAACATGTGGTTTAAACGAATCGGTTTATTTTTTGTAATCAATATTTTAATCATGGTGACAATCTCTATCATCACCAATGTGTTTGGTCTCAGAGGATATATTTCAGGAAGTGGTCTAAATATGACCTCTCTTCTAGGGCTCTGCCTAATTTGGGGCATGACAGGATCTCTTATCTCGCTAGCGCTATCCAAGATGATGGCGAAGTGGATGATGGGTGTAGAACTCATTGACACACGAGGTCCTTACGGGCATCTCTATCGGTCTGTTCAAAGACTTAGTCAAGCTGCTCGGATCCCAATGCCAGAAGTGGGAATTTACAATTCACCAGAGGTAAATGCATTTGCTACTGGTCCTAGTCAATCGAGTGCGTTAGTTGCCGTATCTACTGGTCTTCTACAGAGAATGAATGAAAACGAAGTAGATGGTGTTTTAGCACATGAAGTTTCTCATATCGCCAATGGTGATATGGTTACCATGACTTTGATACAAGGCGTAGTAAATGCGTTCACTATGTTTCTCGCTAGATTGATTAGCTATGGAGTAACAGTTGCCATTAGCCGCAACGATGATGATAATTCTTCTTTTAGTTCAGGAATTTATTTCGTAATCACCTTAGTACTCGATATTATTTTCAGTATTTTGGGATCAATTGTGGTTGCGTATTTCTCCAGACAACGAGAATTCAGAGCAGACGCAGGCGGCGCAAAACTAGCTGGTCGCGCAAGTATGATTGCTGCACTCGAAAATCTCCAAAGCACCTACAATGTCGTTGACGATAGTCGTGCTCCAAGCATGGCATCTCTCAAGATTTCTTCTCACAAGGGCGGATGGTTTGCCCTATTTTCAACTCACCCTCCTCTAGAAGATAGAATAGCAGCACTAAAAAGTTCTAAATAACTGCGAATTTTTAACCATAAGTGCATAGAGAATATTCTCCGTGCACTCACTGCGAATCTTGGTAGAAAAACTATTTCGCTTTTCTAAGTTACTATCTAAATAGACTCTGACAAAAGAATGAGTTTAGTAGACAAAGAAAGGCGAAGACGATTTAGAAAACCAGGATTACTTCTAGGTTTTTCTATTTTAATATTACTGCTACCTGTTTCCAACTACATAGGAATGAGTATGAAATACAATTTCCCATTCTATGCGCCTTATTTACTTTTAAGATATGGGAATCTGCCTGAATGGATTTTGCTGGTAAGCTCTATACTTTCTGGGTTAGGGTTACTATTCATTAAACGCTGGGGTTGGTGGCTTTTTATATTATCCTCATTTACATTCATATCTTATAACTCTTATGGATTTATCACTATTCCCAATTCTGCATCCAAGGGTCCACTCATTCAAACTTTAATTATTACTGCCGCACTTTGTTATTTTTTACAAAAAGATATTTTTACTCCTTATATGAAGTTATACAAGAGAGGGTGGCGATTTTTAAAAAGATACCCAATTGTTACGAATGTCAATATCAATGACAAAATTTACAAAACAGAAAATATTAGTATGGGCGGAATTTTCGTAAAATGGACTGACTGCAATTTAAAACTCAATTCAGAGGTCACAGTATATTTTGAATTGTCCAAAGAAAGTTTTAAAGCAAAAGCTGGTATCGCAACTATCGTTCCGGGTAAAGGAGTGGGAATTGCATTTCGAGAAATTGATAATTTTTTTAAAGAGAGATTGAAAAAAGCTCTCCTTTTAGCAAAAATCACTGACCATACTCCATCTAACGGCTCCTAGTATATTGAGCCGAAAGGGAGTTGAAATATTTACAGATTCAACGTACTGTAGTATTGAATTATTTCAGCTAGGCTTTTTAAGTTGAGTTTCTCTTTGATATTATTTTTGTGAAACTCTATTGTTCTTACGGAAAGATTGAATTTTTCGGCTATTTCTAAATTAGAATGCCCTTTCGCAATAAACGCCAAAACTTCTTTTTCTCGAGGTGTTAAGGAATCGTAACCAATTGCGTCTTTAGAATGCGCAACGAGATATTTTTGCATTTTAGGGGAAGCCGCAAATCCACCATCCATAATGGAATTCAGAAGCGGTGAAATCATTTCATAAGGCTCCGATTTTAAGATATAGCCATTGATACTTGCCTCAACGGATTTTAGAAAAAAAGATTTTTCCTCATGAAAAGTAAAAATAACTTTTTTAATATGCGGAAAGTCCTCTTTCATTTTCTTTAAAACTTCAAATACGTTGGATCCAGGCATATCCAAGTCTGTCATGATAATGTCTGGGTTTAGAGTAGTAACCATCTGCAACAACTCTTCTGCGTTAGATGCGACACCCTCTAGAGAAAATGAATTAGAGTCTTCTAAATAAGCTCTGACCCCTTCTCGAATAACAGGATGGTCATCAGCTAAAATTAATTTATACATAGTAAAACTTGAAATTCGTTCCAAGTTTTATTCAAGTAAATTTTTACTATATACGAGAAATAATCAAAAAATCATTCATGCAAAATGCAAATTTTAAACCTTGCGAAAATTAATCTTTTAATATGGTAATCCCATATAAGTCAACCCCTGTTTCTCCCTGAAAATACAGCAGGCTCTTATCTTTTTTATAAGTATAAGTACCTGCATTAATCAAAACCTTAAATCCATTTGCATAATGAATCTCAGGAATAAAAATTATACAAGTCCCCCGAGTGAAATCTCCTCTTCTAAATGAATATTTAAAAAGACCTTTATTCATATCAAAGTACACCGAAACGGGGTTACCCTCTGTTAAAACAGGATAAGGACGAGAAAACGCTCTAGTTGCTCTACCACCATCTTTGCAAACTTCTTTAGGTGTGTCCCTTGAATAAATAGACAAATCTTCTTCATTCCATTTATCCCCGAGTTTATGAGTATTATCCGGTGTATAATTCCAAAGAGTAACGTTGACTAAATTTTTTTCTATAGCTCTAAAAATTGCATCCATGGCAAATTCTTGTTTGCCGTAATCAGAAGTTTTATAAGCAGTAGAGCCTTCCATATCCATTGGAACTCCTGTTTCCCCAATGACCGTTGGACAAGAATTCATTTCGGTAATAGACATATTTTTAATGCTCGCAATGGAATCACTGTACATTCCTTTTACAGCGTCTTTTCCGAAAACTGGTTTTAACTTAAATCCATTTACTCCAAACCAATCTACATGACGTTTTGTAAAAATTAAAACCGCATCGTACCAATGAGTTGCGTTAACTACTGATGAGTAACCCTTTCTTTCTTTTTCATCCCACTTTAATTCTAATTTAGTAGGATCACTTTCTATAAAAATAAAGAATTGTTTATTTACTTTTTGTAAAGCTGTTTTGAAATTCTTGATAAATGGTAACATAAAATCCGAATAAAAATCTATATTTCGCCCATTGACTTTTGAAAAATAATCTGGTTTTAATAACATAGGAGCCCCATTTGGATCGTAGTTCCAGACTCCATGCTTGCGCCAAATACAAATATGCCCCTTATTCCAAATAGAGATTCCATTCGGATTCATAGCATGTTTACCTATCGTTAAACCCATATTTCCGAGAAGAAATTTTACATCGATAGAACAAGAGACCCCCTCAGAAGCATACATTTCCTGAAATGGGCTAGAAGTATGAATAACACCATTTCCCATTCCACCAAATTCAGTGAGCGACTTACGACCAATAAACCCAGGTGACGGTTCATTCAGAGAATCAAAACCAACTACATTCTTAAATTTAGAAATTTTTTTAGCAAGCCGCAAAATTGACTTTATATAATGCGATTGGAGATAATCTTGAATATTCACTCCATCTATTTTGAGGTTTGGGGCAAATACATCTCCTCCAAAGAAAAGAGAAAACATAGTAGCCGTCGGATACTTTTGATAATTCTGTACCCAGATCATTTTTTTATATTCTTTTCCCTGCGCATAATGGATGTAAGCCATTTCAGCATCTTTTAATTTCATTATATCAATTCCAACTGATTCCAAAGTCCAACCCGGAGCCCCGTCTCCACCGGTGAATCTAGACCAGACATCTTGGTGTGGATCAATAAATAAATAAAAACCCTTTTTCTCAGCAAGTTTTACCATTCGCACAATGTATTCGATATATTCATCATCATATACACCAGCCCCACCATGTTCAATCGCTTCCCAAGTAATTAGAAAACGTAAAAAATTAAAACCCCACTTGCGCAACCTATCAAAATGCTCGTCTGCCTCCTCCTCTAAAAAAGGTCTCCCAATAAAGGAAACATTTTTATGATTTGAAAAACTCTCCGACTGATTCAGATAAGTCGTTCCATCTGGAACCATCGGAATTTTAGAACTACCGGAAAGGTTTACCCCACGTAATAAAATTATCGCTCCATTTTTATCCGAAAAAAAACCATTCTTAGAATAAAGCCGATTCATTATTATAGTGCGCCTAATTGCTCTTTTGCGTCATTGTATCCCATTTCGATTAAGGAATCTGCTTGTAAATGACTGAAATTTAAAATACTTCTGAGCCCTAAAAAATTTTTAGGGCTAACAGCTCTTATTCTAATATTTTTATTTTGAATCAAATACTCAAAGAATGAGAGGAGTGATTTTTTTTCATTTGTGTCTTCAGAAAAATCAACACTAGAACGAATTGCCTGGTAAGAAGAAATTAGTGTCATTTCAAAAACTCTCTCCAGTGCCTCCTTTCTTGATTTAGGAAGTTCCATCTGAACTTTTCCAACGGGAGAAAGTAATACCACAATAATATCTTTTGCATCTTCATCTATCGCAGGAGCAATCGGGGTATTCGCCATTAGCCCCCCATCCCAATAAGGTTCTCCATTTACATATTGCCAGGGAAATACAACTGGAATAGCGGAAGATGCCATAAGATGTTGAATCCCAATTTCTTCATTAGAAAAATATACTAACTCGGAGCTACTTACGTTTACCGCAGAAATAAAAATTTTAGCATTAGAATTTCGTAACTTCCCAAAATCCAATTCACGAGCTAAAAGTCGCTTTAATGGTGTCGTGTCAACCATAGGAGCAAATCGTTTTAAAAAAATATCCTTTATCGTTTGCCAGAGAGAATACCGCATTACATTACCTGTCTCAATATTACGCCAGAGTTCAATTAGTTTTTCTGGACTAAACCCACATCCTAGAGCAGTCGCATTTAAAGCACCTACTGAGGTTCCGCAAATTACATCGGGGACAAATTTTTGTTCAGAAAGATATTTATATACCCCAGCTTGATAAGCTCCGCGAGCCCCACCACCTGATAAAATCAAAGCTTTTTTCATACGTCCACTTTAGAGAAAGGACTACTCATCTCAAGAATAAAAAAAACTTTTAAGATTTGTCCCTTGCAAAAATATAGAATCCTACCATGGAAGAAAATATTTCGAAAATCAAAAACATATTAGAAGCCCTACCTTATATTACAGAATTCGCCAATAAAATCATCGTTGTTAAATATGGTGGGGCTGCGATGGTAAAAGACGATTTAAAAGAATCCTTTGCAAGAGATATTGTTCTTTTAAAATACTTAGGAATACACCCTATCATAGTTCATGGTGGTGGACCGGAAATAAATCAAATCCTCGACATATTAAAATTACCCGTTAAATTTGTGAGAGGTAATAGAGTCACAGACAAACAAACCATGGAAGTTGTGGAAATGGTATTATCTGGAAAATTAAACAAACAGATTGTTAGCCTCATCAATTCTAAGGGTGGAAACTCTGTCGGAATTTCCGGTCGTGACGGTAAACTCGCCATTGCCGAAATCCAAAAAATTGAAGTTACGGATGAAAGCGGTAAACCTGAATTAGTCGACGTTGGATTTGTAGGTAAAATCACCAGAGTAAACAAAACATTTCTAGAATCTCTACTGAGTGCGGATATTATTCCAGTCATATCTCCAGTCGCCGAGGATAATACTGGTCAAGCGCTCAATATCAATGCCGACACTATGGCTGGTGCAATCGCAGGAACACTCGGCGCCGAAAAATTAATCCTATTAACCGATACTCCCGGAATTTTAATCAAAGGAAATCTTGCCGATTCTCTGAGCGAATTGCAAGTTAATGAATACATTTCTTCAGGCGATATTTCCGGCGGTATGATTCCAAAAGTAGAATGTTGTTTGGACGCGATTCAAAACGGTGTCAAAAAAACTCATATCATAGATGGAAGGGTGCCCCACTCTCTGCTAATAGAATTGTTTACGACAACTGGAATTGGTACGTTGATCGGATAATCAATATTTGCCAAATGCTTTTATGATAAATCAAATACCTAAACGACCCGAAATGAAATATATCTTTTTACTATTACTAGTTAGTACGTCCTTAATATCCCAAAGCATCGTCAACAAAATCGGTGGCGCTTCCTCGAAAAATCCAGGGGATTTTTTTAGACAGGCAAGTCCAGAAGCAATCGCACTGACGAAGAGAAGTTACGAAGGATTAGACACTACCAGAATAAGAGATTTTCATACACATATCGTAGGAATCGAAGAAAATAAAAATGGAACTTTTGTAAATCCCAGAATGCAATCAGCCTGGCACTTTAAAGAATACATTCGATTTAAAATTTATGCAAGTGCATTAAAAATAAAAAATCTCAACAATGCAGATGCAGAGGCAGTAGAAAGACTAACTAGCCTTATCCGCAGTATAGATAATCATGGAAAACATTATTTATTAGCACTAGACAAATATTATACCTTAGATGGAGCACTGAACTTAAAAAAGACTGAATTCTATGTTCCAAATGAGTATGTTTACAATCTGGCTAAGGCAAATCCTGATCTTTTTATCCCAACGATTTCCATCCATCCTTATAGAAAAGATGCATTACAAGAACTAGACAAATGGGGGAAACTTGGGATTAAACTCATGAAGTGGCTCCCTAACTCTCAGGGAATTGACCCATCAAATCCACAACTTGAACCTTTCTATAAAAAATTGATTCAGTACAATATAACCTTACTATCTCACGCAGGGGAAGAAAAAGCAGTAGAGGCAGAAGAAGACCAAATATATGGCAATCCCCTCCTACTCCGTTATCCGCTTAGTCTAGGCGTAAAAATTATAATAGCTCACTGTGGCAGTTTAGGAACTAACATAGACTTAGAAAGTCAGGATAAAAAGGAAGTGGATAATTTTGATTTGTTCCTACGCCTAATGGATGACCCAAAATATAAAACGAATCTTTTTGCTGACATCTCTGCCGTAATTCAATTCAACCGAGACAAAAAAGTTCTAGAGACTTTACTAACAAGACAGGATTTACACCCAAGACTCGTTCATGGAAGCGATTACCCATTACCCGCAGTAAATTTAGTAATACGTCTAGGTAGACTAGTTGACATGGGATTTATTACCAAAGAAGAACAAAAAGCCTTAAAAGAAATTTATGACTATAATCCCCTGCTCTTTGAGTTTGTTCTCAAAAGAACTGTTCGGTGGCAGGGAAACAAATTCGCTGATTTAATATTTATGGGAAATCCATAGTTGTGTCTTTTTTAAATCAATCTAATGGGACTTGACAAAGTCGCATTAGATTGAAAATAATTTCTAAAACTCAAGATGAGGCAAAAACTTGGAAGAAAACTATTCTAACTTAGCGAAAAGAATTCAAAAATTTCTCAAGGATTTGCGAAATAAATCTGAATCTGAAAGAGAAAATTTTTCCGTTGATAAACCCGTATGTACCGAGATTAGAAAAACACAATACAAAGGCGAACTTGTAGAAAAACTAATTATATTTTTACGCGGAACGGGTTGTTCCTCTATAGAACAAAATGGCGGCTGCACGTTTTGCGGTTTTTATTCTGCGACCAATCATGGCATCAAATTAGAACGTAAGAATTTTCTAAATCAATTACAATTTGCATTTGACTTACATAAAAAAGAACTAGACCGGTTTCCAATCATTAGCCTCTACAACGATGGGAGTATGTTATCCGAACATGAAATTAGTTTAGATGTTACGCTTGAAATGATTCGAACACTTTCGACATTTCAAAATCTCAGACTTATCACAACAGAATCCAAACTCCAAGATATCACAGAAGAAAAAATATTACGAATAAAAAATGCAACGAATAAGGAATTAGAATTATCCTTCGGTTTTGAATCCTCCGACCCAATAGTAAGAAGACTTTGTATAAACAAAAATTTTACAAATAACAAAGTAGTGGAAGTTTCCCAATTACTAAAAACACATAACTTCGGTTGCACTGCCCTACTCATGTTAAAACCTCCTTTTTTAAGTGAACAAGAAGCAATAGACGACGCAGTAAAAAGTTTAGAATTTTTAGAAAGAACTGAAGTCAACCGAATTGACATTGAACTCCCAACAGTAGAAGCATTCACACTAACGCATGAATTATGGAAAAATGATTTATATAAACCAATCAAACTCTGGTCTGTTGTAGAAATTCTAAAACGAAAACACCAATTAAATCTAAAGAAGAAAATCTACGTTAGCCCCGCCAACTATACAGTCAAAGCAATCGCCGTCTCATCGAATTGCGATCACTGCAATGAAAAATTTTCTACTCTCTTCATGGAATACAATCAAACAAACGATATTTCGGTTTTTGCAAATGTTTCCTGTGAATGTAAACAGGAATGGACGAAAAGATTAATTCCATCCAGTCTAGAGCAACTTTCATTAGTTGAAAGAGTGGAAAAAATGATGGGCACAATCTAAAAAATATCCAAATTTATTAGAATTTTTTCTTGACAAAACAATCTACCATACCATACTACTGGTATGGCTACTATGACTTTAAAATCTACTTTCACCTTAGACAAGGACACAAACGAAGCTATTCGAAGTCTAGCATTAAATTGGAAGGTTTCGCAGGCAGAAGTTGTCCGTAAGTCTATTCAGCTTGCACTAAACGAAGTAGCTACACAAAAGACTCGTTCTCCTCTAGCTATTCTTGCGTCTTTAGAAAAAAAGAAAAAAGCTTCTCCAAAGGAAATTTTAGCATTCAAGAAAATAGTCGAAGCAAATAAAAAAGGCTGGGATATTTGAGTAATAAATCTCTACATCTAGACACAAATTGTCTCATTGATCTACTACTTGGAAACAACAAAACCCGCAGTGTTTTAAAGACCAAATTGTTGGCAGGTTGGAACTGCTCTACAAGTGCAATCGCTTGGCATGAATTTGTATGTGGACCTTTAACACAAGAAAAGCGACAAGACATCTGGGATTTTTTAGAGGGAAGAATTCTTCCTCTTGACTTCGCAATAGCAGAATTAGCCACCGAAATTTTCAACAAAACAGGACGCAAAAAAGGCTCCAAGCCAGATTGTATCATCGCCGCAACGGCTATTCATCATAAGGCGAAGTTGCTCACTTGGAACAAAGTTGATTTTAAGAGTATGAAGAAGTTGGGGCTGGAGTTAGTGTAGCGGCATCTCGATACAATTTTCGCTACTCAATTTTGAATAGTCTGCCTTCGACAACTTTTTTTAAGTAAACGCGAAAATCACTCGATGACCAAACTTTTTAGCATTGTCAAACTTTTACTAATTCTAGTGAATGAGAGATTCTTTTATAGAGGATAATTAAAAGTAAACCGATAACGAAAGAATCCGGTCGCCGAGTGATTGCGACTTATCCATTTGAGTTTGAACTTTAAGCGATAGTCGCAATCGTATCGAGGTGCCGACTCATTCTACCTTTTATGATTTTTAAGAAATTCACTATATTGTTTAAATTTAGAATAATCACTATTATCCTCTATTCTTTTTTCCTCAGTATTTTTGTTCTGATTAAGATAATAGATTCCCGCAAATGGAATTGTAGCTGTTTTCGTAACATCATGAACGAAGTAAACAGGGATTTCAATGTAAAATATATGCATTAATTGTCCAACACCGAGAATAGGAGTAATAATAGTTAACCACATCGCGTCCTCAGTGCCTACATCTTTTGCGGTATATAGTCTATAGGGAATAAATGTATCAATAAATCCTGACAATCCACCCTGAGTGACATTTCCCTTTCGACCTGATTGATGACTTCTATCCATTGCCAATAAACTAAACCTTGTTTCATATTCTAGTCCTCCCTTCTTCCCTCTCTCATTTAATACAACACAATCTCTACTTACTTTCGGAAAATAAATTCCACCTTGCGGGTTAATGATAACTTCCGGTAGACGAAAATGTAAAAAGAATGGATGCCTTTCCTCTTCAATTCGAACTATAATATCTTTGTTATCAGTTAAACAATCGTCTTCAGGATTTATTACTTCGTAAGTGTTTTTTAATCCAGGTCTTCCGATATACCATTCACCAAACCCACTGTACTTATTCATTTGAAAAATGGAGCAATTTATAAATAGACTAAATAGTAAAATTGATTGAAGAAAAAAACTTATTTTACCCATAAATCAATCCCACTAATAAAAATCTTATTTGCATCAGGATCATTAATAGAAAATTTTCCATCTTTGTTTTTAGAAAGCTCTTGGTCATACGAAATAAATTTAAGCCTTCGTATAATTTCCTCTATTGGAATTTTTATTTCTAAACCAAAAATTAAATTTCCTTCGGCTCTTTTAGTTGATGGGTATAACTCGATAATAAAATCGTTTATCGCAAAACTATAATGCTCCACTCCATTTCCATGCTTTTCTTTTATAGGATGAAAACCAATTGCTTCATAGAAAGCTTTGCTCTTTTTAAGATCATTGCATTTGATAACAAGATATTTGAGATTCATTACAAAGTCTTAAACTTCAATTCCTTTGCTACTTTGTTAAAATCTTTATCGTAAGAAAAAATAATGATCTCTTCTCCTAGTTCGTTTCGAAATTCGATAGCGGTTGATAGGTGTAATGCGTCTAGGGTTCGACAGCCTGAGAGAATATCCTCATTAGCCACAATCTGGGTAGTAGAGGAATCAATATTTTTAGAATGAATTTCTTCGAGTAATTTATCTAGCTCTTCTAATTTCTTATTTTTCCAAGTTGAAGTTAATTTCTTTTTATTATGAAAATAATATCGCTTAATACTAATTTTACACTCTGCCTCAAGAAGGATAGAACTGATCCGTATAGTAGAGGATTTCCATATTTCGATGGATTTCTCTAATGTTGGTTCTTGAAATATAATGGAGAGAATAACGCTGGAATCCAAATAAACGGTCATTTCAGAAACGATCAGCCCTTGTGTCGGTATGAATTTTCTTCCAGTCTATTTTACTTGGTTTATCTGAATATTTTTTCACAATCGAATCGATTTGCGAATTATTTCTTTTTGCAAGTTTGATCTTTCCGATTTTACTTTGTTCTTCTAGGTAAACAACGGCACGTTTCTTTGAGTCATGCAAATTTTCAGAAGGTCGTTTAATCTCTGCAATCACTAGTTCATGCTCAGTGATAACTACTGTCTCACCTGCTTTTACCAAATGCAGATATCTGCTTAAATTATTCTTGAGATTTCTAACGCCTACGGATGTCATAATCAAATTATAGCCACTGTAGCTATTTTGTCAAATTAATTAATATTCCATTTGTAAAAATTCCCCGAGTCTAAATACTGGAATCAATTCCGGGAGGAAAAAAATGCCAATCTTTGAATACAAATGCGAAACTTGTAACAAAAAATTTGAAGTATTACAATCCAATTCTACACCTTTTACAAACTGTGACAAAATAAATGAAGGCTGCAAGCAAAACGGTATTATCCACAAGATGATTTCCTCGTTCGCGTTTTCAGGCTTTGGTGAAACTGACCTTAGCTCCTACCAAGACCGTTCGCCCTATAGCAGGCATACTTCGCCGAGTGCAACTGCAATTACAGGTTGCGGATGTCACGGAACAGCGAGTTGCCCCGGCTCTTCGATTCGTGATAAGTACGGACTGGAGTAATCTTGTTAGCCCCTACACGGGTAGAAATTTCCCGTAAAGCAGTTTCCAATAATATAAAAGCATTTCGCTCTATTTTATCGCCAAATACTCGTTTGGCGGTAGCGATTAAGTCCAATGCCTACGGACACGGAATCGAATTAATGGCAAAGCTAGCCATTGAAAACGGCGTAGATGTTCTTGCAGTCAACTCACTCGAAGAAGCACTTTTATTAAAAAAGTTTTCCCCTACTCCGATTTTACTTATGGGAGAAGTTCCAAATCTAGAAGAGCGGCTAACTGACCTTAATCAAAGCAACTTCTGGATTGTCGCTTCTAGACTAAAAGAAATTTTACTTCTTTCTAAACTTTCCAATGAACCAAAGATTCATCTCAAGACTGATACGGGAATGGCGCGACTCGGACAATCTGGAAAGGAATTATTCAAACTCTTAGAAGAATTAAAAGCACACAAAGTAAATCTTTCCGGTCTACTCATGCACTTTGCTAGCACAGAAGATTTTACTGAACACTCCTATTCCATGTTACAACTCAAAACATTTCAAGAGAATATTAAATTCGCAGAAAAACAAGGTTTTAGTAACGTCATCCGCCACGCTGCGTCTTCTGCCTCGACAATGCTTTTTAAAGAAGCTCACTTTGATATGGTTCGAGTCGGAATTTCTCTCTACGGACTCTGGCCTAGTCTTGAGACAAGGCTTTCTCTTTCTCTCATGGGGAAAAATACTTTTGACTTAATGCCAGTCCTTTCGTGGAAAACAACAATTGTCCACACAAAAAAAGTTCCGACTGGTTCTTCTATCGGATATGGCTCAACGTTTAAGACCAATTATCCAACAACTCTCGCGGTAATTCCAGTTGGTTACAATGAAGGATTTGATAGACGGCTATCCAATCAAGGTTATGTTTTAGTCAATGGAGAGCGTGCTCATATCATTGGTCGAGTTTGTATGAACATGAGTATGATTGATATTACCCACATTCGAAATGTAAATGTAGGAACCGAAGTCGTCTTAATCGGTCGCTCAGAAAAGGAAACGATTTCTGCGGATACGATCGCTCAACTCACAGGCACAATTAACTACGATGTGGTTACTCGCATTCATCCGGAGATACCAAGGGTATTGGTGGAATAAAATGTAATGTTGTAAACTACAGGATATTTAAATTCGGAAAATATATTTTCAGATTACATAATTCATTACTGAAATTGGTCTAAATCCTCTTTCATTTTTGAAATATCATTGTGTGAGGTCAGATAAATTAATCGAATACGCAAATCTTTATCTAAAAGATATAATTTATCAGAATGATTCCACTGATTTTCTTCTAAAGATTCATAGAATATTTTATATTTCTTAGTAATAACTTTTATGGTTTCAGAATCTCCGTAAAGCACCAAGAATTTTTCCCCAAGTTCTTTAGAAAACGCGATAAGTTTTGTTTCTGTGTCTTCTGCTGGATCAATCGTAATATAGATATAACGAATATCTTTACGAGTAATTTTTTTACTTAATTGCAAAAGATTACTCATTCTTAAAGGACAGAGATTTGGACAGTTCGTATAACCAAAGTATAGGTAAACTAAATTTCCCTTAATGTCGTTTAATTGAAAGTAACCTCCATTTATATTCTTTAGTTTGAAATCAATAATTTCCTCATTCGTTTCAATTCCGTATGATCCACCAAATTGGAAAATGGTATTAAGCTTTACCGCAAAAATTACTGCTCCCAATGAAAGTAATAGTAATAAACCTCCAAAAATGTTTTTGACAAACTTCATTTCAACTGGGTTGCTTGAGATTCAATGTCCGATAGGGATGAATAATTAATTTCGATACCTTTTGCCTGTGAAGATGTTCCGGATAACACTTGTTCTACGCTTGCCGCTGTTTCTCCTAATCTTGCAGAAATATCGGAAATTTGTTCTGCGATAATTTTTGATTCATTTTTCAAACCCGATGCAACCAAATTAATATTTGCAATGCCTTTTAATAACTTTTCAATATTTGAATTGATGTAATGAAATGTCTTTTCACTTTCGATAGAATAACTATGAATACCCCCTACAGAAGAGGAACCTTTCTGAACATCATCATATACTGATTTAATTTGAGATTGTATATTTACAACAATGCCAGTAATTTTTTTTGCAGAGTCTGAGCTTTGAAAAGCAAGTTTGCCTATCTCTTCAGCTACTACGGAGAAACCCCGTCCGTATTCGCCGGCTCTAGCTGCTTCAATTGCAGCGTTTAAAGCTAAAAGATTTGTTTTAGAGGAAATACTAGTAATTGTCTCAACAATCGAAGCAATTTCTTTGTTTTGCCCTTCTAAATTTGAAATAGTTTGTTTTGTTGCTTTCATCCCTTGATCGACAGAATCAATAGACTTAACTAGATACCCCATTTTTTCTAAACCAACTATAACTTCCCTGTTCACTTGATTCGATTCATCCTTGATTTCCATCGAACTTAACGCCATAAGCTCTACATTTTCAGTCATCTTGCTTATAGCTTCAGTAATTCGTTCAATAGTAACAGATTCAAAATCTGTACCTTTTGCGATTTCTCTCATTGCATTTTCAGTTTCTTTGAGAGCAATCGCAGATTCGCTTGTATTTTTTTTCAATGAACTTAGAGCGGAAATGATTTCTGTAGAAATGGATTTTTTTTTGGAAGATTCATTCTCCATATTAGACAAAATACTTTGTAGATGAATTTGAATATTTTCTAATTCAGATTTTTTTCTAACAGACAAAAAGCTAAGAAGCATCAAGGGAATAGCAGTGATTACAACCGCAATCGCATGAATGATAAATGTTCCCCATGCACCAAACTGCGAATTTCCGCTAACTGTATGACTAAAAATTAATCCGGGTTCAATTGCTACGAATACAAGGTGATGTACAGCATAAAGAACACTTATATAGAGAATAATTTTCCAGTCATGATATAGGGCAATGATAGCCATAGTGAATGCAAAATGAAAATGTAAAGATTCAAGTCCGGAAGATCCATATACAAAATAGGAAAAATAATAAACTAAAATTGTTGTAAAAGTATAACGATTTAGGACAGCCCCTGCATTAAAAACATACAACGCGTGAGCACCTGCAGTTAACAAAAACGCAATGAAAAGTAAAACCCCTACTGGCAACACTGCAATCGTAAAATAAAAAACACAAGCTAAGAAAAAGTTAATCCATAAAGATATTACAATCTTAAAGTCTGCTTCTTTGATATCATTTGATTTGTCAATTAGTGCCTCAGTAGTCATATCGTAAATTAACCCTCTTGAATATTTAGTTTTGTTCTAATGTAATTACTATCGGCTAATATAGTATTTTGATATCTTTTTTGAAATCAAAATCCCAGAAAAACTATCCTTTGCTACAGTTATCTATTGTTTGAAATTTCTGAATTCAGAATTCCTGAATGCCAAATGTTATTCCGTTATAAACATACTTGGATCAATTTCTTGCAATTTCGCTTGCGGTATACCAGTGTATGCCTCCATCAATTCCTTCTGATGTCGTTTGATGATTTCTAAGTCATGTCGATTTGTAAGAGGACGAACAATGCTCATGGAAATATCCGCATACTTTTTGTTATGCGCCCAATTATCCAATATTTCTTGCCTTGCTTTTCTTAATTCAGCTTTGGTTTCTTCCGGGACATCTGGATTGGCGATTGCTTCATCCATTTGTTTGACACCGTTATCCGTCATCCCTTTAAACCTTTCAATTTCTAATTCGCCCTGCGACACATTCCACGCCCAAGCAATCTTGGCATTTACCTTTACAAATTCAAAATAATCTTTAAAACCAGCCTCTTTAATCACTCCGTCAATTTCATTATAAAGTTCAATCCCTGTCGCCTCACTTTCCCCTTTCTCCGCCAGTTTTTGTGGAATGCCTGGACCCAACTTATGTAATGCCTTTACCGCTTTAATATATTTCTCAATTAATTCATCCGAAAGAACCACACCGGAAACATTTTGATCGTAAATCTCATAGATTTTTTTACAATGAAAAGAAAAAGATAGAAGTAAAATACTTAAAATAAAAATCAAAAAACGATTCATAAAATTCTCCTTTAATATGCGAAATGAGTTGCCAAAATAACTCTAATACTTAGAATTCTGATTTCAATGACAAAAAATATTTCTAGGATAAATTTTAGAAGTAACGTTACTTTGAAATTTTTACGTTACCTCAGTCAGTTTTTTTTTAAGGATGTGAAATACTATTTACAAACGGGAATGCATTCTGTCCAGACATTACCCTACCCATGCACGGTTTTAGTGAACAATGTTGAAGAAAGAGATATTCTACTTGTAGGGTTTTTAGCAAAGTTATTTCGTTTGAAAGCCCGACTCTATTTCCCAGTTCAAAGAAATTTGCCAGAAAGAGAATTCCCATTCGAAACAAAATCAACTTGGAAAAAAATCATAAAAGCGGGTATTCTGCATTTATCGCTAATACCTATTTGTCTACGCCTAGTAGGTGGAAAGTATCTTAAAAAAGATCTTTTCAACTTACTTAGAACCATACGCAGAAGCACATCCGTGTCTATTTACGAAAAATTCGAATCTTTCAAAAATCAAATAGCAAAACGTAAGACTTTCGTTTTCTTCGGAAGCGAACTAGGAATTGGGGAGGGTGACTTGGAAAATACAAGTGGGATTTTACGAATGTTCAACAAAAAAAATCCAGACATGAATTACATTCAAATCACGCTTACTTATGATTACCTGCTTTCAAAAGAAGGGATAGTTCATATTAGCCACGGTGGATTATTCCAAATGAAACCCGAGAAAACAATTTCTTCCATTGCCGCTACTTTGAAATTAAAACGTGCTCTTAGCACAACAGTTACTCCGGGAAATTTATTTGCATTCGGAATTTATTCCCCTGAGGTGCAAAGCGGAGTTTCACGGCACTACTTGTTTTATAAAATGGAAAGGTTAGCAAATGTAATTTACAGAGAGAAAATATGTAATATCTCTAGAGAATGTTTGGAAATGTCCTACGATGAATTATTTGCTGAGATTCTATATAATGCGAAACAAGAGGAATTTATTAAATACGAAAAAGAAACGAAACAATATTATGGTACGAATAAACTTTATTATTTCAAAAAAACCAAGTATACAAAACAAGAAAATATTTACAGATACCATTATATGCAATTGGCTTTATTTCACAAAAAATTTAGACAAATCTGGACGGAGATAGAAGTCTACGACTAAAAATTCAATTGCAAGACAAGTTAAACTCCATATTGTAGCAATTATCTTATGAGTATTCCAAAAATTCAACTGCCAAGAAAGGCAACCTACACCAGATTAGAAGAAAATATACAATTCTTTGAGTTGTTTCAGAAAATTGAACGACAATTCCCAAATTGTTTTCTTCTAGAATCCATGGAGAAAGAAAGTTATGATTCTCGTTACTCCATTCTTGGATTTGATCCAGATCATATCGTTTATGGGAAAGAAAAATCTCTATTCATTGACAACATCGAATACAAATGTGATAATCCGTATTATGCGCTCAGAGAAGTCATTCCGACTGACGTTCTTTCTGTAAATTATGCAGGGGGGCTAGTCGGTTTTATCTGCTATGAAGGTATGAATTACTTTGAACCTTCATTAAACTTAGAGACACATAAAGACTTTCCTACATTTCAATTTGGAGTCTATCTGGATGGAATCATATTAGATAAAATGACTGGCGAAATCTTTTACTTTTATTATGAAAAAAATCGAATCGAACAAGTAAAAGAAATTATCAAACAACCCAACATTAGCGAAAAATCTTATAAGACAAAGATTGAATTTATTCGCTATACTCTTTCCGAAGAAGAGCATAAACAAAAAGTTTCGCAAGTTCTAGAAGAAGTTAAAGCAGGTAATACATTCCAATGCCAAATAGGTCTAAAAGCAGAATATAAAATTACAGGTGATACGTTTCCAATCTACCAGGAGCTAAGAGATGTAAACCCCTCCCCGCACATGTATTATCTCAAATTCGGAGACAAAAAAATCATCGGTGCAAGTCCTGAATTACTATTTCGTTTACGAAATGGGGAAATGGAAACTTTTCCACTCGCAGGCTCCATCAAACGAGGGTTATCCGCAGAAGAAGATATTCAGCTTGCAAGAACCTTACTCAACGATCCAAAAGAAATTGCAGAACATAATATGCTAGTAGATTTACATCGTAATGATTTAGGCAGAGTAGCGAAATTTGGAACTGTAAAAGTTCGCAAATTAATGGAAATTAAAAAATACAGTCATATCCAACATATTTCTAGCGAAGTAATTGGGATTATCAAAAAAGGAGAAGATATGTTCTCAGGGCTTGCTTCTTCGTTTCCGGCAGGAACACTTTCAGGTGCTCCTAAAATTGAATCCATGAAAATCATCCAACGAATTGAAAATAATCCAAGAGGACCCTATGGCGGTGCACTTGGTCATTTTGGATTTAACGGCAACTGCACATTTGCTATACCAATCAGAACTCTATTTGTCGCCGGCGAATACGCATATACCCAAGCCTCCGGCGGAATCGTCTACGACTCATTACCCGCTAGTGAGTATCAGGAAATCAAAAACAAACTAGGTGCACAAGAAAAAGTTTTAAATTCTTTTATTTCAAGAAAGGTATTATAATAAGGAAAAGACTATGAAAGTATTATTAATTGATAATTATGATTCCTTTACTTACAATCTATACCAATACGTTGGGGAAATTTTAGAAAATCTAGAAAAACCCTTTACATTTCACGTAATTCGTAACGACGAAAAGACGATCGAAGAAATTAAAAACGAAAACTACGATCGAATTATTATTTCGCCGGGTCCTGGTGATTCCAAAGATAAAGAATACTTTGGAGTATGCGCTGATGTATTATTAGATTTAGGCAAAACTACTCCCGTGTTAGGTGTTTGCCTAGGAATGCAGGGAATTGCTCATTATTATGGCGGAAAAGTGGTTAGAGCCTATTTACCCAAACATGGAAAAACAAATACAATTAGCCATGACGAAAGAGGAGTATTTCTTGGTTTGCCGCAAGATATAGAGGTTATGCGTTATCATTCGCTAGTAGTTGAATACAACTCTCTTCCGAGCTGTCTTACCATCACCGCAAAAATTGTAACAAAAGAAGCAGGAATAGAAATAATGGGGCTTCGCCATAACGAATTCCCAATTGAAGGAATCCAATTTCATCCTGAGTCCTTTGCGACAGAAGGTGGAAAGAAAATGTTAGAAAATTTTATTTCACAAACCGCTTGACTTTTTTTGTGCGCCATATAGGGTGTAAGCACACAAAAGGAGGTGGTCTAGTGAATTATTATATGTCAATGACTAGTGAGGTGACTCTGCTCTAGGTTTTTTTCTTGGTTGCATAGCTTCCTAAGAGAAAGCCTTTTGCAAATCCAAGAGCATCACCGACCTCCTTTAGTTCTCGAATTTTAGTCACTCGAGGCATCGTGCAGTCGCTACGGGAGGTTTTTTACTTTCACATCCCAAAATTCTTTTCCTTCTAAAAAATTTATTATCAAAATAAAAAAATTCTCAAGCTAATGAGAAACGTACCGATAGGTCATATTGTGAAACTAGACAGCATTGATTCCATTCAGTCCGTAATGCAAAGAATAAAAGAAATTTCTCAATTTACACAGGACATCGAAAAAAATTCTTCTGAAAACATAAATCAATTTTCACAAAAACCTGAATTTGCAAAGGAGTTAGATCTTGCACTTGGAATGAAAAATCCAAATGAACAAGTTGGCTCAATTCATCTAAATACTCTCCCACCAAAAGTAGAACCAATTCGAGACAATGAACTTGCCGAAATTCATAAGACAAAATCAAATAAGCCTCGTACTATAACAGATATTATCCAGACAGAAGCGAAAGCTAAAGGGCTCGATCCTGACTTAGTAAAGGCAGTGATTAAGGCAGAGTCTAATTTTAATCCTAAAGCTGAATCTCCGAAAGGAGCTATGGGGCTAATGCAACTTATGCCCGATACGGCAGAAGAATTAGGAGTTAAGAATCCATTTGACCCAGCGCAAAATATAAAAGGTGGAACAAAGTATTTAAAAGAATTACTCGACACTTTTAAAGACAAAGACTTGGCGGTAGCAGCTTACAATGCAGGTCCTGGTGCAGTTCGAAAATACAAGGGAATTCCTCCCTACTCCGAAACCAAAGGTTATGTGAAAAAAGTAAATACTTTCCTAAACGAATATAGGTAATAATAATTGTTAATTGTTAATTGTTAATTGTTAATTGTTAATTTTCTATAAAGTATCATTAAGTTTGATTTATCATTTCCCTTTAACACTCCGTAACCGTATTTAAACGGAAGGCTTTTTGCATTTAATTTGAATTCACTTTGTAAGTCTAACTGATCAGGAACATTCGGAGTATTCTGTAATCTCGCTCTTGCGGTATATACCCCGAAAACCCTAGAGTCCCATTTTGTTTTATCAAATGCCTTATACGGAATGGCAGAATCATCCTGAACAACTGTATCTGTTTTAGATAAAATAGTTTGAATAAATTTTTCGTACAGTGGGAGTTGTAAAACATATTCCGCTGACTTTAGGAGTAAATTAAGATTACCCTGACTTGCAAAGAATTTGCCCTCTGGTGTCTGTAAACCCGCTGAATTTTCATTGATGTACATTTTAAAAAAGACTAAATCACGACTATATTTTTCATTTGGTTTATGAAAATAAATTCTAACTGCTTCTATTTTATCTGGATTTTTATCCGCCTTATGCGATTCTGTTTCTGGAATTAATTTTCCATTTTTATCAAGTTCTACTCTTTCCCAAAAATCTATTTCTAAACCAAGTCTTGTCATAAAAATTAAGAGCACAGGAGATGTTCCAGAAAAATGGGGATTTGCAAATTCTCTTTTCATTCTCTTACGCGTAAAATAATTTTGCGCTGCCATCTCGCCAACCATACTCTGAATGGAATTAAGTCCTGCTTTTAGTTGCTCAGGTGTTAGTGTATTGGGGTCTGTAAATTTTCCTGGTGGCTCAAGCCCAATCATTATATTGGAAATTGCATCTGGATAAAATGCATTTAGATTTACAAAATCAGCTCCACTTAGCGGATAAAGTGCAGTATTCGCAGAAGATTTTTCTGGCATAAACTCTTTTTTAAAAGGTTTTACTTTTTGCAGATAATCAGAATCAATTTTTGTCCAGTAAGAATTAATAGCTTTCGCGTAACCCTTGTAACTCGCAGACTGGGTAAGGTTTATAAATTGATTCTTTTCTTCTAAAGGAAGACCTGAAAGAAACAAAGATAAATCCCGCCAATAGGTACTTGATGGTTCGATTTTTACAAGTCTTTTGGTTGAATCAGAACTCGCGCAGGATAAAATCAAAAATGATAAAAAACTATAAAAAGTTATCTTAACAAAAACAGAACGATTCCTTTTACTTTGAAAAGATTTTTTACCTAAAGATAACGTCTTAGAAATAAATAAATCTGAACTAATCACCATAAATTTTCACTACCTATATTTTCTAGAAAGATAATTCCAACCCAAGTGATGTCGCATATTCAGAAATTAAATGAGATGCAATAGGAAGTCTAAATACTCCAAAACTTGAATAGTAAAAATCTCTATTTGTATTATTTTTAAAATTAAAAAAGAAACTCGAATTATAATATTCACTGCTCCGTCCTCTGAACGAAGCTGAAAATGAATTATTATTTGAAACACCAGCTATTGAATCAATAGGTCGATTTTGAGAAGCGATATTATAATAATTGTGCCCTAAGTAAATAGAATATCTTTTGTATCGATCTAGATAAAATGTAAAACCTACTGTCGCATAATCTTTATTAAACGCAGAAGCTACATCATAACGATAAGTATTTCGCATCAAACTGTCAGATAGATAGTTATATTTTATGTTAAAAATAAAATATTGTAATTCGACTGCAAGAGCCAATCTAACCCCCTCTGCTAAACTGGTTTCATGAATATAAGAACGGTTTGAATTATAAATTAAGTTTTGAATTACATTGTTCTGAGAAGGGAAAAAATTGATGTCATCAAATATATCAAACCGAGACGATTTGAAACTAGCTGAAAAATCTGAACTAGTTCGATAATACATATCCATAGTTTTGAAGGAAGGATCTATGCTTGTTCTTAAATCTTGAGTTTGATTCGAATTGTTTTGGGAATTGTTTCTGCCCTGCCGATTTAAAGAAAAATCCTTTCCTTGATATTGGGGTTGAACAGAAACTATTCCTCTAGTATCTTCTTCTATGGACTTTAAAGGGATTATATCATTTTTCTTTTGAATATATTTTTGTTTATAATTTATTGGAGTTACTGGAGCTAACACCAATATACCCATAAATCCAAGTCCAGACAAAATGGCTAATGAAAGTTTTATATTTAGAATTGTTGACCCGTACATGACGTTTAAGGGATTAGCTTAGTCAATCCAGAATAATTTTAAGAATCCTTTTCAACTTCTTTTTTCTTTTCTAATCTGTCTTCAATTCTGCGTAAAATGCTATCGGGAGTATACTTTCCATCTTTTTCAATTTTACCCATCGGCATTTTTAAAATTTCTGGAACTACTTCAGTAACATGAGAAAAAGAAAAAATATTAAATTTATTATCTTGAATAGCCTTTAAAATTTCAGAAGAAAGAACTAGGTCTTTCGCATTTGCTGTTGGTATATAAACAGAAAATACATCTTTTGGACTTCCTAACAATCTTGAAATAGCAAACCATGCATCAACTTTTTGATTAATTGCTCCTACTGGCATAGTTTCTCCATATTGAGACATAGAGCCAGTGATCGCAATATTACTTGGAATTTCATAGCCAGATAAAGCGGATAACGTTGCAATTAACTCCGCCACCGTCGCTGAATCCCCATCCACAATCGAATGGCTCTGTTCAAATAAAATCGAAATGTCGACAGCAAATGCACTAAAATTAGCAAAAAGCCCTTTTAGATAAGACTGAAGAATAAATACTCCCTTATCATGCACATCTCCAGACAGGTTTACTTCTCTTTCAATATTGATAAAGTTCCCACTTCCCATTAATGCACGGGAGGAGATAACACTAACTTGCCCATATTCTTGGTGTGTAGAATAGGGTGTAAAAATAGACAGACCATTGATACGACCTAGCCTCTTTCCACTAACGGTCATATTGTACATTCCATTCTTTAAATCTTCGTAGTATTTTTTCTTAGGAAGAGAATCTCTTTTTTCTAAATTCAAAATAGCAGCTTCTATATCTGCATCAGTAATAGCTGCGCCCTTTACTTCTTTCTTAGATTTAGAAAGCACCATTGCTTCTTCGTAGATAGTTTTAATATCTGTTACGTTGAGAGAAAATTTGGATTTACTCTCGTTTAGTTTCAGAGCTTCTTCGAGCAAACGTTTCTTAGCCGCAAGAGAAGGAGCTGGGTACTCTTTAAGAGTAATTGCATCAATTAATCCAGAGAAACGAGAGATATTCTTTTTATTTAATTCTGCTTCGTATTCTAAATCAACTTTCATTTTGAAAACTTCATGGAGGTTATTATCTCTTTTTAAAAGTTGTTCATACAAATGCTCTTCCCCAATTAAAATTACTCGGACGTTAATCGGAAATTGAGGCAGAGTACGATCTAGAGATTGAAAGAAGTTTAATTCTGGTAGGTTAATAAAATCAATTTTTTCGGTTAGAAGGCAAGATTTTAGCAAATCATAAACTACTGGCTCTTGCACTAACTTTGCAATTGGTAAAATCAAAAATCCGCCGGTTGCTTTTATCAAGTTTCCGGGATGGTATTTTTTTTCAGTTGGAATTCCTACCAGACTCATCGTATTGGGTGTTGGATCATAAATGATTGGAGTAGTCTCCGCATCTGGATCGAACAAGGGAGTTAACCCTTCTTTGTATTCGGGATCTTCTACGATTGAATTGCTTTTTCGAAAATAATAAAACTTTGGGAACTTATTTTTATTGGAATATTCTTTTTTTAGAAGGGAAGTTATACTACTCCGTTTTCCAGCCCCTTCATCTCCTGCAATAATGAAATGATGATAAAATTGCGGATTATCTAATGCCTGTCGAATTTGTTTCAAAGCTTCTACTTGGAAAATAAAGTAATCAGGGTGAAATTCTTTATCTTTCAGGTCTAATTTTGCGAAATCAGTGTCTTTTAAATCTACAGATACATCAGGCTTTGTCAGTTTTTTTAACATATCTACTATTTTTTCAGTAGAGTCTTGTATGGCAATTAGATATTATTTGTATACTCTGCCAATTTTGGCGATATCGATACCTTAACAATCAAATGTAACAGTGAGTTCTATTCAAGTTTTTTCCCCTTTCTTTGAAAAAAAGTTCCCTTTTTCCCGCACATTTTGCAAAACTTTGACCTAGTAAATTTAGATGAAAAAAAATGAATTATACACTAAAAAATGATAGCCATAAATATGGGCTACCTAATATAGTTGGCAGTATGAAGACAACCATAGATATTACAGATAATCTACTAACTGAAGCAAAACTCACCGCAAGCCAAGAAAATCGAACTTTACGGGAAATCATTGAAGCCTCTCTTCGCAAGTATTTAGCAGAGAAGAAAACAAAGTCAGATTTTGAGTTGAAGAATAAGAGTTTTAGTGGTTTAGGTTTGCAGGCAGGCGCTTCTCTAGACTGGTCTGATCTTTCCGAGAAAATCTACTAAAGCTATGATTGCATTTGACACTAACATTTTAGTTTACGCTCATCGAAAAGACAGTCCCTTTCATGAGAAGGCATATTCTCTTTTAAAAGAGACCGCTGAATCAAAAACTTCCTGGGCGATTCCTTTTCCTTGTATCCATGAGTTTTATGCAATCGTAACACATACTAAGATATTCAACCCACCCACTCCCATTGAATCAGCTCTAGAGCAACTGGAGGCTTGGTTAGAGAGTCCAAGCTTGCAATTAATTGGGGAAATTTCTCAGGATTATGTCAAACTACTCAAGTCGAAATTAGTTAACGGGAGATTGCAAGGACCAAAAATCCATGATGCGCGAATCGTTTCCATTTGTATTCAAAATGGAGTTAGCTTACTCTATTCATCTGATAGGGATTTTAATAAAATTACCGGTTTAAAGATTCAAAATCCACTTATTGCCGTTCAATAATATTCACCGCCCCAAGCGTAATATTCACCTTTATTGTAATTGCCTTTTCATTGTCACTGTACGCGCGCGTTTTGTATACGTTCTTGAAAAACGGGATAAACCGAAGACCATTTGGAAGAGTTACTACTCCGAGAGTTGGATAAATTAGAACTCTAACAGGAACATCTCCTCTTATATAAATATTACTTTTAGCCAGAAATGTATTGGTTTCAATAAAAGTATTTCCGTTGCCAACCGGTATTCCAGTAAAGTCATTCTCTCCTATTCCCAAAAAGACATTATAGGTATCAGATATTTCCTCTGAGGTTGCCGGGGAAATAGCAGGTCCTTTTCCTACGATTGTATTACTCTTTGGGTCGCTTCCAAATCTAAGTTCACTGAACATCATTTGAACACCTACCAGAATGATTAGAAATACTCCGACCGGTTTGTAAACGACTGAATTTAACTTAAAGAAATAACGAAGGAAAAAAAACATTCCAACGCCAAAAAGTATAATCCCGATTATGGTTGGCGCAATTGATAGATTCATAAACTTTGTCCGATCCTAATTACTCTATCGGCTAAATTTTGAAGATTACCACCGATGGACACCGATGAACACCGATATTTTTTGTTTTTTGACATTTTATTCTAGTTGTAGATTACGCTTTTGCAAGTGTTATTTCTTCATCTAATACATCGGACGAGTGCCGTTTTGGTTTTTGATTTAGAATGAATGGAACTAGTCATTGTGTCAAAAACAAATGCTTTCTCATTTTTTTCTTCCTGTGAAGTCCAATAAAAAAATGGATAATCAACTTTCCAAAACTCTCTAATCTTTCTTAGCCTATTCTCTTTTACCCATTCTTCGTTTGAGGCTAACCTCATACCAATACTCTCACAATGCGCTTTCGCATCAGCCCAATCCTTTCTACCTAAATTCCCACTCCAATTCTCGGGATCGCAAGAATAAAGGAAAAACAAAATCACAATCATTAGATACCTCATCGGTGTCCTCGGTGTTCATCGGTGGTATTCTTTAAGATCCCAACAACGCCACTACTCTATCCAATTGCTCAAATGAATTGTAAATATGAGGAGCCAATCGGACTCGTCCGAGGCGAACCGCAGAAATGACTTTATTATCCCGCAGATGTTTCACCAAGTTGCTTGAGTCTACTCCTGGTTTTGCGCAAGCAAGAATTCCTGTTCTACGTTCAGGGAATGAATCAGAATAAATTTGAAATCCTTTTTTACGAAGTCCATCGGCAAGGTATTCTTTTAATTCGTAAATTCGTGCTTGGACAGTTGGAAATCCAATTTCAGAAAGCATTTCCAAAGTTGATTTCCAGTAAACCCAGTCAGTAAAATTTCCAGTCGAATACTCGAATCTATCCGCACCAGGTTTGATTTCACTTTTATAGGGAAGGTATTCGTCTGCATTTACTACAGAGTTTTGTCCTTTGAAGATTGTCTTCATAGTGGCTAATTTGTCTTTTGCGACGTAGATTCCACCTAGTCCAAGTGGACCGAGTAACCATTTCCAAGCAGGAAACGCCATGTACGAAATATTCATTTTGCGAACATCGACTTCTAGTAATCCAACTCCCTGCGCGCCATCCAAAATAAATTCAATACTTTTTTCTTTGCAGATCTGCCCAATTTCTGTCACTGGTAATGGCATACCCGTACACCAGTGAACTAACGAAAGGGAAATCACTTTTGTATTGGAAGAAATAGCAGACTTAACATTTTCTAAAAACTGACTCGGAGTATCTGCCATCGGGACAAATCGGAGTTTAACGCCCTTCTCTTCCCAATGCTGAAACGGATAGACATTACTCGGATATTCATTCTCCAAAAGTAAAATTTCATCTCCATCATGCAAATTTAATCCATGCGAAATAAAATTAATTCCTTCCGAAGTGTTGTGGATAATACCGATTTCCTCTCTATCACAATTCAAAAGCCCAGATAGAATTTCCTCAATGCGATATTTAACCGTCGGATATTTTTCGGCTTCATTGAATACACCTTTTTTGGAATATGCTTCCAGATAGCGCATAACGTTCTGAATGGTTGTATTTCCAACGGGTGTTGTTCCGCAGTTATTGAGCCATATAAGTTCCTGATTTACAGGGTAATTGTCGTAGTATTGATTCCAGTTTGTCATAAATATTTATTGTGGGCTTTGTAAAAACATTTAAAGATTACCACCGATGAACACCGATAAAGGGTTGTTAAAGCCATTCGTGGTAAATTCTATTATCTTTGCTTTTACGCAGTCCCGATCTTAGAAGAATAACGATTATTTGCCACTTGCCAGTGCTTCATCTTCCCAATAGTATTTTGTTTTATCCGATTGTTGCAGAAATAAATACTGAGACTCTACCATGATACGATCTTCTTCTTTGATGAAGGCTAGTTTGTTAAAAAAACGTTTAATAGCAGGGTCATTGAATTTGTCTTTCATCTTATTAGAAAAATCTCGCGCGTCTTCTGAAACTCGAAGAGCATGTTGAACGGCATCTAGATCATCTTTATAATTAATAACTGTATTACGATCAATTTTTCTCATTAGCTTAGAAAGATGAGTCTTGTCAAATTTATGAATTGCAGATAATTGTTTAAGATTAGGAAACTCAACCCCGCCACTTAAATCATTGTACATATCCTGTATAAGTTTGATATGCTCTTCTACATCTTCCGCTAACTCTTGAAATAATTCTTTTACTGATTCTGTTTTCACTTTATCGTAAGTTTTTAAATAAAAATCAAAACAATCTTTTTCGTGTTGAATGGCGGATGCAACTGCTTCGAGCAGTGTTGTATTTTTTATCGAATTCATAAAACTCTCCCTAGTAGTTTTTAGTTTAGTTCCAAGAGAGTTTTAATTGCAATTGTTTTTTTGAAAAAAAAGGATTTTGAGAGTTAGGTATTTTTAAGGGAAATCTGTTTTCCAAAAACAGGGATTTCACTTTGAAAATCAAAACTTTTTTTATCTAGATAATTTCCATTTTGCGGATTGGTATAAACTTCTACTTTTTTATTAGTAACATCTACGATCCAGTATTCTTCCACATTCCCTTTGGAGTAAGCCTTTGCTTTTTCTCGGTCATAGTTCAAAGAGGAAATAGAAATTTCGACTATTAACCTTGCCGTTTCTGGTTTCTGACATCTTAGTGAGTTTTACTTCAGGCAATTCTAAAATGGAACTTTACATAATCTCAAAATAGGCTAGATTTTATAATTGTCAACTAGAAACACGAATTAAAGACTACCACCGATTAACACAGATAAAAGAACGATGAAAAATACGATAAAAGATGATGTGAACTCATTACTATCGAATCTGTTATCGGTGGTCTCGGTGTTCATCGGTGGTAATCTTTAAAAATTTTTTCTTATTTGTGAAAGACTGAGCGAAATTGAACGACAAAATTTCTTATTGTAAAAAGCCTTACTCTGAATTAATTTGGAATTAAAGAGAGGTAGTATGAATCTCGGCAACATCAATCATGAATTAGTCCTATTCATTTTATTCAATATCGTCATAGTCATCATGCTTGTGATAGACTTGGGACTTCTAAGTAAAAATACCGATCATACAATGTCAGTAAAGCGTGCTGGTGTATGGACACTAATTTGGATTTCCGTTTCTTTTCTATTCGCAGGTGCAATTTATTTTTATGACACAAACCCCAATAATGTAGATGATGCAGGTTACAGTAAAACTAAAACACTTGAATATATAGCTGGTTACCTACTAGAAAAATCTCTTTCCATAGACAACCTATTTGTATTTATCATGATCTTCCAAAAGTTCAAAGTCGGACCGAGAGAACAACCAGATATTTTAAAATGGGGGATCATTGGAGCGGTTATTCTGCGTGCAATAATGATTTTAGCCGGTGCAACTTTAGTCGCAAAATTTGCATGGATACTTTATGTATTTGGTTTTTTCCTGCTTTATACTGCCCTGAAAATGTTTGTTCACAAAGAAGATGCTGAAGAAATATTTATTCCAGAAGAACATTTTGTATTTAGAACCTTAAAAAAAATTGTTCCCCTTTCTACTCGCTCGGTAGAAGGTAAATTTTTTATCATTGAAAATGGAAAACGAATGGCTACTCCCCTTTTCGTAGTTCTTGTGATGATCGAGTCTAGCGATGTAATGTTTGCCTTAGATTCCATTCCAGCCGTATTCTCCATTACCCAAGATCCATTCATCGTATATACTTCGAATATCTTCGCGATTCTCGGACTAAGGTCTCTCTACTTTATGATTAGCGGCATAATGGACTTATTCGTATATCTAAAACATGGAGTAGCAGTTATACTTGCTTTTGTAGGAATCAAAATGCTTCTTCCTCTCTACGGTGAATTAACAGGCGGCGCAAAAATCCATGTAGATATTAGTGTTTCTCTTTCTGTAATCATCACCCTACTAGTAGGCTCTATACTTGTCTCATTACCAGAATATTTTAAAAATAAAAAATCAGGAGTTTCCCGATGAAAAAAATAGTTAAACTAACTATCCTAATAAGCCTTTTGCTCAATTTGTCTTTATCCGCTAAAGAAGTACCTAGCAGCGGGGAGATGATTGTAGAATTACTTGTGCGTCCTATCGGTTTGGGTGCGTTAGTTGTAGGAACAGGTATATTTGCCATTACCCTACCTTTCGGCATATTAAATGTAGCCGCTACAGGATCATTGGAATCAATTAAAAGCTCAGGAAAGCGTCTAATCGTAGCTCCTCTTTTATTTACATTTGCTCGTGGTGTGGGTGATTACCCAGGATATATGGAAGAAATTGAAATTGTAAAGGAGTAAATATTTACATGGAAAAAGCAAATCTAAATGAATGGGAAAAAGTAGCAAAAGAAGCGGATTTAAAAGGGAAAGATGTATCCTCCTTGAATTGGAATTCTCCTGAAGGAATTTTAATTAAACCACTTTATACTTATGAAGACCTAGAAAATCTTGGGAACACAAACACTCTTCCGGGGATATTTCCATTTATCCGCGGACCTCGTGCAACTATGTATTCTCACCAACCATGGACAGTCAGGCAATATGCTGGATTTTCAACGGCTGAGGAGTCTAACGCATTTTATCGAAAGAATTTAGCTGGTGGACAAAAGGGATTATCCGTAGCATTCGACTTAGCTACTCATAGAGGATATGATTCTGACCACGAGCGAGTGACTGGAGACGTGGGCAAAGCAGGAGTAGCCATTGACTCAGTTGAGGATATGAAAATCCTCTTCGACCAAATTCCTCTCAAGGATATGTCCGTGTCGATGACCATGAATGGTGCGGTAATTCCTATTCTTGCGATGTTCATTGTTGCCGGAGAAGAGCAAGGGGCAAAGGTTTCCGAACTTTCCGGTACTATTCAAAACGATATTCTAAAAGAATTCATGGTGCGGAATACCTACATTTACCCACCAAAGCCCTCTATGAAAATCATTGGCGACATCATCGAATACACTTCCAAGAATATGCCAAGGTTTAATTCTATTTCCATCAGTGGATACCATATCCAAGAAGCGGGCGGAAACGCAGTCCAAGAACTTGCGTATACATTAGCCGATGGAATGGAATATGTAAAAACCGCTCTGGATAAAGGACTGGCTATTGATGATTTTGCGCCACGCCTTTCCTTCTTCTTTGGAATTGGGATGAATTTTTTTATGGAAATTGCAAAACTTCGCGCTGCCAGATTTTTCTGGGCAGAATTAATCAAACCGTTCAATCCTAAAAAACCGATGAGTGCCGCACTTAGAACTCACTGCCAGACTTCCGGCTGGAGTTTGACAGAACAAGATCCATACAACAACGTTATCCGCACTACCATCGAAGCAATGGCTGCCGTACTCGGCGGAACTCAGAGTCTACACACTAACGCACTAGATGAAGCAGTTGCGCTTCCAACCGAATTCTCCGCACGGATAGCGCGTAATACCCAGTTAATCATCCAAAATGAAACTCATATACCAAGAGTCATCGACCCACTCGGAGGCTCTTATTATATTGAATCACTCACCCACTCCATTATCACTGAAGCAAAAAAACTTTTCGATGAAGTGCAAGCTCATGGAGGAATGGCAAACGCGGTAGAAGCAGGACTTCCTAAAATGAAAATCGAAGAGTCTGCCGCGAAACGCCAAGCACTAATCGACCAAGGTCTAGATGTGATTGTGGGTGTGAATAAATTCAAACTCAAAACAGAAGACAAAATGGAAATCTTGGACATAGACAATACCGCCGTTCGAGAAAAACAAATTGCCAGACTAAACGAAATCAAAACTAAGAGAGACACGGCAGCAGTTAACGCAGCGTTAAACGCTATCACAGAAGCAAGTCAATCGGGTAAAGGAAACTTACTCGAACTCGCAGTCGAAGCTGCTCGCAAACGTGCTACACTCGGTGAAATTTCTTACGCAATGGAAAAAGTATTTGGACGACATCAAGCCGTTATCCGCACAATCAGTGGAGTCTACTCCAGCCTAAACCAAGAAAATGACAAATTCCAAACTGTAATCAAACGTGTCGAAGAATTTGCAAAAGGCGAAGGTAGACGACCAAGAATGTTAGTTGCCAAGATGGGACAAGATGGACATGACAGAGGGGCAAAAGTAATTTCCACTTCATTTGCAGATATGGGATTTGACATTGATGTGGCTCCCCTGTTCCAGACTCCAGCAGAAGTTGCAAAACAAGCGATAGAAAATGATGTGCATATCATAGGAGTATCCTCACAAGCTGCCGGACACAAAACGTTAATTCCAGAGCTGGTGGAAATTTTAAAGAAAGAAAATGCTAGCGACATATTGATAATAGCCGGTGGAGTAATTCCTCCGCAGGATTATGATTTTCTTTACCAACATGGAGTTGCCGCAATTTTTGGACCAGGAACGGTTATCCCGGATGCTGCTGCAAAAATCCTAGATATTCTAGAAAAGAAAAAAGTGAAAGCCTAGGCAATCTAACTTGAAAGAGGGAATAAGTATACAAATATCTTCTGAAGAATTGTATACTCCTCTTTACAAAATATTTATTCTTGTTAGTTTGTTTACCTTAATTGTATTTGGGTGTTTTTATTTTTTAGTTCAAACTCGTAATTTAGAACTAAAAAATGCTTACCAAGCTTTAGAGAGTGAAGGGCAAAAATCTTTTTCTACTTTGACTGCTTATCATCAGGTCATAAGTGGAAACGAGAAGAGGCATATCTACACTTACCTCCTAACCGATGAGTATGGGAAAGTGCATGAAATCAATGAATTCGTGGATAATAAATCCCATCTTCGGTTACGAGTAGGGAATACCGTTGTTACCCGCAAAAATAAAGTTAGCCTAGCTGGCAAAAAAAAAATTATCTCTAGAATTGAAGGGAATAATCAAATTTTGCCAAATTACAATTACTTAGAAATGATTGCTGCAATTGGAATTGGATTTTCCATTTTGATCGGTTTGGGTGGGTTTGCTTTACTTCTATTCAAGAGAAATTTTGCCTAAAGTTTTTTTGACAATTTACCTTTTTTCATGCAAATATTATTCTAACTCCTGATTTGGATCGGCTTCCTTCACCATCAAAAACTCTACTCGGGAAGGAGTCTGAATATGCAATTCGGGATCAACTTGATATAAAATCAGTGCTAAGTATTTCTTATATTTAATAATGTACATATACTCTGTAAATTGAATATAACGCAATTCTGATTTAATTTTCTTCATCCATTTACTGCTTTCTAAAACTCTCTTGAACTTGGTAGTAGACTGAGTTATATCTGATAAAGTTTCTTTCGTGACGTTTCTATCTCGTTTTGTAATTTCTTTTTTAAATACTTGGATCAAACTAGATTGCAATTTTGACTTACTTTTCTCTTCTTTTTGCAAAAACTTAGGCAAATTCATATAGTAATAGGTATAAAATTCTTTGTCCAATTCGTCGTCTTCAAAGTTATCAGGGTTAGACTTTTCCTTATTTGTCTTATCTTCCTTTGATTTGTTAATAACAGACTTAGAATCTTTACGATAAGAGCTTTCCGAGTGAATTGAGAAAAAAGATAGAATTAAGAATATAAGAAAAATTTTCATCCTTTCTATCATCGGCTTAGCGGATATAGAATCTTAATATACTCAGCTCTCATAAATAAGCTCCATTATTTTCATAAAGATATATTTTGGGTTACAAAAAAAACATTTCTGTAATTTCAGTCTTGACTGAAATTACAGAAAATATAATCTTATCTAAAAGCATATTTTAATAAAGCATGAAACAAAAGAAAAAAGGAATAAAAGAAAAAAAAGAAATCCTAATTATAGACCCTCAGATGATGGTTTTCGTAAATAAGATGGGAAAATATTATGAGAGTTTTGGAATTCCGAGAATCGGTGGTCAGATTATTGGATTAATGCTTATCACTGAATCTCCGGTCTCGCCAGAGGATATTCAGAGGATTCTGGGTGTTAGTCGAAGTAGTATTTCTACTAACTTAAAAATGCTATTACTCGGTGCGGGCGTAGAAGAAGTCCATGTTCAAGGGGATAGAAAGTCTTATTATATGCTTTCTGATCGTGCAGTAGAACAATCGTTACTCCGAAAAATAAATAGTTATGACTATTTAAAAGAAGTTATAGTTGAGGGAATTGAGAACTTAAAGAAAAAAGGAAATACGACGGATAAACTTTCAGGGCTTCTCCAATGGATTAATTTAGACAAAGAAGTTTCTATTGAACTTTTGGAAAGATGGAAAAATAGAAGTAATAAATATAAATTATAAAAGGTAAATCAGAATGGTCAAAATATTTTCAATCCTATTATGTGCACTCCTAATTGGCTGCGCATCCTCGAGTGCAGGAATTTCTACAAGTAACGTTCCTATCGTAAATAAAAAGTATACGGTCATAGGACCTGTTGAAGCAAAAAAAGGTTGGCTCACATTGGATATGGCAATTTTTGCTATCCCTTTTGACAAACCACCAATCAATGAAATGACAGATGAAATGATAAAATCTAAAGAAGCGGATGCACTAATTAATATACGTTATTGGCAAGATCGAAGCATCTATTTAATTTTCACTTGGAACCGATTGGGAATAAACGCGGAAGCAATCAAATTTTCAGAAGAGCCTGTTAAACCAGAAGTCAATGTTAAAAAACCTCGTTAATATAATCCTACCAGTTTTAGTAATGAATTGCATCATGGCAGTTTCTTATCCGACTAATTTAAACAGAAGATCGGATAATATGCATATAACTCCATCTGCTACAATCATCCGATCAGAGGATTATAAGATACTTAAAAAAGAAACTGGAGAAACTTCCACTTTTTTTCTATTCGGAATGATTCCTGTTTCAAATCCGGTTAATATTGAGTATGCGATGAGCCAAGCGGTTCAAAAAGTAGAAGGAGGAGATTCAATGGTAAATATGACTCTCTGGCATGAGACACATTACTTTTATCCGCTAGGCACAGTCTCAGTTACAAAAGTGAGAGGCGATATTGTATCCTTAAAAACAGACGCACAAACACCTCTATTCGAAGAGCCAACTAAAAAAGTTGCCCCACTGAAGAAAGGTGGAATTAAAGTAGGAGGAAATTAAATTTTGAAATCTATTCTTTTTCTTTTACTATTTTTGTTTTACTGCAACGAAAAACCAATACCGGCATGGCAGGCGCAATCTCAAATTAATGCTGCTGCTGAATTCAAGGCGAGGGAATGTAATCAATCGGGACCACCACAACCTCCTCTTCTAGTATTTACTGATCAAGATAGCAGAAATCTAAATTTATGTAGTATAGCGATCACACGAACAGATTGTCCGTTCGAAGGGTATCCCATCATTTGCCTCAGTCTCTATATGAAAGATAAAGTAGATGATATTCCTTGGTATTTGAACTTTAACAACGATCTTGCAAAGAGGCAATTGAAATAATCTTATGAGATACTTAACATTTTATAAACACAAATGGTTTTTCATTCTTTTTTCTCTAATAATGATAAGCTCAGAGATCTCTGCTGTTGCTTTTAGAGGAAGATTATACAGCCGAACAAAAAATCAGGGCGAATCAGGATTAACCGTTGTAATCATAACACCTACAAAGAAAATCCCTGTTCAAACGGATTCAGATGGTTACTTCGATGCAGAGATTCCCAGTCTAGGAACATATACGTTTCGAATTTTGAGACCTACAGGAATTCAAGAACTAGAAAAAGCAGTCACCGCAGACGGAGAAGTTGTTACCCTCTACACAGACAAAGTAGTAAAACCTAAAGGTGGTATTGAAGTAGAAGGTCAAAAGGATAAAACGATTCTTTCTCGTTACAAAGTTAGATATGACGAAATCAAAAGAATGCCTGGAACCCTCGGTGAAGCACTTAACGCATTACAGACATTACCCGGTGTGTTTGCTCCACCTGCTTTCGGTGGAAATAACGGAGGTTGTTTTGGAGGAATTGTAATTAGAGGAGCGGACTGTAGGACAAATACTTATTTATATGATGACCTTCCTATTTTTTATGCCTATCACTTTGATAGCATAAATTCTGTTATTCACAATGATTTAATCAAAACGATTGATATTTATACCGGCGCATACCCTGCGAATTTTGCAAACGCCACGGGTGGGGTTGTGGAAATAGAATCAAGTGAAGCAACTAAAAAAGCTACTGGTTCCTTCAATATGTCCTTATTATTAGGACAAGCGATGTACCAAACACCATTATTTAACGGCAAAGGGTATTTAGCCGCTGGAGGGAAAATTGGATACCTAGATAAAACTCTCGGTTCTACAGGACTTGTTCCAGATGGAATTCGTTTACCACAATACAATAGCTCTAACGTTAAATTTATCTATAACTTCAATGCAGAACACCAAATTTCGTTTACCTCCCTTACAGCTTTAGACGGATTTGTTCTAAAAGCTCCGGGTGGATTTGGATCCAATGACCCCACAAAAGAGCCATTAGCCGCTGTTGCAGGAGCAAGTGTGGCAGCAGGACAAGGATTTCGAACTTTGGGATTTCGTTACACATGGACTCCTAGCACGAAATTTAGCAATCGTTTAACACTGATTAACTACGAGCCCTTTACCAATACGAACGTCCAATTCGGATCTATTGAAGCAAATTTCAGAGCAAGTGCACCTTATACAGGGATAAGACAGGATTTAGTTTGGAATCCTTCTAGTTTTTTAAAAATAGATGCTGGTACGGAAGGTCGGGTTATCAATTATAATATTTCTGGATTTAGTGTTAGACAAAAAGATCCAAACAACTTTGCGCCTAATCCGTATAAACTGACAGACCCTGACTTTGAAAAAGCGGATATTACGCAGAAAACAAGAACTAATTATTTTAACGCCTATACTACATTTCATTTTACATTTGGAAATTTCAAATTTGAACCTGGTATCAGGCATGATTATATTGATTACGCAAAACAAAGTGTAACCGGTCCAAGAGCAACCATTTCTTACAAAGTAGAGGGATTTTTAAAAGGAACTACTTTTTTTGGAGGGGCTGGGGATTATGGTCGTTTTCCGTTCTTCGACCAAGCTATTTCAAGACAGTCAGGAAATCCAAACATCCAGTTTGAAAAAGCTCGCAAATACGGCGGAGGTATAGACCAACAAATTACAGAAGAGTGGTCTATCAAAGGGGAAGTATTCAAACAAGAATTTACACAAACCATTGTAAATGACCCTTATATTTCAGAGCCATTCGGATTAAACCCAGACAAATACCAAATACTCCAAAAACCGATTGTGGCTAATCGTGCATTAAACTACTCAAACAGCGGAACTGGGTGGTCACATGGATATGAACTTTATATAAAAAAAGCAAATCGCCCAAATTCGAAAGACTGGTTTGGATGGATTTCGTATACATGGTCGCAGTCTTTTAGAAATAATAATATCTACAATGCTGATTATGACCCGCATAAGAATCGACTCCTAAGCGGAGACGAACAACGATTACGCGCTCTTTACCCAAACTCCAGAGAACTCATCTACGACTTCGATGTAACGCATTTATTAAGCATTGTATACGGTTGGCGAATTAGCGAAGAATACCAAATAGGCGGACGTTGGTTTTATAGAACGTCTAATCCGTATACTCCGGTGGTTGGAGATGACGGAGGAAAATTTAAAAATCCTTATAACAACCAGATATATTGGAATCCACAATACTCTTCCAATCCTTATTCAAATGATTATGTGAACTCGAGACGACAACCGTCTTATCATAGATTCGATATTCGAATTGATAAATTTTTAAGTTATGAATGGGGTTATGTAAATCTTTATCTGGAAATTATCAATATTTATATTCGCAAAAATGTTACAGGAGAAAGTTTCAATACCACAGCACCCTACTCCATGCGAAATCCAATTCCACAGAATGATTTTTTTACATTACAACTTCCAAGTGGACAGTTAATACCTTTTTTCAATTTAGGAATGGAGGTTAGATTCTAATGGTTCTAAAAAGTTTACTATTACTCATAACGCTTTTTATACTAACCTGTGAAGGGAAAAAAAGTGAATATAAAGACCTATATACTTTAAAGACATTAGTGGATAATGCATATAAATCGCAGACAAATCCACAAACTGCTTGTGAGACTTCGACGGCGACTATGCAAACTTGTGCTGCATCTTCTCCTGAGTTTTCTGCCCTCACTCTAACGGAGACAATTTTTATTTCAACATTCACAAGTAACCAATATACAACTTACTCAGCGTATTGCACAAACAAAATTAATAGCTCATTCTTTTCCAACCAATCTGATGCCAGAAAAGAATGTAATTTAAAATGTGAGACAACTTACTGGCAAACTCGAATCAACCTGAATACATGCACAGCATCATTTCCTACGATGCTAAATGGGTTATTTGGAGATAGTGGCTTTAGTTCCTGTGTCGTAAATTGCGCAACTCCAACGAATAATAACCCTTAACGAAATTCAGAAAAAATGCAAAAAAGAAAAAGATAGTCAAATAAATGAAAATAAAATATATAGAAAATACTAAAAGAAGGAAAACTTATGGAACAGCTTGTTGATATTGGAGAACAACTCATATTTATCTTAATGGGACTTGCCAGCATACTGGCATTGGCAGTCGGATTTGAGCGAACAGTGGTATTTTCTAAATTCGCAAAACGCGGGGAAGAAAGCATCAAAACAATCATAGAAAAACTTCGTGGAAAAGATATTAAAGGGCTTGAAGATATATCTAAAAATTCTACCAACGTATACTCACGATTTGCCGGATTTTCCGCAGAACATTACAACGATGGACAGGAAGCGTTAGGCGAAATGATGTCTGGCAAAATCATAGAAGAGAAAATCCAATTAGAAACGCGTCTTCCTATTCTTTCTACACTAGGAAATAACGCACCATTTTTGGGATTACTCGGAACTGTCCTCGGAGTTATTAAAGCATTTAATGGTTTAGGGACATTAGGAAATTCAGGAGCTGAGGTTGTAATGAAAAGTATTTCAACTGCCCTCCTCGCAACGGCTGCGGGATTGTTTGTGGCGATTCCTGTTGTAATGGTAAACAATTATTTTTCCAAGAAGCTAAAAGTGATTACCCAAAACCTAGAAATTATTTCTAAAGAGTTCATAGCAAGTTATAGTCGGAAGTAACAGTGCGCTGCAACCCACTGTCCAAAATTAAGGAGGCTATTTATGGCAATGTCAGCACAATCAGGCGATGATGATGAAATAAGCAATATCAATATTACCCCCATGGTAGATGTAATTTTAGTATTACTTGTAATTTTTATGGTTACTGCAAATTTTCTAAAGAAAGAGTCGATTAATATCAATTTGCCTAAAGTCCAAGCTGCAGATCCAAATGTGGCGCAGTCCGTCCAAGTTGCAATCACGAGAGACGGAAAAATTTTGCTCGAAGGACAGGCGACTACTGAGGATAAGCTATTTGCGAACTTACAAAGAGATTCTAAATTTAGACCGAATATGCGACTAACGCTTTCCGCAGATGAAAATCTTTCTTATGGAACGATTACCAAGCTAATGGGTCTTATCCGCAAAGCGGGCGTTACTAGAATTGCATTATCCGTCAAGAAGTAGGAAATTATGAAAGAGAAGATAATACGAATAATAAAAAACAACCTATTTGGGACAATGTTAGCATTATCCATCTTTCTTCATTTTAGTGTATATGCTGCCTACTACATTTCTACCATTATTGAAATGGAGGAGATCGACTCTGACTCTATCAAACAAGATGTAGATGTAAATTTCGAAGAAATCCCACCTGAGTTGATTGGCGGAACTTCTAGCCCAGCCCCAGTGGAAAAAAGTGAATGGGTGGAAGGAAAAAAAGACTCCGGTGATGACCCTATTGAAGATGACATCAATGTAAATGCGGTATCAGGAAATGGAACGGATAAGGATGGTTATCTGTTCTCGTTTAACGGCGATAAAGTCCCTACTCCTATCATTGATTTTGATTTAAAACAATTTTTCCCACCTGCGGCAAAGGCAGCAAACATAACCGATAAAACTGTTGTCGTACTTGTTCAGATTGATGAGACGGGTGCTTTAAAAAGTGCAAAAATAGCTTCTGGAAAAGCAGGCTATGGATTTGATGAAGCAGCAATTAAAATTATAAACCTAGCACGTTTTTCTCCAGGATATGTAGCCGGGAAACCAGTAAAGATGTCACATCGTGTTCCGATTAACTTCACTCTGGACGAATGAAATTAGCCACATTTTTAAAAGAAAACTGCTTGCTAAAAATTTCGTTTGTTAAAGAATAAAATAATGTCACAACTAGAAAAACTTTGCCAAGCACATCTTGAATACGAACTTTCCCAATGGAAAGGACAAAACCTAAAAGACAATCTCAAAAAAGAAATAGAGAGTCTCTATGATACGTTAGCCGAAATTCCAGCAGAAGAATTCATCGATAAAAAAACAATCCTTGATCTTACAAAAAAATATTTAACCGCTAGAGAAATTGGAAAGGAAGAAGAAGAGCTTGCATTAGCACTGTCAGAAGCTACGCATAAAGTAATCGGTAGCAACAAAGAAGTATTAACCTCACTATTTACAAAAGAAATTTTTGATCGCAGTATGAACTTGGGAATGGGCATGAAGGAACTCCGAAAAGACGTAATACATACTGTTATTAATTCACCAGTTTATACAAAGATGATTTCCAGTGTAATGTACAACGCTATTGCAGATTTTATCGGTGGAGAAAATGCATTCGCCAAAAATGTTCCAGTTGCCTCTTCGATATTAAAAATGGGACAGGATTTTCTAGGAAATATTCCAGGGATGCAGGCTGGAATCGAAAAGAACCTAACAGCATTTATCCAATCCAACCTACAAAATTCACTGAAACAAAGTGAAAAACTTTTAAACCAAGAGCTTGATTCCAAAACATCTAAAGAACTCACAGACGAAATTTGGAATTTTCTTGGAACAAAAAAAATCTCCGACTTACAGCAATATGCCAATACGAATGATTTAAATCAAATTTTCTCTATCGCCAAATCAGAATGGGAACATATTAAAACATCCCCCTTACTTCCACAGATTTTAGAGACAAACTTAGATGTTATCCTCACAAAATACAAAGGCAAAAAAATTGGAGAATTAATCAATATATTCAAAATAAAAAAATCAGATATTATAGATAGCTTAGTAACAATTTCTGAGGCTTATATCAATCATCCGCAAATCCAAAAACATTTAGAAAAAAGATTGCGCTTACGACTAGAAGGATTTTATAAATCAGAAAGTGCAACAAAAGCAATCCTAACCTAGTATTCTGCAAAACTTTAAATTTCATAAAGTTGAGTGAATCACAAACACACTTCTCTAGACTAAGATTTGCTTTTTTATCTCCGCATTAAACTCTTCTTCCACTAGCTCATACTGCATTCTAAAAAAATCAGACTTTGTGTTCGATATTTCTCGGAGTACGCGAAGTCCAAAATTTCCATATTCTGAGCGAGCCATCTTCTCAATTTGTTCTCTGGTTTCATTATCTTTGGACTTTTGGTCGTGAATACTCATGATAAACTCCATAAGTGAATCAATTCCAATTTTTTTAAGAGCACTCGTCTGAAATATCTTCGGAATATTATGCCCATTGATAGTGTCTTTCAAAAATTCTAGTGAACTAATGAGCATGTGAAAGCTAGATGTGGCTAATTCCTTTTCGTCGCACTTATTGATGATAAATGCATCTGGAACCTCCATGATTCCACTTTTCATAAATTGAATCCCATCTCCGGCTAATGGCTGTAAAATGAGAAACGAATAATCTGCAAGCCGCGAAACTTCAGTTTCATTCTGACCGATGCCAACTGTCTCAATAATGATGTAATCAAAAAAATGCCTAAGCAAACGAATGACGTGATAGGTATGTGGATTCACACCACCGAGTTCGAGTTGGCTTGCTTGTGAACGAAAGAATATTCTGTTTTCTCTTGCAGGAATTGAAACACGAGTTCGATCTCCCAGAATAGAGCCGCCGCTTATTTTACTGGAAGGATCAATCGCCACAATCGCCATTTTTTTTCGTCTTTGTTTTTTGAGAAAGTCTTGGCAGAGTTCTCCAATTAGAGAAGACTTCCCTGCTCCTGGAGTTCCAGTGATTCCTATTGTAATAGAATTTTTTTTAAGATCGTGATTTTCTGTGAGTTCTTGGAAAAGAATTTTTCGAAATGCGAAGGAATCTTTTTTTTCGATTTCGGAAATCAATTTTGCCAGTGGATATTTTTCTCCACTCTCCGCGCCGATGATACATTCCCTTATTTCTTCTAAGTTCATAAAAATTTTGCTGACGATTCTAACTGATTTTACAAAGTTATAAATGACAGTGTATTTTAAAAGAAATTTTATCTGCTGCAAATTTTACATGCATTTTGTTTAAAGGATCATCATTATACAATGAATCATCTGATTAATTCAAATCGAATTCCCAAATTAACCCTAGCCCTTATTTTTTTTACAATGCTTCCTGTCACCATGATTGTACCTGTGTTCAAGGATATTGTGAAAGATAGACTTGGTGGTGATAACCTAATGGTTTCCCTCTTCATGAGTTACGCGATGTTAGGCTCATTTTTATTTTCTCCTGTTGCGGGATTTCTTTCAGACAAGTTTAAGAACAGAAAGTATTTTATTTCCGCTTTCGCTGTGTTGGACGGGATTAGTTTTTTTCTACTTGCCGAAGCGGATAACTTGCAGTTGCTTCAATTCATTCGTTTCTTCGAAGGAGTCTGTCATATTTTTGTAATTGGACTTCTACTTTCCCTCATTGCCGATCGGGAAAATGATCAAACAAATGAACATTTTTTTCGAAAAGGGATTTTGATGGGACTCGCAGGAATGTTTTTAAGCCTGGGTGTTGGGATTGGTTCGCCTATGGGAATTTTGGGACGCAAAAATCCATTAATTCCTTTTTATGTTGCCGGTTCGATTATGATTGTAATTGGAATTATTTCCTTTTTCTTACTGCATGACTATGAACATATTTATCACGAAAGAATTACGTTTCGAAAATGGACTAACGCATTTCAAAAAAACAAATTCATTCTAATTCCATATCTTTATAATTTCATAGACAGATTTACAGTTGGATTTTTTGTAACGAGTTTTAATTTACATTTACGTGAAGATCTAAAATTCAACCCAGGGGAAGTTGGGCTTTACCTCTCGCTTGTATTAATTCCGATGAGCTTATTTTCTTATCCATTTGCGAGACTTGCAAAAAAGACAGGACCTTTTTTGCTTATGATAATTGGATCTCTTGTTTACGGAATTTCCCTTGGACTTGCAGGAGGGGCTACCGACAAAACAATATTATTCGCTCTCCTTTTTTTATGTGGTGCTGGTGCGGGCGTAATGTTTGTTCCTTCCATGATGCTTGCGTCACAGATGTCTCCCAAAGGTATGAATGCAAGTGTTATGGCTGGATTTACTGGTGTCGGCTCCATTGGATTTATGTTCGGACCGATTGCGTCAACTCTTCTCGAGAGGCAATTTAACATTAGTCTACCGACTTCTACTTCTTTTTTTCTACTTGCCGTTTGCTTCGGAGGATTAGAAGTTTTAGTTGTATTTATCACATTCCCATTTAGGAAAAAACTGAAGGAGTTAATCCAAAATGAGTATTGAAATTCAAAATTATTTAGTTTACAGCATCGTTTTTATCGCATTAGTAAAATTCACAAAACCTGTTTGGGAAATTTTATACAAATCATTGTTCAAAAAAAAATCAGCCCTCATCGAGGATACTTCTTGTTATACTGGAACTTGTGCAAAGTGTAAGGTAAAATCTTGAGTAGATTTAACCAAACCTATTGGGATGAAATGTATTCCGAAGAAGATGGCTCTATCATTGACGGAGTTCATAACGCTAAAGAGCATGCTCGTTATATAAAAAGTATTTTAAACTTAGCAGATGTCGAAGTTACCTCAATTGCAGATTTTGGATTTGGAAAAGGAATTTTACTTCGTGAGTTTGTAAAAGAATTTAAACCTGAACAAATTCTCGCGATTGATCCTTCCAAAGAAGCAGTTGTAAATCTTTCTAGAAAAAAGTGGCTAACGAAAGTAAAACACAAAATTTCACAGACTACGATTGAAAAATTTTCTGAACCAAAAAACGCAAAGTCTTTCGACCTCGGGATTTGTAACTCTATATTTCAGTATATAGCTCAAGAAGATGTCATAGCAAGTTTTGAAAAATTATCTAGGCTTTGTAAATATCTTTACTTTGCCGTTCCAACTAAAGTAGATTATGACTATATGAAAAAAGAATTAAACTTCATTGATCCGTATTCAAATTCTAGAACGAAACAGTTTTATCTAAAAGCTCTGTCCTCCTATTTCACAATCGTATCTTACAATCTTTTAGAGAGCAAAGTCCACAAAAAAGATTCTGGTTTTATCTATGAGTTTTTTAGATTTTAAATAAAATACTGGTAATTTTTTAACAGATGTTCAAGTTTGCAAAGGGAGTCCTCTATGAAAGTTACAGCCTTGGGTGTTAATTCAGCCTTTGCCGTCGGCAGTTATAAAGATGTTGTTGAAACTGCGAAGGTAGAAGCACTGCTTACAGAAGCAATCAAATCAGCAAAAGATACACAGTCTCATCTTACTGTGAACGGCATTCGCAAAATGTTAAAAGAAAGTTCCTCCCGCGCCTACTTTCCACGTTATCAAAGTAATTTTTTATTGGAGTTTCAAACGCAAGGAAAAGTAAAAGATAATGTTTATAGGTTTGTTATCGACTTTGGAAGCGATATACGACACTCCCTTGCCAATGTAGGTCTGAAGATGGGTGACATTGACGGATACTATTGTTCGCACCCACATGCGGATCATATTGGTGGCATAGAGGGAATTGCCTTGTCTACTGTATTTAATCCTTTTTGGAATTCTAAAAAGACCGATTGGCTTTCAGTAGAAAAAAAACGTAGAACGGAAGATATGGATAAACCGCGCCTACTTGATCCAATCACAGATAGACTTTTCAAAAGAGAAAAGATTCCTGCCGATTGTAAACCTGACCTTTGGGGACATCGAGAAGTTTTAGATGATCTATGGAATGCCGCAAAACCAGGATTAGACACACTACAGGGAGTAAAGAATGTTTCCCTCGAAACTTTTTTTAACCAAATTGTGATGTCAAAAAGTATCGAATATCAAATTGCAGACGGAGATAAAAGTTGGATTTTTTATACAGTAGAATCAACTCATGTGGTGGGGGGTACTTCGTATATGCCGTCATTCGGGTTAATGTTTGAAAGTGCTGATAAAAAAATATATTTTCCAACGGATACTCTCTATATAATGCCACCGATCATGAAACCGTTTTATGAATCAGCTGATATAATTTACCACGATTGCGAAACTGGACCTCGTAGTGGAGTCCATTCCCATATTGATGAAATTAGAAAAATAGACCCAGCCATAAAAAAGAAATGTTACTTGTACCACTATACCGAAGAACCAGTTGTTGAGGAAGGGGAATTTTTAGGAATTGTGAAAACGGGCGAAGTGCACGAATATTAGATTAGAGCTAATATACTATTCCTTTTCCACCTTGCTAATTTCGTTAGTATATACTTTTTCATTTTCTAAAAAATCGCTATATCTTTCTTTTAAAACGTCGTCCAATTTAGACTCATCAAACACCCCCCCGTTCTGTAAACCAAGTGCATACCTAAAAATTTCTAAACGATCCTTAGAAATTTTCAACCTCTCTTGGTAATAAAAAAGTTTATCTTCCTTAGAGACTTTTTCATTTTGGAGAAAATTGTTTTGAATCATCGCCATACGTTGAGAAACCTCGGCTAATTTCTTTTCTTCCTCTGGAGAACGCTCTCGTGGTATAATGGAATTATGCGGAAATTTTTCAGCTAACTTTTTTGTTTTCTCGATAATGAGTTTCTTTCTACGTTCTTTTTCGATTGGTGTTAATTCACCTGAATCAACCTCTTCAATTCCCATATTTTTAAATTCTAAAAATTTAGAATCCTCTTCAAAAAGAGACCGATCCCGTGAACGAATTCGATTTTTTTTTTGTGAGTCAATACCTCCACGAGCAAATTCGTTTTGACTATTTTCAGAATTTCTTTTTGAACTAGTATTAAGATAAAAAAAAGAAATTCCAATAAATGAAATTAGGATAATAATAACTAAAGAATAAATATACTTCATACAATTATTCTTTTTTAAAAATACCTCTCTGTCAAGTAGAACTTCCTTTCAAAAAAAGAATTCAATTCAGTAGAATGAATAAATTTTAAAATTGAAAGTATATAAATGGTTTTACTTCTGCACGATGCAGATAGTAAACACACAAAATAATACAGGCAGCGCCAAATCCCTGTAACACTGATGGGGCTTTAAACCAAATAAATTCTAATTTTTCAACAATCTGTAGTTTCATAAGTTCATACAAATAAAATATGACCAAAAATGCGATAATCCATACTTCCAAATTCGAATAACTTATACTGAATTGAAATAAATTATGCAAAAGTTTACTAAAGGTAAGCCAACTATCGCATCTGAATATTACCCAACCAAACAACACCAAATGTAAAGTAACCGCTCTACCTATCCAAGTTTCTTGTTTACCGTAAGAAGTAAATCTTTCAAAAACAAGTAAAACTCCATGATACAAACCCCAAACAAGAAATGGAATCCCTGCCCCATGCCAAATTCCACAAAGTAAGAATGTTAAAAGTAAATTACGATAGACTGCAATTCGATTTCCGCCAAGCGGTATATAAAGATAATCCCTAAACCAACTTCCAAGAGAAATATGCCACCTTCTCCAAAAATCAGTAATAGAAAAAGACATGTAAGGTCGGTTGAAATTGAGAGTCAGATGGTATCCTAAAATTTTTGCTGAACCAATGGCTATATCAGAGTAACCAGAAAAATCAAAAAAAATTTGAACCCCATAAGCATAGATTGCTGCTAAAATTTCTACCGAACTGTACATTTCCGGATTTGCGTATACCCCATCTACAATTCCTAAAGCAAGTCGATCCGCTATAATCTTCTTTATTACACCAATGAGTATTAAAAAAATTCCATTCGAAAAATTTACGTATCTTAATTGTAAATGCTCTCCTCTATTCTTTAGTCCGGGTAAAAACTCTGTTGCCCGCACAATCGGACCGGCAACCAATTGAGGGAAAAAAGCAACATATTCTGCAAAACGTATCATTTTTATTTCAGGAACTAATTTCTTTCTCCAAATATCAATCGTATAGGAAAGAGTCTGAAATGTATAAAAGGAAATTCCTACAGGTAAAATAAAATGCAAAAGCGGAATTTGGACGGGTGTTCCGTTGATGAGAATACCATTCATTAGCCCAATAACAAAATCATAGTATTTAAAGAAAAAAAGGATTGATAAATTGGATACTAGAGACAAAACAAGATAAGCCGTCCCCTTAAAACCATTTTGTTGTTTTTTATAAATCTGAATTCCACAAAAATAATCAATAATTGTAGATGCTAAAATTATCCCCAAAGCATAAAAATTCCATGTCGCATAAAAGTAAAATGAAACTATTGCTAAAAATCCAATCTTATATTCAGGAAATCGTGTAAGCAGAGTTGCCATTATCCACACAAATATAAAAAAATAAAAATATGCCTTCGACACAAAATTTACTTCTTTGTTTTTATCTTTTTTTAATTGTTCTAAATCTTTTTTACGAGTTTCTTCCACTACTCCGTTAAATTTTTTATAATGAATAAGGAAGTCTGAATAAAATATTTCAGCAAAGAACTCCCCGCCTTTTCGAGTCAAATGAGTCTTATCCGGTTGCATAAATCCATTTTCAAACAGAATTTCATTTTGACCGGAACCTCCGAGGGAAGCAAAACTATCGAAAAATGCTATTTTATATTTTTCTGCAATTTCTTTTTGTGAATCTCGAATGAAAAGAATCTCAGGCATTGTCCGATAAACTCCTTTTTCATTCTTAGAGATTCTTTCTATTGGGGAAAGAAGTAGGAAATTAGTTTCCGGTAAAATTTTCTGGAATTTAGTTATCACATCTTCTAAATTTTTCTTATAACTATCTGGGGTTATATATGCTTTACGCGCCAAATTTTCAGACTCATTGACTCCAAATTGAAAAATGATTAAATCCGGCTTATAGTAAGTAAACCCACAGACAAGACTATTTTGTTCTATTAATAGTAAATCTCCTATTTCAATGCCCTGTCTGGATACTGTTGAATAGGCGACGCCAGAGTCTGTTTCAAAATTAATTGCATCCAAGAACGGATAATGCTGATTTAACTGAGTTAATTCCAGACTTAGACTTTTTGCAGCATTGAGTTGCATAGAAATGCTCGCACATTGACCGTTTTTTTTTTGCTGTATTTTACTTGAATCAATGGTAACTGGAAATTGTCCATTTCCTTGAATTGCATTTACTTTTATGTTAAACTCATTTCTCTCTAGAGAATTTCTAAAGAAAAGCTCCACATTTTTCCATACTTTTAAATTATCACCTAATTCATGCTTTAGAAGAATATTGGAATAATTAGGAATAGCCGCTTCTCCTAAAAATCCTAGTTGTGGATTTATGAATTGTCTATGATCTAAATTCTTCCAAGTAACTTGAGATTCATTTGTAAGATTTTTATGAGCCAAAACTTTTCTAGAAAGTTGATTAGTAATAGGAACTAGTCCTCTTCCTCCATCTCCAAAGTCTTTTTGAAATCGATCTTTGATTCCAGATGTAATCATATCCGACCAAAGCATTGAATCTCCGTAATGTAAAATTCGAATGATACCGTCTTTTTCCTTTTCCAACTTGGAAAGTTTCCGCAAGAAGGAAAGCAAATAAGTATAATTATCCCCTGCATACAGATTCGTTTTTACTTTTACTTCTTCTTTTTTTGGCTCGTCTTGAAAAAAATTTTTTATTGTATAATAAGAATCTGGAATGTATTCATTAAAAGAAGGAAAATATTTCTGTGTAGAATCGAGCACTTCTTCTTGGATGAAAGAAAAAAGTCCAAGGGTTAGAGTAAAAACAAGAAAGAATTGAAGAATCTTTTTTAGCATATTGGTTGATATGAATTATTTACACCGATTCTAAATTTTTGATGTATGTGGAATCGTGCGAATAATGAAAGCGAAGAAACGTTTCTTCGCCTTCATTATTCGCACGATTCGTCATTTTTCATTCACACGATTCACAATAATACGATCGCCGAATCGCCCAAAAAATTATTTCACATCTCTAACTTGAATTGTCTCCACTCTATCTTCGCCGGCAATAATGTCCGAGAGGATAACAACTTGTTGCCCTACTGCAACCATATTATTTTTCTTTAAAGTTTCAATTGCGAGTGTAATTGTTTTTTCAGGATCACTTGAAAAATCAACCCGATAAGGAAGTATACCACGATTGAGCCAAAGTTTACGACGAACAGATGTCATATTGGTAAACGCATGTATAACTGGATACTCAGGATGATAGGCAGCAATATTATTTGCGGTTGTTCCTCTGCGGGTAATTACGATTACAGCATTGCATTTGAGAGAATCTGCAAGAAGTGCTGCTGATTTTGCGAGTTCCTCTTTTTTGTTCTTAGGTTTTTTTTGTAATACATAACCTACTCCGCCACCCGAAGATTCAACACGCATTGCTATTTTGTGTAACATTTCTACACAACGAACTGGAAATTTACCCGAGGCAGTTTCACCGGATAACATGATAGCATCCGCTTCTTCAAAAACTGCGTTCGCAACATCAGTCACCTCTGCTCTTGTAGGAAATGGATTTTGAATCATACTTTCTAGTAAGTGAGTAGCGACTATTACCCGTTTGCCTTGAACTGCACATTCTTTAATAATTTTTCTTTGGATAATTGGAAGTTCTTCTAATTCCACTTCTACGCCTAAATCTCCACGAGCTACCATTACTCCATCAGATACAGCAATAATTTCTTTATAATTCTTTACTGCCTCTGCATCTTCAATCTTGGCTACTATTTGCGCATGACCATTGCTTTCCTCGATGATCTGTCTAAGTTGTAAAATATCATCAGGACTACGAACAAAAGAAAGAGCCACAAAATCAATGTCTTGCTCTAGACCAAATTTTATATCTTTTAAATCCTTTTGTGTAATGGAGGGGATATTTACTTTTATCCCCGGAAGATTTATATGCTTGCGGCTACCTAGTTTACCCCCATCGAGTACTCTACAGATGAGTTCTTTCTCTTTTTTTTCAAGAACTACTAGATTAATAAGTCCATTATCTACTGTAACCTTATCACCAATTTTCAAATCGTTGATAATATCAGTGTAATTTACAAAAACAGATCGTTCTTCTGATTCTTGTCCGGGAATCACATGGAAAGTAAAGATTTCTCCCACTTTTAAATCCAACTCTGTATGAACTTCTCCAGTTCTAATTTCCGGACCTTGTGTATCTAATAGAATTGCGATTGGATATTTTAAATCTTTATTTAATTTCTTTATTTTTTGAATTATATCTCCGTGAAATTTGTGATCCCCATGAGACATGTTAAGCCTAGCGATGTTCATGCCCGCCTCAGCTAATTTTCGAATCATATTTATGTCCGATGTCGCTGGACCTATTGTACATATAATTTTTGTTTTTCTAAATTTTTCTATTGTTTGCATTAGATCCTAGGTAGTACTCTTTCTAAAAACTCTTCCATATAAGAATATAAATCAAATTTATCTTGATCGGGTGCGGGTGCTCTTCTCTCTGTCTCCGCCTCTCTTCGTGCTATTTCCAATAATCGTTTCCCATGTCGTTTAAGATAATGACGTGACACAAGAATTGGCCATTTGAATTTATTAGATTTAGATTTGACTTGGAAAGATAAAACATCTTTCAGTGAATATTTTTTTAAGAACATAACAAATTGATCTTCCGTCATTCCAGTTTTAACACTTTGCATGACGTATTCTCTATCTGGAAAAACCTTTGCATCCCAAGCAGTATCCAACGCACTAATAACTGCCTGTAAAACGTCCTTAACCTGTTTTTCTTCTTCGGGAGTTAGCTTTTTATCTGGTTCACTTTCCTTGTTTTCGGAAACAACTGAGCCTTGTTCAATTTCCTCTATCTGCTTCATCCGCTCTTCTACCAGTTTGGATTTTTCTTTTGCAATTTGTTTTGCTTTTGAATCATTGATTCGCTTTTTCTGTTCCATTTCCTTTTGACGCCGTATCTGATCTGCTTCTGCCTTGGTAACGTAAATATTACCCATGATTGTGCGCCACATACGAGTTAAAAATGGAAGGTATTTAAATAAGCTCTCCATCTCTATTAGATTAAAATCTTTTTTTAAATTCTCATCTAAATTTGTATTGATATTCATTCGAGAAAGAATACGAACATCCGTATCGTTTCCCGTACTTTGGTATATTTTTTTTGCTAAATCGACCGCTAGATTTACAGCAGATCTATGTAATAGAAATTCGAAATAATTACTTCCATCGTCATACTCAGTATATAATAAACTCTCATTTGCAAGAATTGCTGGAATAATCTCTTTCGGAATTGGTTCTCCGTTAATTCGAATGGTTGCAATGTCAACCAGCTTACCAGCATTTTCCACAAGTTTCACAACTTCTATAATTTTATCTTTCTGTTCTTTTCGTTTTATTTCTTCGCGATAATTTTCATAAAAAGCACCAAGAATTATTAGTTCCTCTACCATATACTTTTGATCCCCGTAAGAATCATCCATATATGCCAAAATCTTTGTGGCAAGCGACGCAAAATCAGAGTATTCCTCATCGGTTACTCCACCTATAACGCCAATTTTTTGAAGAGAAGGAATTATATGTTTTTTAAGGTAATTCACATAAATTTCAATTCGTTCAATTACTTCATCTTTACTGTTATAAAGAAAAATAGATTTATTAGCAGATTTCAAAGCTTTTTCATTTCGAAAAAATAATAGAATCTTATCATCTACCAATTTTTTTAATATAGGTTTTAGATGAGTATTAATCGTATTTTCTTTTAGTTGTTTGCTTGAGTCATAAGGACAATTAAATAAATTCCCTACGTCGAATGAAGCATAAGTATCACTTAATTTGTTTGCGTTGATTCTAGAAAAAATGTACTCTTTAAATTTATCTCCATGCCAGGGAACTCGCACTTCTGCTATTGCCCGTTTTATGGCAGCAACACTTCTTTCATTGCAGCCATTAATATATCTCTGAGAAGACCCAGCATCCAAAGTAGAAGGTCTTGCAAAAACAGTATTTCGCCTAAGCCCTGTCGTCAGATTTTCAGATTTGCGCAAATCGCTTAATTCAAATTCTACAGTCGTAATCTTTTTTATAATAGGAGGATTAGATTTAAAACAAAGCTCATTGATAAAAAAATCAACTTTGTCTTTTTCTAAACTAATATCTCGCGTTAACTGCTCAGCATTGGGCAGTATTTTATTTGCTAAAAATTTTTCTGTCCACTCATTGATTGATAAAAAGAAACGATAAATTCCTTTGTATTGGAAATCCCCACGTGACTCCATACCCTGCACTGCTTGTGCTGCAGGGTTGAAATCTACTACTCTAAAGAATTGTGAATTTTGTTCTGACAATTTATTTTACTCTCAAGTAACCTTTTTTGTAAACTAATTCCGCATTTAAAATCGCAGCACCAGCGGCTCCACGAATTGTATTGTGACTTAATACAACATATTTAAAATCAAATAATGGATCAGGTCTGAGTCGTCCGACAGTAGTTGTCATTCCGTTTCCGTTCATCAAATCCAATCTTGGTTGTGGTCTATCTATTTCTTCCCGATAATCAATTACTTGAGATGGAGCCGATGGTAGTTTTAATTTTTGTGGCTCGCTAGAAAATTCTGCCCATAACTTTTTAATTTTTTCTACAGTTGTTTTTTTCTTTAGCTTCACTGAAACACATACTGTATGTCCGTCAATTACTGGAACACGATTGCAATGAGCGGATATTTTAAAGTTAGCCGGAACAATTTTTCCACCACTTACTTTACCCAAACATTTTTGTGGTTCCATTTCTACTTTTTCTTCTTCACCACCAATATGAGGAACAACGTTTCCTAAAATATCAAGAGAAGGAACTCCAGGATAACCCGCTCCCGAAATCGCTTGCATAGAAAAAATAAAAACGGATTCAATTCCATACGCATCTAATAATGGTTTGAGGGTAATAGTTACACCCATAATTGTGCAATTGGAATTGGTAATGATTTTGCCTTTTGTTTTTTGAGCATCTAATACTTTCAACTGCTCCGAATTTACTTCAGCGGATAATATCGGTACATCTTTATCATAACGATGATTTTTAGAATTAGAAATAACCATAACGCCAGCCTGCGCATACTCTGTTTCTACCTCACCGGCAACATCGCTATCTAATCCAGAAAAAACTAAATCAACGTTAGGGGTCTCTTTGGGTGTGCAGCGAGTAATTTTCATATTAGCCGCATAATCAGGAATTTTGGAAGAAACCTTCCATCTAGACTTCATAACATCTTTGTATAAATTACCAGCGCTCTTATCTGAGGCACCTAACGCAACTACTTCAAAGTACTCATGATTTTCTAATAACTGAATAAATCTTTGTCCGACAGAGCCTGTTGCTCCTAGAACTCCAACCTTAACTTTACCCATTTTTTACCACCTTAGAGATAGATTTTTTTAGTTGGTAAAACAATAAAGCACTAATTTTTTTAAAAGTATCTCTATTCTTCTTCTTTTTCCTCTTCTACTTCTTCCGTAGGCATAACTTGCTTTTTCGTTGGAGTGGGAGCTAGCCCTGAATAAATTCTCTGAAATCTTCTTTGAAAGGCAACTGAAGATTGTCCTTTTTTATAATCATTCCCGAAGCGAACAGGACGAGGTAATAATGTCATGAGCGTAATACATTCCCGTGTATCCAGAGAAGTTGGGTTTTTTTTGAAGTAGTATTTTGCAGCAGATGTAAGTCCGTAAACTCTTGGTCCAAATTCAACTACATTAAAATACCAAGTCAACTGTTGATCTTTGGAGAAAAGAAAATTAAATAAGAGGGAGCCTATCGCCTCACGTATTTTTCTTACGTACGTTTTATTTCGACTTAAAAATGCATTTTTTATGAATTGTTGGCTAATAGTACTTGCACCCGAAATAATACGACCTTGCTTACGATTATATTCAAAACTAGACTTGATACTTTCAATTGAAATTCCGCTATGATTATAAAAATCACTATCCTCTGCAATTACCAAAGCTTTTTTACAAGCATTTGGAATCTGATTAGAGCCGACCCACTCTGCACCAAAAAATTGTACAAGCGGTCCAGTGATCCTAGTATAGCGTCCCCTACCGGTTTCATCGTAAGGAAAATAAATTAAAGTTCCAAAATACAAAACAGGAACCCAAGGAATAAAAAGCAAAAAAAGAAATAGACCGAGGTAGAAAAATTTTTTATTCCAGAAAAGTTTTTTCAAAATCGCAGTAAACATATTCGGCGTTTTTGATATGACTGGTTTTTTGCTATGAGGAGCTTTTCTAATTCTAATTGGTTTTTTTGGAAAATTTGACAATTGTTTCCCCATATTCTAAATTCATCTTCACCATACCCGGATAAGTGAAATGATGGAAATCACTAAAGTCCTGTGGTTTCAATTTATTTCTAAAATCTATAAATTCAATTTCCTTATCTGAAACTAAATTTTGCAAATAGTCTAAATGGTCTTTGTACCAATTCGAATTTTCATACCAATTTAATGCCAATGGATTTTCTGGATTATTTATAACGAGAATAGGAATTTTTTTTGCTTTCATCTCAATCGTAAACTTTTTTAGGTATTGTAAATGAATTCCTGGTCGAAAGGTTTCTCTTGTTAGCCGCTCTTTCGCATTTTTTAAAGCATGAATATACCCAATCCCAGGACGATGCTCTAAATCAGAAAGTAATCGGTAGTAAAAGTATTCCTCGTATTCCTTATCCGACATTTTCAAATAACGTAGATCTTCTATTCTCTCTTCTCTCACATACTGCATACCTGAAAGCGGTTTATCTAGTCCAAAGGTTTGTTGCAAACGAACTCCTACTTCATCCCGAGAATGATCGAACCGATCTCCACTTGCTAAATAAGGCTGCCAAGTTTTGGACAGTTCTGCTGTGATATAAGAATATTGATTTTGAAACTTTGGACTGAGCTTTATCTTCTTCCAACCGGGTTCAGCAAAAACAATCTCTTCTTTTTCACCTTCACCCGATAGTGTCAAAACAAGATTACCCCCAACTAAAATCTCTGGAACAACTTGAACCCAGAATCCTTTGTCAAACATATAAGGTTTTGGAAGAAAGGAAAATTTCTTTCCCGTCCAACCAAGCGAATTGATTCTTTCCGGAATTTGCACTCCCGCGTATCCATGATAACTTGTATTTCTACCAAACCGATGGTTGTAAAGATTCTTTAGATTCTGGGAAAATATTTCTCTGTAGCGATAAAATAAAAACAAGTAGGAGGACAAATACGTTGCAGATTTTTCCAAAGTAAGAATAGAATAAAACTCTTGGATGGTTTTATCAGGAAAGGTAAATTTGGACTGAGGGGCTTCTGCAAAATTGACTGCATCCAGAATAAGTGCAGTGTCATTGGCAGACTCATTTGTCCCACTTGGATTCAGAACATACTCCCGATGCAAACGCAAGTCGATGAAATTGATAGGATATAAAATCAAATCCGGTTGCAAACTCGCAATGTCTTCTCTAACCAAAAAAGAATCCAACGGAGTCATGCCAGCATAAGACAAATACTCTACGTCAAATTCTTTTCCCATCCGTTCTTTCAGGTATCCTTTTAATAAATCGCGATCTACTGAATAGTAAGCAATGCTACTTCCAACAACCAATATTCTAGACTTCGTTTTCGGAGTTCGTTCAATTCGTTTTTTCTCGTAAATGAAATTAAAAAAATGATTCGTTCCCCAAGGTGACTCATTGGGAAGCCTCCAAATAACAAATCCGAAAAAGAACTGGTCTAGTGCAAATAGTGCAATCGCAAATAATAAAATTCGTTTTAAATTCTGGACATTACTCATAAACCTAAATCTTTTATTTGTACCCATCCGTGCGTTGTGCTGAGCTTGTCGAAGTATTCATCTGTAGTAATCCTCATTTATCCTAAAATACAAAGTAAATAAAGGGTTTTAATTCACCACTATATAATACAGCCATGATAGCGAAAAAAGCGTAGAGTCCAAATTGCCAATTCATAGAAGTGTTTTCAAAAACTTTTCGAATTCGATCCGCTTGAAAATACCCAATCGCATGAGCCATAGAGACAAGAAAAACAATCAGATAAAATTGTAGCTCTACTGTATACCCCGGATGTATACCATTCTGCAAAGTAAAGATTCCTTTAAAAATTGAACACGCTAAGGAGAAGTTGGGAGCACGAAAAAACACCCAAAAACAAGTAACGAGAAAAAAAGTAAAACCAGAATAAAATAGAATCGTTATACTTTTCCAAAAAGGTCGGACATCCGAAATGATAGATTCAATTTGAAATTTGCGAATAAAAAATCGTTCCACACCCAAATAAATTCCATGCAGTCCACCCCAAATTAAAAAATTCCAACTAGCTCCATGCCAAAGCCCACCCAAAAGCATCGTCAAAAGCAAGTTACGATAGGTAAAATAATCCCCAAAACGATTCCCTCCAAGAGGGATGTAAAGGTAGGACCTCAACCAATTCGAAAGAGAGATATGCCATCTTCTCCAAAAATCGGTCAGGCTAGATGCAAAATAAGGAAGATTAAAATTTTCAGGAAGTTGGAACCCAAACAAAAGGGCAACCCCACGGGCTATATCCGTGTATCCGCTAAAATCTCCATAGATCTGAATCGAATACGAAATCACTCCCATGAGAATATAAATCCACGACAATACATTGACTTGCTCTGGACTAAAAAAAACCAAATCACTGATAACGGAAACATTATCTGCAATCACAGATTTTTTTATGAATCCTAGCAAAATAAAGTAAAAGGCTTGGCTCAGACGAATTTCGGAAAATTTCTTCCGGAAATTCATCAAAACTTGCGGCAAAAACTCGCGCGCCATCACAATAGGACCTGCCACCAATTGAGGAAAGAATGCCAGAAACAGGGCATATCGCAGAAAAGATTGTTCCGCCGGAACAATCTTTCGATACACGTCAACTGTGTAGCTGATGGATTGAAAAGTATAAAAAGAAATTCCAGCTGGAAGTAAAATATTCCAAGTAGAAGGAGAAATTTTAAGCCCTAGAATATTTCCTAAACTCACAAAATTTTCTAGGAAAAAAGAAGAGTATTTATAAAAGCCCAAAATTGACAAGTTGAGAAAAATAGAAAGGAAAAGAAAAACCTTTCGCCTTCGAATTTCGCAAGTTCTATCCATTTCTCTTCCGATCAAAAAATCATAGATCGAAGTAAGAAGGATCAAACCTAGAAATTTGTAGTCCCAACTAGCATAAAAAACATAACTTCCAAAGAGTAGAATTGCAGTTAAAACTGTCTGGTTGAGGTTTTTTTTTCTTTCGAAAGAGAGGCAATCAGTATCTGCTTTAAAAAATTTACTTTGTATAACAAAAAAAATTTTACAATAAACAGGATACAGCATCCAGCGAACAAGGAGAAGCGCTAATAAAAAGTATAAAAAGAGTGGGGATACAAAATTCATGAGCAATACTAAGCGCTTAATTTTAAAAAATCAAATATTAATCAATAAAATGCTTAATATTAAACAGCAAATTTACATTTAACGCCACAGCTAGGGCAAATACAAGAAACTTCCGCCTTAACCGTGCGCCCCTTCGATGTTTCAACCTTTCCAATCGCCACAAATTCAAAATCCACACCTTCGGGGACGTAATGACCCTTACCATATTTCGCAGTTCCTTCAATCATATAAGTGCAAGCATGACACCTTACTCTTACCTTTAACGTTTCAGCCATTGGGATATTCTAAGAATTCCGCCTTGAATCGCAATACTTTTTCATAAAATAGCATACCTTTCATGCCATTTTGTCATGTGGATGCCGTTCGTATACACCTGTCATTATGTCTTTTTGATCTGTTTTTCCGTGGCCATCGTCTGGATTACTGCCAAACGCTGGAAAATCGTGTAATTTATTTACTATCTGACATAATATTGGCAATTAGATGTAGTTTTTGGTATTTAATCAAAAAAACTTCTATTTTATCCCTTTCTGACTTTATAATTCTAATTAGTTTTTTTTCATTGTTAGAGGAAGATATGAACCACTCATTATTACAATACTTAGAATTTACTGCATTAGATATAGAAACTTCAGGATTAGACCCAAATGAAAATGAGGTTCTCGAAATAGCAGCGATCCGATTTGACCGAGATAAAATTTTAAACACATACAATTTTCTCGTAAAACCCAACAAGCCGCTTCAGTTGAATGCCCAAAACGTGAACGGAATTACCTTGAAAATGCTAGAAAATGCAAAGAGTTTAGATGAGGTATTACCAGAATTCTTCCGCTTTATAGAAGGTTCTGCTCTTGTAATTCAAAACTCTGAATTTGACTTGTCCTTTTTACTGCCGGAGGCAAAGAAAAGACAACTATCCATCCCTACTCTCCCCGTATTCTGCACTTTAAATATGACTAGAAAATTTTTTCCCGAATTAAAAAAACATAGTCTAGTTGCACTTAGGGATTATTTTAAAATCGAAAAAATGAACACTACTAGTTCAAGGCATTCGTTTCACGAAGCGTTAGATGACTCCTTTGCTGCCATGAAGGTTTTTATTCACTGTATTGATAAGATAAATGGATGGGAACTGGATATGCAAAAAACAAACTACCATGCAAAGGGATATAGAATGACTACTGACTATATCCGACAAGATTGGCTTTTTTAATCGCTATTTTTTTTTTTTGATACCTTTGTTTCTGGTATGGAATGGAAACGAGAACTGATTCCTAATTTTTCATTCCTTTTCACCATATAAATGAAATGTTTAACATACATAGTATAGGGCTCAGGAATTTCTTTAGGATCAAACTCCAAAGGATTGTCCAAAAGATGATTTACCACAGAGAGGTTTAGGTCATCTTTACTTGTGAACATGAGAGTCTCTAATCGTCTGCAAATTTCTTGGTCATTGACCTCATTGCTCAAACTTCTCATTGCTTCTATTAATTTACTAAATGCGGCTTTATTCATATAATTACATTAACCTTCTAGCTCTATACTTCCATTCCCAAAGCATAATTTCTTCTTCAATGCTCTTAGATTGCTCTTGGTATTTTTCAAGTAGTGCATAAACCATATAGGCTACATCTTTTGATAAACCCTTCTCTAATTCAAGTTCAAATTCGGCTTCGTTATGGTTTATTATCAAAACGGCAAGACGGAAGATTTCATCCAATACCCTAACCTTGTCTTTGTTTGTATTAAGCTCTTCCTTATTATTTACATTTTTAATCATTACATCTAAGAAGGTACGGATAAATATAATATCTTCCCCTTTTAAATTAAAATCAAAGAGTAATTGTTTCACTTTATCTAATTCTAAATTACGCAAATGAATCCGAGCTAGAAAAACAGGATTTTCGGAATACATATTTAAATTGGAACCCGAAGAAGCCATATCAGCTGCGCGAGCAATATCTGCATCTACAACTGGATTTGCCATTTCCGCTTTAGAGTCAGCTTCCGCTGCATTAACTGCTGCTTTATTTTCATAAGCAACATTAATCTTTTTCTTTAAAATTAAAATATTTACAGTGGGGTAACGAATTTTCAATGTCACCATATCATTTTTAAGGAGACTTTCATCCGCAACTATATGGTGAAACTCAACACCTTGCTCAGTTGCACTCATTATATCTTTAACAAAATTAAAGTGATAAATAATTACAGGAAGAATATCACTGTCACTTCCAGAATTTAGATAAATCGTCTTAATATCTCTTGAACCACCATGTTGGTAAGGGATTACTAGCTTACCTGCTTTTACATTTACAAAGCTAAGCTCCCCTAATCTGAAATGAGATAGATTAAAATCATCTCCTAAAAAAACAACTCTTGGAACTGGTACGATGATAGAATTGTTCTTCGCTCCTTTCGGAACCTCAGGACCTTTCGGTGTAAATACAACGTATGTAAGTTTAGTTAAACGAACCTTTACTAAAAATCCAGCAGGTGTTTTACGTTCTTCGTATTGCTGATCCTCTTCCATATTTTAAGACTCCAAATTCTCCTGCTTGTAGGAACGAGTATTTGTAAGCCCTAGAAAATTAAAATAATTTTTTATTTTAATTTTCTCAGGTTTTTTTTCTGAGAATTAAAATATTCACATTTGGAAAACGAATTTTTAAGTTCACCATATCATTTTTTGGAGAAGACTCATCGACTATGATATTCTGAAATTCCAGCCCCTGCTCTGCTGCATGAACTATTTCCTTCAGCGATTGGTATTGGTAGGGAATAATTGGTAGTACATCCGAATCAGACCCCGTCGGGACAGAGATAATTTTAATATCAGCAGCTCCTTCATACTGATAAGGAATTTGTAACTTTCCCGATTTAGAATTTACATAAGTCAAGTCAGCTAACCTGAAATGAGATAAATTAAACGCTTGTCCTAGAAAAATTATCCTTGGTACTTTTACGATACTAGAATTATTTTTTGCATTCCGAGGTACCTCCGTTCCACGACGTGAAATTACTTCATAAGTCATAGTAGCGCGGTGTACACGAACGGTAAATCCTCCCGGCGTTTTTCTTTCTTCCATAGTTTCTTGGTTCATCAGCATATTATAACTCCAATTGTTTCATCTTATATTGTAAAGAACCTCTTGAAACTCCAAGAGCCTTTGCCATCCGGATTTGATTACCGGAAAAGATTTTATTTGCAAGTAAAATCTTCTGCCGCTCCAAAGCCTGGACACTCTTCCTTAGATCAAGATCTTCTTCGTTCTGAAAATCTAAGCTTTTTATTTTAGAATTATTTAATTTCAAGTAAAATTCTTTTTTAATGATATTTTCTTTTGAACCGATGATTGCTTGTTCTAAAAGATTTCTCAAATCTCTTAGATTCTCTTTGTATGGGAAATTAAACAAAAATTCATAAGCATCGTCCGAGAGAGTCATGTCAGGTCTTTGATTTATTTGTCTGAGATGCTTGAATAGTAAATCGATAACTGTCTTTAATTTTTCTTTGTCTAAAGTTAATAAATTAGGAAGCTCAGTTGTATGCTGGGAAAGTAAATTCCAGAAAGGTTGATAGTCTTCTTTATGCCGGGTCAGATCATCTAAAAAAATAATCCTAGGTTCAAGAATTGGCTCTTTTATAAATTCAAAAAAAATTCTTTGTTGCCCCATAGTAAGTCCGGAAACATTTTCAATCACAAGTATCCCATTCCCCGAAAGCGTAATCCAATCTTGAATTGATTTTTCTAATTTTACAATTTGCTCAGGAAGAGAATTTAGATAAATCAGTTTCCCATGGAGATCCAATTTTTTATAAATGTATTTTACCAAAGACTTTTTTCCTGCCCCCTGACTTCCTTGGACATTTATAAAACGATTTGCCTTTAAACTATTTGTAAAACCGATAGAGCCTTGTAAGATAAAATCAAATAATTGATAACAGATCGTTGGCTCTGAATTGGCGGATTTGAAGGAATGAATGGGAGATGGAATATTCAATTTATTTGCATGAAGGAGCCCAATTTTTTCAGATAGTAATTGTAAAAAATTTATTTGCAAACTACTAATTTCTTTCTTGAATTCTAAAAAAATGAAACCAAGACTTTCTTCTTTATAAAGGATGCGGATACCAAGACCTGAAATGGCATCTGAATGATAAAGAGAAAAATTTTTCGGGGAAAACAGAACAGGATTATCAGAATTGCGTATTATCTCAAATTGACCATTTCCCCTAGCAAGAAAAGAGTAGTAAAAATCAGACTCGTAACCGAAGGAAGCAAACTCAATAAATGAATCTGTAGTTTCCTTCAGCACCAAAATTCCACAACTCGCGTCTACAATTTGAGCCAAATTTTCAAATATCAAATCAATATTTTTATAAAAAAAATTAAAATTTTCTGGATTCAGACTTTTTGCCAAAGAAATCATTGAAAGAGAATCTGTTTAATTTTAAGCAAATTGTCAAGGTACTTTCTTCAAAGTCGGATGTCCGACAATTTTATTTCATATAAAGAGTTCTAACAAATTTTTCTAATTGAAATATGCCATCCTTACTAAATCTTGTCATGCACAGATAAAAAAGTCTTTCAGTCTTTGGAATTTAAAAAATGCTCAAAAGAATTTTTTAATCATGGAAATCCTGAAAATCATTCTAATCTTGGTATAAAACACAAAAGCATGATTACTATTTCGATTACAAATCAAAAAGGCGGGGAAGGAAAAACAACTACCTCAATCAATTTAGCGGAAGGTCTGGCAAGAAGAGGAAAAAAAACAATCTTACTTGATATGGATCCACAAAGCAATTCTACCAGTATTTACGCACAAACGAATCTGGAGAAAAATATGTTTCATATTTTTCAGTCCAAATTGAAACTAAAAGATATAATAATTTCAACCCAGAAGCAAAATCTTTTTATTGCACCGGCTAGTTCAAGGTTGGCAGAAATGGAAGCGGTTAGTGCCAATAACGTAGAGGCACCTTTTATTCTGAGAGATTCTATGGATGGGTTAGATACGGATGGATTTGAGTTTTGCATCATAGACTGCCCTCCAAGCTTATCCATTTTCACTATAAACGCATTAGTGGCTTCTAACTATGTCCTAATTCCACTCCAGGCAGAAAAATTCTCTGTAGATGGAATTGTCGGTTTACAGCAAACCATTACGAGTATAAAGAAAAGAATCAATCCACACCTAGACATTTTAGGTGCATTGATTACCCAGTTGAAGCCACACACTTTATTAACGAAAACTATTATCCCTATTTTAACCAAATATTTTAAAGTCTTTGACCAAAGCATTTCTGATGGAGTAGCCATTGGAGAAAGTCACCTTGCTAAATGTTCAATTTTCGATTATAATAAAAAATGTCGACAATCCAAAGAATATGAGGCATTTGTAGAGGAATTTTTGCATGAGCTTAAAAAGTAAAAGACTGGGCTCTTTAGCTGATATATTTCAGTCCGAGGTATTGGAAGGAACCATTCGCAAAATAAAAATTTCTAAAATTCTTCCATCAGAGAGGCAACCGAGGGGAGATAGGAAAAAAAGCGTCGAGGAATTGGCAAACAGTATAATGACAGAAGGTCTACTACAACCCATAGTAGTAACAAAATCAGACGATTCAGAATCCTATAAAATTATTGCTGGCGAAAGAAGATTTCATGCAGTGAGTCAACTGGGCTGGCAGGAAGTTGAGTGTAAGATTTTAAACAAACCAGAAAAGGAGATTTACAAGCTTGCAGTTATAGAAAACTTACAAAGGGAAAATCTTTCCGCTTACGACGAAGCAGATGCTATGAAAATACTCAAAGCTGAGTACGGATACACTGATAATGAGATAGGAGCCATTTTTGGAAAAAGCCGAAATTACATAACAGAAATTCTGAGTATTTCCACATTAGGTGTAAAGGAATTAAATATTTGCAAAGAAGCTGGTTTAGATAATAAAAATTTACTCGTTCAGGCTGCCCAGTCCTATAAAAAAGGTGAGTTTCAAAACTTTATTCAAAACTTTAAGAATGGAACAGTTAGGACAATCAAAGAAGCTAAAGAATTTAACAAAACCAAGCAACAAAGCCAAACTCTCAAGTCCAACGAGCCTAAATGCACGCTCACAAGAACAGACAATAAAATCATTATAGAATCAGGTGACCCAAAGTTAATACTTCAGGTGGAATCTAAAATAAAAAAAATCTTCTCCAAGCATCTCTCCTAGTTTAATGTATATACAAAACTAAATTGGTTTTCGGAATTATTTACCTTGTTAATTCTATTCGAAAAACTTACTTTACCGAAATTTAATTTATTTACGTACGGATTCGCGAGGAAGCTTTTTATATACCCTCCACCAAAATCAATTTCGATTAATTGTACAGCATTAAGCGATGCCCAAATCTCGACAATTGCAGAATCCGCAAAGAAATCATTTTCTTCCACAATCCCAAGTAGAAAAAGCGAATTACAAAAATAATTTCTTGTACTTGACTAAAGAAATTAGTACATGTAATGTGACATAACAAATATGTAGTACAAGGGACTTGGATATTCTCTTGTAAGCAAAAAGAAACTCCCCGGCGGCAACCGGGGTCGGAAATATCTCCGAAGGAATATTGTTAGATGAGACATAATAAAATTTTAATCACATTATGTCAAGTCATATTTTCCCTATTTCTGATTAATTTTAATAAATATCCAGGATATTCAAGGAAGTTATGAGCGAAACAAACCGACAATACATAAAATTCATGTCCGATATTATAGATTCAGGGCTCTGGGGAAAATTAAGCCCTGCCGCGAAAACCCTCTATCCAGTCCTGCTTAAATTTAGTGACCAAAATTTTAAACAAGTCTGGCCAAGCACTGAAACGCTACTTAAACTCACAGGATTTAAAACAAAGAAATCAATAGCGTTAGGAAAGAAGGAGCTAATAAAGGAAGGGTTACTGCAGTATAAGCCGGGATCTGGCAGAACTAACTCAACGTATTACTTTTCTTTCAATTACGAGAGATCTAAAATTACCCCCCAGTGGGATAAAGCAGTATCCCTCAAGGAGGGATGTGGATACCCCTCAGGGGCTGACTTCCGTAAGACCGAGGATGTTGCTGCTGTATCCCCAAACAATCTTAATATAACCATAAACAATACCCAATCAAATAAACAAGACACTGAAACCTTTACCATTGCAAGATTAATTGATTTGTATGGTGTTGAATGTGTAGACTCAGCCTTGCAGATAGCCCAGCTTAAAGGGCTAGAAGGGAATATGTCCTATATCCAAGGAATCTGCAAAAATGTAACTAGAGAAAAAAGCGGAAATAAGCCTATTTTTGGGCAGGATATAGACAACGCACAGCATGTTATTGATTCATGGAAAGATTTTTTAGAATGGAGTAGATCTCATCTTACCAGATCATCTGTGGAAACTTTGGAAACTATTTCCGTAGAGGTAGATGGACGTTCCATTTTTATTAAGCAAAAACTGGGTGAATTTTTAAAGCAAATTATACTTAGATACTTTCAGGAGCAAATATCTCCCTCCATTGTAGTTGTTTTTTCAGAAATCTCAGTAAATTCATTTATGGATTCGAAACATAGCCATAAATTTTAATAGCTGACCTTACGGAAATGAGGGAATTTATATGAATAAAAGAACCGCTCAAAGATTAATAAAGAAAATATTTTGAGAAATATAGGAAAATACTTTGCATGATTAAGGTAATTTAGACACTAGATAGAAAAATATGTTTATAAACAGAGCAACGAATGTCAGATAAATCAGTCAGGATAAGCCATCCCGCCGAAGTATTTATTAAGAATATTTCTACCAAGGGTCAATACGAATTAACAAAAGGGACACTGCTTAATTTTATGGAAGAGTCCCCTACTTCCAGTATAGTCGTCATAACTTTTCAGTTTAAAGATTTTTCTTCTTTTAATTGTATTCAATTTGATTCAATGGAAAAAGAAAATGAATTTATGCCCAATACATTTCGATTCGAAATATCAGATGATGGAAAGATTTGGGAACCAATTATTAAGGAATATGAATATTCTAGGGTAAGTAAAAAGCAGTGTAAGTGGAATTTTTCGATGATTAATTCTGCCTACTTGAAAATGGTAATTCGACTGAATCGAAAAACTAAAGAAGGAAATTTTAGAACAGCTTTCTCTAATTTCAAAGTTATGATTGCTGGCATTGAAAAAATTATTGCTAGTTCTGAGAATGATAGATTTTGGGTAAAGGAAAATATCATAGATGAAAGACCTGATTATGGGTGGTCATCAAAAGAAAAAACTTCTCCTAGCGAAGAGTTTTTGTTGGTCGACCTTGGCTCTATTAATCGGGTAGAAGAAATTAGAATTTTATCAAAAAATGAAGAAGAAACAAATTTCCCTGAAACATTTTATTTCTATTATAGCGAGGATGATTTGTCTTGGCATCAATTGCACGAAGAGCCACAGTTTATGTCCGAGCCGGGTACTTGGTATAAGTGGAAATTTTTTCCAACCAATATTCGTTTTTTTAAATTTCTTTGTGTTAATAACAAACCTAATTTAAATAAAAAATACATCTCACAAATTGTAGAATTAGAAATTTATGCAGATGCAGATATTATTGCACTTTCGAAAAAAAGAATTATTGCAGATACTCCCCCCTACTCTTCTATTATGCGCCCTGGACTTGTTAGATTAGCCGCCGATGGAGAAACAAAAGAAGGGCTTGCTGTACAAGGAAACGATAGACGGCTAAGAGACGCAACAACGGAATTTAAAGGCATAGTGGAATTAGCCACTGACGGAGAAGACAGAGAACTAGTAGTTGTGCAGGGTAGTGATAAGCGACTCAGACATGCGACTGAGAATAGTTATGGACTTACTAGGCTTGCAAAAAAGGGAGAAAGTAAACCCGGGTTAGTGGTTCAAAGTGATGATGAACGATTAAAAAATGCAACAACTGAAAATGCTGGTATAGTAGAATTAGCCGCTGATGGAGAAACAAGACCAGGTGTAGTTGTTCAGGGTAATGACAAACGTCTTAAAAAAGCTACAGTGTCTGATTATGGGTTGGTAATAATGTCCGAGTTAGGTGCTGAACTTCCTGGAAGGGTTTTAACGGCAGATGATCCTCGCTTAAAAATAGCAACTACGGAAAAAGAAGGAATTATTCGATTTGCAAATAATGGTGAGGAGTCTTCATTTTCAGCTGTACAAGGAAATGATAAACGTCTTAGACATGCTACTACTGAAACATTCGGTATAGTCGAATTGGCGCAATCAGGAGAATCAAAAGAAGGTGTAGTTGTACAAGGAAATGATAAGAGACTAAAACCGGCTACTGTTGATGAGCCGGGAATTGTAATCTTTGCAAAAAACGGAATGGATACTCCCAATAAGGCTGTGACTGCAGATGACATTAGACTTTTTGATGCCCGTGATGCTAAACCGCATACACATGATTATGCTCCAATTGCACATGACTTTAATTCCCATTCAGGTTTAATTCATTTAAGGGGAACTACGTCATCAGAGTTTAATAATATTTCTCCACCGATGCAGAATCATTCAGTTATATATGGGCGAAATGATTCTAAGGGAGGATCCGGAATCTCTGGTGTAGGCATTGATGAAGGCGTAATTGGTTATGGTGAGGATAATGGCGTAATTGGTTATTCTACAGGTTTAGATGAGGAATCTGCTGGAGTTGCAGGATTTTCCAAGAAAGGATTTGGTGCGGTTTTTTCTTCCCAAAAAAAATATGCAGTGCATATTAATGGAAAGGGTGTTAAGAAAAAAGATATTCTTGGTTCCGGTAAAGCATTATTAGCTCATGGAGAGTCAGATTTTTATGGACCGGTTCGATTTGTGGATGAGAATGGAAGTGATTGTATTGCTAGGTATTTTAAAATAGCGCATAATGACATTATTGCGAAAGGTGATTTGCTTATTATAACTGATAAGGATGGTGCGGTTGCAAAATGTAGAAATTCTTATTCTTCAAAAATAATTGGAGTTTGTGTAGAATCTTCCTCTCTCGAATTAGGTGATAAAAAACAAGGAAACGAACATGTTCTTGTCGCCCTACTAGGGTTAGTTAAAATGCATGTAGATGCAGTGGAAGGTGTTATCAATTCAGGTGATCTTTTGGTTTCTGGTCTAACTGCGGGACATGCCGTCAAAGCGGATGTTAACAAATTAAAACCAGGCATGCTTGTGGGAAAAGCTTTAGGAGAATGTCGTAAGGATCGAGGGATAATTCCTGTTATCCTTACTCTAAGTTAATATGAAAATTTCAGAAATTTATTCTAAGGCAACTCGTCCCGTTTTTTCTTTTGAAATTTTTCCTCCCAAAACAACGGAAGGGGATAATAAGCTATTAAACACAATTGCAGATCTAAAGAAATTATCCCCAAGTTTTATTTCTGTTACTTATGGCGCAGGTGGTTCAACAAAAGATAAAACTATAGATATTTGTGAAAACATTCAATCTCAATTTCAAATTACAACTATGTGTCATTTTACTTGTGTGGGAGCAAGTAGTCAGGAAGTTAAGAATACATTGCAAATAATTGAATCTAAAAAAATTGAAAACGTAATTGCTTTGAGAGGAGATCCACCGAAGGAGCAAGGAGTTTTTATTAAACATCCCAATGGTCTTGCGAATGGAACTGAATTGATTCAGTTTATAAAAAAAGAACAATTTTCGTTTTGTCTAGCAGGCGGCTGTTACCCTGAGAAACATCCAGACTCCCCTACTCTTGACGATGATATTTTATTTTTGAAAAAAAAAGTAGATGCTGGAGCTGAATTTCTAATAACTCAATTATTTTTTTCGAATCAGTTATTCCAAAATTTCCAAAAAAAAGCAAATTCACTTGGAATTAATGTTCCAATCGTTCCGGGGATAATGCCTATTACCTCGTTTAGTCAAATTGAAAGATTTAAAAGTATGGCTAATTGTGAGATACCAGACGATTTGGTAAATGAATTAAGTCTCTTGAAAGATAAACCGGCAGATTTTTTGACAAAAAGTATATCGTTTACAATTGCTCAATGTAAAGAACTTTTGAATATGGGAGTTCCCGCAATTCATTTCTATACATTGAATCAATCTAGAGCTACTATAGAAATTATGAAATCTTTAATATGAAAGGAATTTAGAATGTTTAAATTATTGAATACATTATCAATTACAATATTATCTGCATTGCTTATAAATGGATGTTTGTTTCAAATGAATTCCGATGGCACTACAGCCTTGAATAAAAATGTTACTATTTCCTCTCCTTCTTCAGATAAAACAACTACTGAGGCAAGAAAATCAAATTCTACCACTGATAGTGGTTCGGGGAATAATACTAATAACCTCAGTTCGATTGATGATAAAAATTCTAGTTTGTATACAAAAAAGTATTCTGGTAAAGCGAATGAACGTTCGCTGGAACTAAAATCTCCTTCTTATATGGAAGCTACATGTAATGAGTCTGTTAAAAAACAAAATGCAACGGCATTAATTGAGTCAATACTTGCAGATGCAGGATTTGATTTAAAACCAGAAGCAATTTCTAAGTTAAGTGAAAAAATAGCGAAAGAAGAAATAAAAAAATTCGAAGTTTCGGACTGTAAGCCTACTTCATCTGAAGGAACATTTTCTGAATGTGAATGTACTTTATCATATAGACTAGAGGGCGGAAAACAAAGTTTAATGGAAAAAGCTAAATAATATTTAGTAAATAGCAAATTTCATCGGTGATTTAATGTAGACTAAACGGATTATTAATAAAATTAAAATGAAAATACTAACGTACATCGAATAATAATCATTGTGCGCATCATTTTTGTTTTTTAAGAGGATAATCCATGGTATACTCAGTGAAAGCATTCTTGATATATTATCAAATGAAAGCCAGTAACCTTCTTCCCCTACTCCCATAACTAACAAAATAAAAAAAAGCGGCATATATACTATTAAATCTCGAATGGTATTTATATTTTTTAAATTTAGAATTAAGACCACGTAAAAAATAAATATTGGGAATTTTGCTAATTCTCTAAGTAGACTTCTTATATCAGTAAAAGCATTTAACTGTATGCTTTTATAAAAACCGAATAAGGGATAATCTATCAAATCAATAAAACTAAGTGGATTCGTACCTGGATGAAAATCTATACTATACTTGAATATTTGTGTTATTGTTATATAAGATAGTATTGATAGGAAAACCGGAATAGCTACTTTTATTTTTTTATCGTATATGCAAATTAGAAAGAATGTAGCTAATAAAATTAATCCAGTCTCTCTTATGAAACTCATAAAAAGCAACATGAAAAAGAAGAGTATATACCAAACGCCAAAAGAAAATACCCACTCGCTTTTAACAGAGCTATGTTTTTGGCGTTTGGGAATACCAAAATTTTCAGAAAATGGGAAATTACTTTTGTCGAAGAGTATATAAGAAATATTTTTCTTTTTATAATCCATGGAACTTTCTGTAAATATGTTCACACCTAAATGTTTTATGAAATAAACGCAAAATATAGAAAAAGAAACAAAAAGAGAATCTGATACTAAAAGTAAGTTTGCATTCAGGGTAATTGGAGAAAATAAATGAAAATAAGCTAAATATTTATTTTTCTGAGCTAACATTTTATTTAGAATGAGAAATGAATAAATATGTGAAAAACTTAATATACATAAAGTTATTAATGAGTAATGATTAAACCCCAAAAATTTGCAGAAAACTCCCGATAATAATGGCAAACCAATACGATTGAATCGTAAATTAAAAGAGTCTAGTATTGGGAATTTTTCAAAGTTAAAGGTAAACAGTGATTTTGCGAGGAAGAAAAAAAACTGACCATCATAACCCCCCTCATCATAAATAACAAATCCTGTTTCCATTAAATCAGAATTTAATATGGCAAAACCTTTCCATATACCAATCATGGCTGATAGATTATAATTGTATATTTTGACTTTAAAAAAAACCAAGGCAGCGAGTAATAATAAGTATCCACTGATAGGGTATACAACTTTTAGTTCATTGATATAATTTCTAAGTAATCTCATTTTTTATATTTCAATTAATTAGAGCTTATTGTTATACGATTTCGAAATAGCAATTGAATCAAAATTATAACTCTTCTCTCTTTAATTTGAAGTGTATTCATCGAAATTGTACAACCCTGCGTTCCTGTAATTCTAGCGATAAACGTGGCAAGTCACACTGAGTTAATGGATATAGTTTTATATGCCTAAAAATATACGCAACTAATATTTTAGTTGTTGCAACAACAAGCAGCTATTTAGAATTGGAGATACTATGACTTTAATTCTTACAATACAAAATGCGTATGAATATTTAGAGAAGTTAGGACCGGCGAAGTCGATCCAACTCATGAAAAATTTGGGTTATGAAAAAGTTATTTCTCTTTCCTCTAAACTAAAAAAAGAAAGGTTAATTTATCTTGCTCAAAAACTTTCAGACGCAAAAATTCTAGAGTTAATTACACAAATTCCAGAAAAGGAATTAATTCAAATTATTGAAGAAAATTCAGATGAGCAGCTAATCTACTATATCCACAGCTTGTCCATTGACGACTTAAAAAAAATTGCAATATCAATACCTCCTTCAGATATAAATAAACTGGCAGGTGGGCTCGGTAAAGAAGGGGCAATTGAGCTACTAAAAAATATTGGAACAGATAAGTCTATAGGTCTTATTAAATATATAGGAGCGGATAATCTCGTTAAGCTTATTCGAGACGTAAATATAGAGCATATTATTCCAGTTGTAGGTGTTTTGACATTACCTCAATGCAAAAAATGGATTAAAAAAAGAGGGCTAAATGAGATTCCTCAGATTATACATGCAATAGGAGCAGAGAATATTCTGGTATTTATTAATAGTATTGGATTTGAAAAAAGTCTTGAACTCATGGAATTACTCGGTTTCGAAAAGCTAGTGGAACTAACGCATAAAATATCAAAAATGCACTTCCCTAATTATGTTCTCGAATCGGAAGAACATAAATTGATGCATAAAAAAAATAAAAATAAGACGAATGCAAAAATGCAAACAGTGCAGTAAAAACATTAATGTTTTAATGCAATAAATATTTTTTAGTCTATATCAAGAATTGTATCTACATTTTTTAACTGACAAATTAAAGGTGGAAACAAACGACTATTTGGATCACTAGTTTTTACTGGATCGGAAGTTTTTTTAGTTCGATTTGCCGTTATATTTGGTTGGTCAATTGCAATTGCAGCAAGGAATATTCTTGTGGCGCAACTTTCTACTTCTTGTCTTTTATATATTTTATTTTCGTCAATTCCAGCAAGGGTTGGTATTAAAAAATCGTAGGCTAATGAAGTGTTACTTCCAGTAGAAATATCATTCACAAACAAAGACGCGAGTCTGTTATTTAAAATTTCTTTAGCCTCAATACCTTTTACTCTTGAGGGTTTTAGTAAAAATTTATTTGTGAAAGGGCAATTTATAGTATGAAATATGATAAGTAATAAGATTATTTTTTTCATATTTAAAACCTGTAACCTAATTTAAAATAAAATTCGCGCCCGAAGCTAAGTAATTGGTGAGGGTCTTGTGTAGGAGATGAAAAATTTCCACTTTCTATATCTAGTGGATATAAAACTCTCTGGTTGAAAACATTTTTGGCAGATATTACTAGAATTAAATCATTCCCTAAGTTAGAAGAGAAAGTTAAGTTAAAGAATTTACTTGCGGGAACTTTCCATATTCTATACCGAGTAATTCCTCCCCCTACTCCAGATCCTAAATAGGATGAAGCATTTTTCGTTTCAGAATCATTTAAGCCCATTGGTAATTCTCTAAACGTTCCATCGTTATTTAGAGTTTGAGCATTATTTCTAGGTGGATTTTCCATTAAATAAATTTCTGCATTATAATAAAATTCTAAACTGATTGTGTAATTATTATTGATGATTGACCTCGATATTGCCGCTTTCCATAATTTCGTAGGAGAATTAAGTGCTTGTGGCTTTGGTGTAAATAATGTGTTAAGAAATGCGGAATCACTTGGTCGTCTTAGTTGGTAGCTCGTATAACTAGCATTAGCCCGCCACTTATCATCTAATATATAGGTTGTTGCTATCGAGCCGCCTGTGTTACTCCATTCAGGTGATTGTCCAAAGGCTAATGTCGCAGCGTTAAATGCGTATATTGTGCTACCTGTCATACGAAAATAATCTAGATTCACAATTAGAGAACCTTTTAAGAATGGTTGGATAATATTAATCTCTTTATTTCTAACTTTTTCCGATTGAGCATTTCCAAGCTCTCTAGGTAAACGAATTATTTCTTGTGGAGTTACCATTCGAAAAGCTTCGGCATACATTAATTTGACGGTAGTGTCAGTCGATTTGAAGTTTTGTATCAAAGCAATTCTCGGAGTTTTATCCTCAGCTACAATATCTTTTCTTTGAAATGGTTGTACATATCCTGAAGGTAATCTATTCCCAAATTGATCATTGGCAGGTGTTGTAAGATTGATTGGATTTCCTGGAGCTACGATCGGTTGATTTCCTCCAGTCGATGGAGTTCTGAGATAAGGATCAGTTAAGGACTCATTTACCATATCTGTTTCCATGCCATTTTGGTGGCGATAGACGTTGTTTATTTTTTGTGCATCATAACGTAAACCAAATACGAGTGTAGTATCCGTGGCAAATGTGGTTGTAAATTGTGTCCATAAACCAAATTGTCGTCCATCATCGGCTATTCCCTGTTGTCTCCTATCGATTAACCCGCTTCTTCCAACATTGACTTGGTAATTTATATAATTGACTGATTGCATATTACCACCGGTCATAAATCGAAAAAGTTTTATGATCGAACTTTTGCTTTCGAATTTGAAGGGAGTTGTCTGAAATTCTATTCCTTCCGTTTTAGCAGTTGACGCATAACGTTTGACAACCCCTCCTCCCATAATCGCCATATAATTTAGATAAGTGGGAGAAGAGAGTCGCGCGGCAGAGTTTGCTCCATAACTTGCAGGTACACCAGGAGGACTATTTGCACTCGAAAAACCGCCATAGTCTTTGTCACGATAGTCGCTATTGATATTGAGTTGTCTAAAAATTCGAAAACTGGTTTCATACTTTTCTAAATAGGATGGAGCATAATCTAGCATAACCGCTCCCACTCCCCATATCCTATCATTGCGTGGTGAGCCATATACAGTGTCGCCACCAAAAGCACCAGCATCGACCTGAGGTGGAATCCAACTAGTTCTTTTGGACATGTAAAATGATTTTAAATTCCAATCACCATATTTGATATCTAGATTATAATTTGGAAACCACTTTCCATTTTCCGCCATTAATCCAGTGGATGTCCATAATCTCTGACCGGTTTCTACTTGTGCGTTATTTCTTCCGTATTCACTAGTGCCTTGGGTTGAATTGGCGGGCGTTGAAAAAAAATCTCTCGCATTTGCTCCAGAATTTCCATTGTAATATCGACTACCTCCCCATGAATCATATCCGGAATGATAAATTCCCTTGCCATCAAATTTTGATACGTCCAGAGAAACGGAAAATTTATCACTGAACTTAGAATAATATAGTCCTCTAGTAGTAATGTTTTGTAGAACAGAATCATACTCTGTAATTAATTCCATTTCATTTTTTTTTGTTGGTTTGCGGGTAATGATATTTACCACACCAGTGATTGAGTTATTTCCATATAATGCAGCACCGGGACCTTTGATTACTTCAATTTTTTCAATGCGCTCCATATCTGTATAAACATCAGAGTAAAATTCTCCAAAGTGAAAATAATCGTTTAATTTTTTCCCATCTTGCAGATATAGAACTCTTCGTTCGATTTGGTTATTTACATATAATCCTCTAAAATCAGAACTCCAATTTTGTCCGACCCAGTGGGTATAAATCTGTGGAACAAAATTTAGTGCTTCTGTTAAATTTCTAAAACCTGATCTACGAATTTGTTCGCGGGTAATAACAGTTACATCCGCTGGCGCTTCGGATGTTTTTTGAGCAAATTTTGAAACTGAAACCACTATGTCATCTTTTTCTGATAAAAGTTTAAATACATCTTCAGATGCAGCAGCGGTGTCTTCTTTGGGTAACGGGAATATTATATCTTTTCCGATAGAATTATTTTTTACAAATTCTTCTATATTCTCTAAACGTTCTGATCGTTTGAAGTTAGATTTGACTTTAGATGACATTTTAGTTGAAAAATCTTCAATATTTTTATCATCTGTAACCTTCGTCTCTTTAGTATCCAATACAATTCCTTCTAGAGATGATAAATCAATTAATTGGTTGTAAGCATCGACTAACACTTCTTTGTCGGGATTATAAATATGCCCGTATAAATTTAGATTTCCATTTTCTTCTCTTTTATAAAATCCATCCACGTATAAAAAGGCACCTTCACTTTTACTTTTTGATAAACCTTCTTTTAAATTTTGAGACTCGATTTTTACTATTTCATATTCCATGTTTTGTAGTTTAGCGGATAATACGGTGTATATCTTTTCAGAGATAACATTTTCCTTATTGGATTTATAAGGAGCGAAAATCGAAATATATATTTTCTTTTTATTTATTTCTTGTGACGAGGCAGGAAGTAGAAAAAACAAAAATGCAATTGATATTACTAACTTAATTAGATGTTTCACGTAAATATCCTACCTAGTTATTAATGATTGAGAAACGTAAATTAAATCGGTTCGACGAATAATTAGTATATTAAACAATTGGATTTACTGGTAAAATCCTGTAATCCGATTAGTATTTATTTTTACTTACTAATTATCAATACGAAATGCTGTCAAGAAAATTGAGAAATAATTATAAATATCTATAGCACAATGAATTTTTTTAAATGTATGGCTAAGGAAATCTGAAATACATTGTTTTATTTTACTACACTTTAAGAATAATGAACAGGCTTAATAAAATTATTCTTTCCTTTTTTGATTTCATTTTGATAATGAGGATATGATTTTAAAATATTTTTCTATAATTTTACTTATGTTAGCCGCTCAATTTTGTACTGGAGTTTATTATGGGATTGATGGACCTGATGTTATTTCGCGCGCGGATGCTGTGGCAAAGATTAATGATGCGTATCTGATAAAATTTGCAACATGCGGATTTGATTCTACCAATGCTAGTATATTAGTTACCAAAATTTCTGTAAGCGATAGAAAGAACTTGGATGGAGCTTACTACGCTACTAAGGACATTGATACTTGTGTTAGTACTATACTCTTAGTTTCGTGTAAGGATTCTTCCACTGTGTCTTGCAATATTTCACCGAAAGATTTTTTTGGTGGTGGTGGGTTGTTACAAGGTGGATTCTAAAACGTATAGTTAAAGCCTCCCCAAAAAGTTCTCTTTTCTACTGCCGGTGTTCCATTTGAAAGATCTGGTCCGCCGGCGTTACTAATCATTGGATACAGATTACCCGCTGCAAAAATATTTTTTATCATAAAATGACATTCTAGATTTTCGAGAAATTTGTAATTAAATCCTAAATTTCCTAAATGGTTTCCTTCGACTCGTTCATTCTTAGGTGAATACCACGACGGATAATACAAATAAGTCACGGATATAGTTATTTTGTCGGCTGGGTATAGAAGTGCATGTATTCTAGTTACATTGCTTGGATATCCTCGGAACTGACGATTATTTGCATCGCTCGTTAGGTATAAGCTATCTGATTCATTAGGGGAAGATGTAAATAGTTTTACAATAGACTGACTGAATGTTGCGGAGATCATTCTATTTTTGTAATTGATGGATATTTCGGCACCACCCTGTCTTATTTCACCAGGATTATTTTTATAAAACCAATAACCGTTCCAATTTCCCGGTACATCATTACCAAGGCGTGGCATATCACAACCCTTGGGACCGGGTGTGGTTGCAGTTGGAGTTCCTGGTTTATCGCAGTAAAGCACACCCACATCTATAACTTTTTCAACCTTATTGAAAAATAAAATATTCTCAATGGAGAGATTGGAAGTAAAATTGTAATTAGTCGCAAATTCGAAACTGCGCATTTTTTCTGGTTTGGTTTTGGGAACGTCTTTATAATAACTTGCGGCATATCCTTGTTGGTCGAAAGAGTTCGGGATACTTGAGGATTGTATATAAGGAAAATTTTGTATTCGCAAGTGACCATCTCCCTCAAAACCACCGGCGTATGATACCCCTACTACGCCGCGAAATCCTTCTTGATAAGAAAATCGGAAACGCAAATCTTTTGTCATTCCGTACAACGCTCCGATTCGAGGAGCTACATTGCTTCCCCAGTAAGGATGTCTATCATACCGAAACGCTCCAAAGATATCTACTTTATCAGATAATTTATAAAAATCTTCCATAAAGAAACTGCGCACTGAAATGCTGCCCGGGTAAACGTAGCGGTTTCTTTCATTAGGCGTAAGTCCATTTTTATCCATGAGTAATGCGTTATCCGTTACATTCTGAGAATAATTTAGAATTGAATTATTGCCATCTGCGTTGACTTGCCCCATATCGTATTTTCTATACTCTATACCGATTGCAGCATTATTATTTTTAATTAGTTCATTTAGACCCAGAATAATAGAACCACCGTACCTGTACTCTCTTGTGCCTCCGAGCGCCAATCCCTTTTGGCTTCTTAGAAATATATCATCGATTGTATAATAGTTTTTCAGTTTGATTGATACTTTGTCACTGAATTCATAGGTATATGTGCTAGTCCCACTTTTGATTGTATTTTGAAGACGGTTTCTATCTCGGTAGAAATTGTACATATCTCTGGTTTGATTTGTATAGAAGCCTGTAAGTTCTAAGTTTTTATAATTCACTACTCCGGTAACTACGTCACTGTCAGACCTTTTTAAGCGAGAGCCACTGGTCGCAACGTTTCTTTGTGTGATCAGAGTCTTTTCTGGGTTCGAAGGATCAGGAGTATATGTATCAAAAATTGATACAGCATTATCGGGAGCGGTTCCGGCAGGGACTAATTGAGTGAAACCTCTCTTGTAGTCATAATAACCTTCTTGTCCAGCGAGTAATTGTGTTTTTGCCCAGCCTTCATTTCGTATTTCCTGTCCATTGTATCTAGCAGTAGAAATTTGAAAAAAAGTTTTTAAATCTGGGTTTTCTTTTCCACTACTACCCGCTTGGAGAGTTCCTATAGAATAATTGTCCTTGCCATAAACGCCTGACATAGAAGTTCCACTTGTTGTATTTCCATTCTTTGTAATAATATTAATTACGCCGAGTAATGCACCTTGACCAAGTGTTACAGATCCGGGTCCTCGAATTACTTCAATTCTTTCGATGTATTCCATATTCATTCCATTGATGATGGAATCCGGTGGTCCCCAAAACCACTCTGTATTCATATTATGCCCATTGATAAGGAGTAAAACTTTTGCATTATTATCTGAGGCAAACCCACGGAACCCGGCAATAGTATCATCTTGATCTTCTACTGTAAAAAATCCTGGGACATAAGTAGTTAATACTTCGTTTACCGTTCGGGCTCCGCTTAATTTGATCTGTTCTTTTGTAATTACTGAAACGGATACAGGTTGTTTGTTTGCATCTTTAATAACGTTAGACGCAACACTTATTGTTTGTTTTTCCGCTAATAATTTGAATACGTCAGCCGAAGCACTTGTTACGTTTTCCTCTGCTATTGGAAAATTAAGTTCTTTATCGCGACCTAAAGAGGTTGTTGTAATTGCTTCATTGATATTTTCTCTTCTTTCATTTCTTTTATGATTGGTTCTTATTCGAATAGTGATTTTTTTTGCAAATTCTTCGATGGATGCGTCAGTAGTTTTCTTGGACTCGCTCGGATCTAGAGTGATTCCCTCAATACCTGATAGCTCATCCGTTACGTTTAAGGCATCGATCATAAAGCCAGTGTCAGGGTTATAGATTTGAGAATAAATACTAACTCCTTCATTATCGGCTATTTTATAGTAACCGTCGATTACAAACTTCGCATTGTTCTCCTTCGCTGCTTTTAAAAGACTCTTTAATTCAGAATTTGATTCTCTTACTTGAAAACCATTCGCTTTAAAATCCTCTTCTAGTTTTTTGAATATTTTATTCGCCAGTAAATCTGACTTTTGCGACTTGTAGGGATTAAAATGATTGAGATAGATAATCTTTGAATTACTCTGTGTATCCTGAGAAAAAATAGAGAAAGTAAACAAAATAAAAATAAAAATCTTTTGATGGAAAGTTTTCATCTAAGTATCCCCTTGTGAAGAATAGGAAGTCTCTTTGTTTTCATGTTCGTACATTTGAATGATTGCTCTTTTTAAAATAAGACTGAATGATTAAAGATTTTCAATTAACTACAGAGCGGCTTACGCTTGTTATTCAAATGATTGTATATGCCTATTCTTCGGCAATATTATTAGGAAATAAGTTTCTAAAATGTCAATACGGAAACATTACAATGATGTTTTTAAGCATTGCAATTTTCAAAAAAAATCAAAAAAACTAAAGTAATCGAATAGCTTCGTGTTCTAATTTAGCTATTGGCTTTCTAATTTCTTTTTTAAAACAATCATCGCATCTCTTTTCTTGTAGGATAATCGTAAGTATTCCAACGCCTCTTTGTTATTTGGAACTACTAACAATGCATTTTCAAAAATTTCTATCGAAGAATTATAATCCCTTTCATTATAGTGTTCAATTCCTTTGGCAACATAGTTTTTCATATTAGAACTTTCAAAATTTCTAATGGCATTTAAATCGTTCGATGCTTGATTGTTCGAAGGAAGTGTTCTAAGTGCTGCCATGAACATTTTTATTGCTTCAAATGGTTTTCCTTGCCTTGCATAGTCAGTGCCTTGGGCTCTCTCTTGTTCGCTTTGAGCGAGTAAACTAGCTTGTATCCCTTCTTTTGCAGAGGCTATACTTGGATTAATTGACAATACTTTCTGGTAGTCTGCTCTGGCTTGGGCGTATTTCTTATTCTTAAAATTATTATCAGCACTTGCTAAAAGCTCTCTTGTTTTTGTGCCGGATAGTTTTTCAATGACTAACTGTTGAAAGGCAAATGCCGATTTATTTCCTGGGTCTCTCTTTAGAATAGCTTCAAAAACAATTTTCGCAGAATTTAATTTATTTTCATTGATAAGGTTTACACCTACATCGAAAAGTTTGGTAAGTTTTGCGCGTTCCACAATTGCATCTGGAATTTTTATTCCTGATTCTTGTGCGTATTTTTCATTTAGAAAAAAGGAAGATTGATCGGGTAAAATAACTCGCTCTTCTCCGCAAGTAGATGTTCCTGCGTAGAGTTTGTTTGCCATTTGCCCCGTCAAAACCCCAATCTTACTATAGTCGGGGCTAATACCAAATGTAGCACCAACTTTTACTAGAGCTGGGAAACTTGTCATTAGGACAATGTTATTTTTTTTAGCAAATTCTGATAATGTTTCAAATTCTAGATTGGAATACAGAGGATCATTGACCATAAAAAAAGCGTCCGTTTTCCCTTTCAGTTCTTCGAGGGCTGATTTGAATTCTTTTTTATCAGCTAACTTTTTTCGGTTATAAATAAGTTTGTATTTTAAATCGGTATACTCCCCTTCTCCGGCTGAGTATTCTCCATCATTCGTGGTGTAAAAGGCAGATACATTTTTAGCATTCGGTTTAATGTCTTTCAATGCTTGAAAAAACTCACCGATGCTTATGTCCATACTTACACCGCAAATATTTCCCGAATCAATTCCGAGAGATTTGGGAGAGCTCACCATAGAAAATACAACGGGAGTTTTTTTGAGGTTTTCTTTTGCGATTTTGGTTGCCGTTGGACCTATTGTAATAAAAAGAGGTGCCCCCGCATCGTCAATAGCTTTGAAATAAGCGGAAATATCTGGTTGTTCTGCAGTGATAATATCTAAATAAGATATTTTAAGCTCTCCGTCGAATACGGACTGTATGCCGTAAAGTCCTTGTTCATAAATTCGATTGTCTGAAGATAGAAGTACTTCGATTGGTTGTTTTGCGAGAATTGATTGAGAAATAAATAATAATAAGAAAATAAATTTAGTCCATTTCATAGTTTTATGCTCCTTCGTATATTTAATGCATTACGAAATTTTACTTTCTAGTTTTTCTAATCGTTTTAAGTTTATTTCGGCAGGTTTAAAGTCCGTTTTAATTTCAAGACTTCTTACCCACTCGTTTTTTGCTTTTAAGTATAAACCTTGTTTAAAATAAATTCCACCTAAATTATTATGGGCATGGTAATTTAATGGATCGGTTTTTAATGCCCTTGCGTAAAATAAAATAGCTTGGTCTAATTTATTCAAATAAGAGTAACAGTTTGCAATCTTAAGTAAAATTCTTGAGTTCTCTGCTTTTTCTTCATCTAATAGTTGTTGGAAAAGAACTAAGGCAGTTTGGTATTCTTTGTTTCGATAACTTTCTTCTGCTTGTTGAAATAATGCTTCATTTTCTTTTTCCAATTTATCTTGGATAGAAAAAGAATCGGCGGCGGAAGGTAAAGTCATAGAAGATTTTTCTAGTATTGCTTCTCTGATTGTTTCGTACAATAAAGTGGCTTGTGTATTTTCAGAGTCAATATTTAAAGCTCGTTTCACCATTGATTCAGCTCTTCCGTATACTCTAAGTCCCAAGTAAATGGTTGCCAGATTGATCAAGTTTAAAAAATGCTTCTGGTCTCTTAAAAATAACCTCTCCGCAATATCGGCGGCTAAGTTTAATTTACCGTAAACACGATAGGTGTTGGATAGTGCATATAAATACTCATTGTCGCTAGGATGAATGGATAGGTATTGTTCGAAACATTCTATTGCTTTTGGAAAATCTGCTTTTTGAAAATATACTTTTCCTAAAAGTTTTAACATGTCAGGAAAATCGCTGTAATCCTTTAAAAAGCGTTCTACTTTTTTTACAGCTTCTTCTGGATTTCCTTGTTCGATTAATTCCATACCTGCCATTACAGATTCTGTAACTTGGTAAGGAATTTCTTTTTGTTGCTCGGCTACCTCGGCAAAGTCTTCGTTAAAGGAAATTCTAAGTAAGGAGAAGTCATCCATGAGTGCACCAGTTTGTTTTACTCTTTGTGCAATTTTAGGAAGTTTCCCTTCGCCTTCTTCTACTCGAATTAAAAACTGTTGTTCGTCTTCTTGGACAAACTCCGTACCGTCTTGATTTTTCATTACTAGATCGTCTCGTCCGTCTGAACCAGTAATGATAACGTCACCTGGCATTAATTCAAACATTCTAACGTAGAATTGATCTTCCTGGTCAGGTGTGCCTATTTTTCGAAGTGCTAACTCGTGCTCTAGGAAGGATGCCTTTCCGTCTCGGTAAAGAACAGTCCAAGGATGTTCAGCATTGATGTAATATAAAACTCCCGTCGAATTGTCAACAAGACCCAAACAAATAGAAATATACATCGAACCTTCAAATGATAAAAATACATTATGTAAATCCAAGAATCTTTCTTTGAGCCAGATTTCAGGATACGTGTTTTGAAATTTTTCTACTCTGGAACGAATTAAACCAGCATTAAATACTACACCAAGTACAAGTGCGCCCCCTGCTCCTTGAATGGATTTTCCCATAGCATCCCCGTTGATAAATACAGTGTATTCTTTTCCGTTGAGAGTAATTGTATCTGTGATACAAATATCTCCTCCGATTTGAGAATTCCATTTTCGGAAGGAAAATTTCTTTTTTTGTTCAATCATAAATTCTGTTTTTACCATGGAACTACGATTGTTATTCGGTTGCAGTGGCTCGAGTAAAATGGAAGTGAGGTAGTAATCCCCGTCTTGTGCCACTTTGAGTGCTTGGACTTCTTGTAAGGTTTGATTTAATTCTTCTGTTCTCTGGGCAACTTTTAATTCTAAGTTTTGTGTAAAGTCTTGAATTTGCGAAGTCATCTGGTTGAAGCTTTTTGCGAGCTGTCCTAACTCATCACTACCTGAAAGTTTTATTCTATGATTTAAATCTCCACCCCCAATTTTTTGGGCACCTTCAGAGAGTTTTTGAATTGGTTTGGAAAAGAAAATTGCCGCGTAAGCCGCTATGATAATCCCGATGACAAAAAGAACGCCAGCTACTCCTATGATGGTTGTTCTAATTTGAACGACTGGCTCGTAGACTTTTTTTCTGTCGAATTCGAAAACCGCCGTTCCGCCTCTTAATTTGGTCTTATCTTTATCTAAAATAAAAATCGGGTAAGAGAAACGAAGAATCACTTGTCCTGAAGAAAGTTTTACTTCATTCATTTCTGGTTTTTCTAAGTTTTTAAAATATTTCTTATCTGAATCGGAAATAGATTGATCTATTCTTTTTTCATTCAAGTCCGCTACATACTTATCATCCACATTTACAATATAAGATTCTAAAAGTCCAGTAATGGTGCTGTCTTTCAATCTTTTCATAGAAGTTCTAGTAGTGTCATAAGTATCGTTTGTTAAAAGTTCTTCGGTTGCAAGATTGGAAATATTTTGTGCGAGGTTACTACAAACTTCAAAAGTTTTATTTAGGACGACTGCTTGGTTTCGATATAACACAATTAAAGAAAGTGGCAAGACGCTGATAAGAACCACACCAGAAATAAGAATGATCATCTTAGTTCTAATCTTTACATTACGATTAAAATTTTCGAAAAAATTAAATATATTCATGGAATTTCTCTTTATTTATAGTTAAATCGAAAAGTATTTAGCAAAAACTAAATACAATCCTGCACATTTTCTAAAACACTAATTACAAAAAAAGTATCGTGATAGAATTAAAGTCAACAAAAAATATTGGATAGCAATAATTTGTTACTAAAATTCAGGAAATATCTTTTTGACTAAAAATGTTCTGTATTTAAAACTATTTCCGCAAGGGCGTCAATGAATTTTGGATAGATACCAAGAGCGGGAATTCGAAAGTATTCTTGTATTCCATTTTGCAATGCGATATCTTTTAACTGAACTCCAATCTCCTCTAGAGTTTCTAAATGATCGCTCACGAAACTAATTGGAAATACCGCAATTCGTTTATGTCCTTCTTTTCCTAATTTCTCTAACATAGTAATTGTATTTGGCTCTGTCCATTTGGAAGGTCCTACCCTACTTTGAAAGGAGAGAAAAGTTTTTCCTTTAAATCCAGATTTGTAAAGAAGTTCGTTTAAATTTTTTACATTCTCTTCAATTTCTTTTCTGTAAGTGTCCCCTTTGTCGATTAATCGAATTGGGATTCCGTGTGCTGAATAAACGAGGGTGATATTTTCCCAATCAGGAATTCCTGACTTTGTGTCTAAGTGTAAAAAATCATCCTGTTTTAAGTTTCCGTGAAAGTAATCTAAAATTAAATTCTTAGAGGCATCTAAATAGAGAGGGTTCGCATGAAAGGGGGCAATAAATCCAGTTCGATTCAATGGGCATATAGCTTTTTTTTCTTTTGAGCCACAATGATTTCCACAAGAGCCATTTCCTAAATTGGCGGGGCATTGTCCTGTTAGACTTTCAATTAATTTTGCAATGCTCATGGTAGTAGATCGAGAGAAATGGGGAAAGAGGGGCAAAATGATATTTTCCTTAGAGACAATTAAATCTTCCTTAGGTAGTTCTCGAAGATGCGGATAACCACATGCCATTGCAATTTGCACCTTCCAATTTTTTCCAGTTTTCTTTTTTAGAAGTTCTGCAAGAGCCTTTGCCTGTTTTTCTGTTTCGCCAACTAAAGGAGAACCCCCACCGAATCCCATGGATGCATAAGTATGCGCAACTTTGGGTGCGCGTTTTTTGGCTATAAAGCGAGCTAATCGAATTCGTAAAAATTCAGGAATTGGTAGATCAAATACAAGAGGGTCACAAAACAAATCCAATAAAAATTGTTCAATTTCTTCTGTCTTCCGTGGACCACCAAGATTGATTAAGGTTACTTTCATAAAAATACTTAGAAATTTAAACTGTATTTAAGTAAATAAAAAGATTGAAACTGTGTAAAAAGGACTTTCAAAGATTACCACCGATGGACACCGATAAAAGAACGATGAAAAACGATACGGATTCAAACCAAATCACAAATATTCAAAAATTATCGTATCTTTTATCGGTGGTAATCTTTTTTTTTATTTACACTGGAACGTAAAGGTTTGCTCCCTTCTCCTTGAATTCCTCTGACTTTTCCGCCATTCCTTTTGCTAAAGCGTCTTCTTGCGAATAACCGTTCTTTTCTGCAAATTCTCGAACGTCTTGTGTCAGTTTCATAGAGCAAAAATGAGGACCACACATAGAACAAAAATGGGCTTCTTTCATCCGTTCTTGCGGAAGAGTTTCGTCGTGAAATTTTCTGGCAGTTTCTGGATCGAGAGAAAGATTAAATTGGTCTTCCCAGCGAAACTCAAATCTAGCTTTGCTCAGTAAATCGTCTCGCAGCCTTGCACCCGGATGACCTTTTGCAAGATCGGCGGCATGTGCGGCAATTTTATAAGTGATAACTCCTGTTTTCACATCTTCTTTGTTCGGTAATCCGAGATGTTCTTTAGGTGTCACATAACAGAGCATAGCCGTTCCCATCCAACCAATCATAGCGGCACCAATTCCAGAAGTAATATGATCATAACCCGGAGCAATATCTGTTACTAAAGGACCGAGTGTATAAAAAGGAGCCTCGTGGCAAACTTTTAGTTGTCTGTCCATATTTTCTTTGATTAAGTGCATTGGAACGTGACCCGGACCTTCAATCATTACTTGGACATCGTGTTTCCAAGCAATCTTCGTCAATTCGCCTAACGTTTCCAATTCACCAAATTGTGCTTCATCGTTTGCATCGGCAGTGCAACCAGGGCGAAGTCCATCTCCTAGAGAAAATGACACATCGTATTTTTTCATCACTTCGCAGATACGTTCAAAGTTAGTGTAGAGAAAGTTTTCCTTATGATGCGCAAGACACCATTTTGCCATAATGGAACCACCTCTGGAGACAATCCCTGTTACCCGCTTGGCAGTTAATGGGACATATTTTAAAAGGACACCTGCATGGATGGTGAAGTAATCTACCCCCTGCTCTGCTTGTTCGATTAAGGTTTCGATGAATAAATCAATGGTTAGATTTTCGGCTTTTCCGTGAACTTTTTCTAAAGCCTGATAAATCGGAACGGTGCCAATTGGGACGGGGGAATTTCGAATGATCCATTCCCTTGTTTCGTGAATGTTTTTTCCGGTGGATAAATCCATTACTGTATCAGCACCCCATTTGACTGACCATTTTAGTTTTTCTACTTCTTCTTCGATGGACGATGAGATTGCTGAATTGCCAATATTGGCGTTTATCTTGACTAAAAAATTTCTCCCAATAATCATGGGCTCTAGTTCGGGATGATTGATATTTGCCGGAATGATTGCCCTGCCCCGTGCAATTTCGCTTCTTACAAATTCAGGATCAATGCCTTCGCGGAGTGCGACGAATTTCATCTCTTCTGTGATGACTCCTTTTTTAGCATAATGCATTTGCGAAAAATTTTGGTCTCCTCTTTTGATTCTTTCTTGCACCCATTCCAAACGTCTTTTGGGAATTCCTTGTTTGGGATCAAACCCTGTTGGTCCTTCTGTATTATAAAGACAAGTTTCGGTTCCATTGGAGAGTTGGATTTTTTTTACGGGGATTTCATGTCCGTCTAGGTTGAAATTTTCTTTGAGTGGAAATTGGTTGGCTAAAGTTTGGAAATTGTCGGGAAATTGATTCATAGTCTCATACGTCCTTTTTATAGAAAAATCCGTCGGTGAGATTTGTACAATAAACCTAAAAAGTAAAAATCCGTTTTCCTACGCTGGCATTATCCAGATCAGGTTATCGGGGACTCTCTCAGAGTAATTAAACCCACCCCCAACGGTAATTTCATATCGACTCTTACTTCTTTGGATGTCAACTGATTTTTAAAGCCGCATATTCATTCCAAATTCGAAGATTACTTCTTTTGTATTGATATAACTTCTATAAGAACCCAGGTAGTTAGACAGAATATCGCTTTCGGATAATCCACCGGTAGTTTTAAAATATCCATCCGTAAATTGTCGATGACCTGTTATTGCAAATTTAAAAATAGACTTTTCAGAAATGATATAACTTAGTTCTATTCGAGATAAAAAACCCGGTCCGGAAGTATAGGCTAAAAAATTTAATGCTCTTTGAATATGAAAGTCTCTTGTTTTTATGAATGCATAAAGAATATGAAAGGAAGGCTCAATTTTAAAATTTCCAAAGGAAAATATATACCCGCCCCCGATAGGAATTTCCGTGAATGAGTAAGAATAAGATAAACCGGGACCGATCGGACCGTAAAAAATTGGTTTGGAACTGATAAATTGCATCACATCGTAGACATATAATTTTGCATAAGAATATCTGAGTCCAAATGAAAAGAAAAAACCTGAATTCAAAACCCATGGATCCGGGGATGTTTCGCCAAAATGATACCTAAAAAATCCTTCCATGTTATATTCTGAAATAGTGGATCGACCTTTTCCGTCTGCAAAATTATTTGTACCTGTATAAGTATGAGCTGTATCATAAAGGATTCCTTGAAAGGGGGAAAATTTTGAACCTTTTTCGGAAGAATTACTTCGTAAGAAAAAATCTTCATCTCTAGTTCCACCAGAATTTTGATACCATCCATTTGTGACAAATCGTCCTCGAATGGAAAATTTATTTTTAAAATAACCGCCCTCTATACCACCTAAGTTAAAATTTCGTTGGTAAGTGATTCGTGAACCACCTTGGATCCCGGAAAGATTAGGGTATTTGTTTCCTGTTTCAAAAATATGTTCTCCCTCATTTCTAAGTCCGACTAGTCCAATGTATCCGTCTGCATAGATTTGAAAATGGCAGAAAAACATTAGAATTAAAACTGTTTTAAAAAGATTCACTAAGTCATGAATTGTTAGGAATCTGAATCTGTAAATCAAAGAATATCCCTTTATTTTAGCATTAGTTTTACCGTGAAATGATTTCACGGTTAGAGTCGTCACTTCGACATATTCGGCAGGCTCAGTCCAAGCTTCGCTCAGTGACCGCCAAAGTTCTCTTAATTGTCCGATAAAAGCGATGGGATTTTTAAACTAGGAATCTAAGTTTATGATTTCGGATTTTTACAGGTTTAGTCGAATAGTATTTTAGATATGGCAACGAAAAAAAAAGAGCAAATCGGACTGAGTATAAGTGAGGCTTGTGATTTGTTTGGGGTCTCTAAGAAAGAATTTTTGCGTAAGGTCAAAGAATTTAAAATTCCAAGTTTGCAATCTGGGGAATTTAGTGAATCTGTATTGGAAAAGTATTTTACTAAGCTTGAAGAAAAAAAGTATTCTTCTCATATCATTGCCATTTCCAACCAAAAAGGGGGAGAAGGTAAAACTACGATTTCTTTATTTCTCTCCGAAGCACTTTCTTTTGAATCAAAAGTTTTACTAGTGGACTGGGATCCGCAGGCGAATGCGACTAGGCTTTTTGTAAATGAACCAGAGAGAACTGTGTTTGATTGTTTGGGGTATAGAAAAAATCCAAAAGTTTCTGTAGAAACTGTGATTATTCAAATCAATGAAAATTTACACTTACTGCCTTCCTCTTTGTCGCTTGCGAATTTTACAACTCCCTTCGAAAGAGATGATTTTGAATTATTAAAAGAAGCATTACTTCCAATTCTTTCGTCCTATAATTTTATTATTATAGATTGTCCTCCGTCTCTTGGGCTAGGACTCGAAAATGCTTTAATCGCTGCGGATTATATTTTAGTTCCCGTTCAGACAAGAGCTTTTAGTGTTCAGGGTCTGAAAGATTTATACGAAACAATTCAAAAAATCCAAGCTAAGGCAAACCAAAAGTTAAAACTTTTAGGTGCTGTATTTAATCAGTTCGAAGGGAATAGGGCGCTATCTGGACTTTCCGAGAGTGTAAAAAAATACTTTCCGGTATTCAAAACAAATATTTATAGAAAAGAAAGTATTCCGCAAGCACAAGCAAAGCGTAAAATGCTTTCCGGTTGTGATAAAGATACTTATAAATCTTTTATAGAATTGGCGAACGAAGTAAGGAGTAAAATAAATGTCCAAGAAAAATGATTTTTCCACGTTAGATTTAATTTCAGCGTACGAAGGTAAAAGCAAATCGACAGAGAAACTAAGTTTAAAAGACATTGAACCTAGTCCAAACCAACCCCGTCAATTTGGAAAAGAAAACGTTGACGATCTAGTTGATTCTATGAAACGAATGGGTTTGATTGAACCGATAGTCGTTCGAAAAAATAATTCTAAGTATATGATCGTTGCCGGAGAAAGAAGATTTCACGCAGCCGAGAGACTTGGTTGGACAGAAATTCCTGCAATCATCACAGAAGCGAATCCTGAACTTTGTTACGAAATGGCACTCGCGGAAAATGAAAAACGAAAAAGTCTCAATCCCTGGGAAGTAGGAAAAGCAATCCAATACCTGAGAAAGGAAAGAAAAAAAACAGCGCTAGAAGTAGGGGAGATTTTAGGTTATACAGAGCGATATGTAAAACAACTGAGCTCCATTGCACGCCTTGATCTAAAACATGTGTCTGAATTCATAGGGCAGGGAAATGAACCGTCGGTTAAAAATCTAGAGAGACTTTTAAAGTTCAAAGAGGGTAGGGGGGGTGAAACGAGTTCACCTTCTCCTAAGAAAGAAAAAATTTCTATAAACTTGAAACCCTTATCTCAAAAACAGAGGGATTCCTTCTTAAAAGAAATCAAACCTATTGCTAAAAAATACGGGATTGAGATTTAGAAAATGAGGTAAGTTGTTGGGGTGACTACTAATACTGTCAACTTAAGGATTTTGCGAAAGAAGTCGGTCATTGAGCGAAGTCGAAATGCCACTTTTACTATTAGTTGTTACTTCGACTCCGCTCAGTAACCGTCTTAAGTTGACAGCATTGGGGGCACTACTATGTCCCATAAAATATATTAAAACCAATAATATTTTACTTGAAAAAAAAAGAAGAAAGTGAAACCTATTCGATTTCTTTCGGGGAAGGAATCGATGATAGCGATAAATACGAGAAAGTATGCATTTACGGACTTTGTCCAGGTTTTGGAGCAGGTGGAAATTTTAGAGAGGGCTCGGTTTGTAGAGACGACCGGAGTATGGTCTTATTACCAGATCCTCCGCCATTGTACGGAGCATATCCAATTTTCAATGACACATTTTCCTTACACCTACAATCCGTTTCTTAGAAAGACTGTAGGCAAATACCTATTAGCCAGAATATTGGAAAGGGGCTATATGATGCCGGATGGATACAACGGGCAGATTGAGACTGTCAGGATAGAAGGGGATGATAGGATTGCGCTTTTGCAATTTAAGGCAGCAATCTTTGCGTTTCGAAAGTTTAATCGTGAGTTTGCGATACATCCATTGTATGATGTGATGGACAAACCGACCTGGGAAAGGTTTCATTCTATACATATAGCTAACCATTTTAGTTTTGTAGAAATATTTCCAATCGAGATGGAATACGAGGAAGATGTAGAAGAAATAATCACCCAAAATATACAAAAGCAAAATTCTAGTCCTATACTATCCATCCATACTCTAAGTAAATTAGAAGCACAGGATGGAATGGGTTTGAGAAAAAAATCCAAAACAAAAGCTAAAGCGGTAACACGAAAGAGGAGGAGGTGAAGAACTCTATCGAATAGTATAAACGTGTCAATGGTTGTTGTGAGCTCCGTGACCGCTATGGTTGCTATTTTTGGTGTATTTTTTTAGAATTGATTCTTTTTTGCTATCCTAAAAGTCTATATTGGAGTAAATTACGACTTAATGGAATTTAGGGTAGTAATTGATACTTCGGTTTTAATCTCAGGATTATATTCAAATAAAGGAGCAGCGTTTAAGCTATTAGAAATAATTGGACATCCTAATTTAAAGGTTTTTATTTCGACTAGTTTAGCTCTGGAATATGAAGCTGTGGCAAAGCGGGAGACAGAAAGCTATTGGTTGGATTCAATGCTGTTAGATTCATTTATAGATTATATTTGTAATAATAGTTTTGAAACTGTTATTTATTATAATTGGCGACCTTTCTTGTCAGATCCAAATGATGATTTTATTCTTGAACTCGCCGTAGCTTCTAGCGTAGATTGGATTGTAACTTACAATCACTCCGATTTTATTGGATCAGATAAATTTGGGATAAAGACCATAACACCTAAAGAATTACTCATAAAAATGGGGGTATTGGAATGAGAGCACTTAATGTAAAGCTTCCAGATTCTCTTGTCGCTAAAATGGAAGAGTTATCAAAGAAAGATGGGATCACATTGGATTATTTTGTTAGCCTTGCAGTCGCTGAAAAAATCTCCTCTTGGATTTCTGAGGGTTATATACAAGAAAGAGGAAAACGGGCGAATAAAGAAAAATATCTCAATGCTCTAAAATTAATCCCGAGTCGCGAACCATATATTTATGATAAGTTGTAGTTGTGGTGTTGTCACTGTTGTGCCTGTCGCTCGTCAAAACCTTATAACCGTAGGTAAATCGTAGTTATCTACATGGAGGAGGAATGCCAACGGTATACATGGTGTAACCCTCCAAGAACAGGAATTGCATTTGGTGAACGAAGTTTTACGGGTAAAGGTTCGTAGATTCTACCAAGAGGTGAATCTTTGTTACGAAACAAATGAGGTCTAGAGTGATTGTAGTAGTGAATGTAATCTTTAAGAAGTCTATCAAGATGATCTTCACTTAATGGGATAATATGATCAAGCAACTCTCTTCTAACAGTACCATTAAATCGTTCGACAACTCCGTTCTGCCAAGGCGAGTGAAAAGCCGTTCTCTTAGGGATAATCCCGTGGTTCGACACGCTAGCTAGGAAGCTGCTGCTCACCAACCGGACGTTAAGAGACGTAGTGAAAGTCTTTTGAAAATATAGAATCGTTATCCATGATTAAGTATTTTGGCAGGACTTGGACAAAGCCGAATGCATTTCTAATTTGTTGCTTCATCCAATTAGGATTAGGATTAAAAGTAGAACGAAAGTAAAGAATCTCTCTAGTATGATGAGAGATGATAAACAATGTATACAAAGTTTGAAAATTCCAAGTATACGAGACACAAAAATCCATAGCAATGATTTTATCAGCGAATAGCAGTGGTTAAGGATAGCGGACATAAATGGGGAATCGTAAAGGTTCCGATTGATCCGAAGGACCCAAGTAAGGGAGTTAAGGCAGTTCCTTATGATCCTTATTATAAAAATTTAAATGGACAGGATTGGAACAGAACAGATAACCATGCAAATCCGACCAGAGCATATTGGGTTATTCCGGATCCAAATGCGATAGGAAAGAGGTAATGCACAATGATTAGAGTATTATTATGCCTACTATTATTAATTGCTTATCCTGCTGTTACAAAGGAAACGAAGAAATTTTCAATTTATATTTTCCTCTTAGATGATAAGGAAATTTTAAATGAATCTTTAGAATCATTTGAACCAAAGGTTTATTGTCCTCGAGGAGAAATATTGGAAGCACTCGATTTCAAAGATAGAAAAAAAATTGGTGGAGGAACGCTTTCGTATGCACAAGTACTCTGTCATTCAAATAAAGGTTACATAAGTCAAACGGACTATGATGTTCATGGGGGAACAAATAAAGAATGGTATTTAAAAAATAAAGAGAAACTTCTGTCTTTGCATGAATATGGAAAAATATTTAGCGGAGCATACGTGAATCCAAAATCAACCAGTATGCTATTAATTCCGTATTCCGTTGATTCAAAGAATTTTCAATTAAAGCTTATTTTAGAAGCCGCTATAAAAAAAGGTGGAGATTCAGCAGTTTTTCGCTTTAATCAATGGAAAATATCGGGTAATCAATGCGAGCTTTCTAATCAATTTATGAAGTTAATTCTCACTAAGGAGGGTGAAAATATTCATTTGAAAGTTATAAAAGATTCTAAGTATAATATGAAAGATTTTGATGATACAATCTGGATTCCGAATACTGATCCGGAACGGAGAAGTTAAAATTGTCGTTCGCCAAAATGCAATCTGCAATGATTACTTGGAGGAGGATTGCCATTGGTATACATGCTGTAACCCTCCAATAATAGGAATCGAATTGGGTGAATAAAGTTTAGAAGGTAAGGAGAAATGATTAATGGTTAGTAAAGAGTAATACTGATTATGCGAAAAAGTCAGAATAACAAAAGAGTCTTAAAGGAGCCTTACAGCGTGTTCAAACCAAAAAAGTCGCTGTGGCGGGTTTTTGTTTTTTTTTGGCGTTACCTTTTTTTGCCAATTACACAAAACTCAAAAAAAGGTAACAGTAAAAATCCCACGCTGGGAAGCGGTAATAAAAAGAATCTCTCTTTGATAAAAGAAGGCAAAGAGGATATCGAAAGTGTAAACTTCTGAATGAAGAGACCACCCTTTCATCTGAAGGATGAAACCTAGCAGACCTTCGCTCCTTCCGCCTGATGGCTAACGGAGCTACGTCGGATAATAAGGGTTAACCTTATGAAAGAAAAAAGTCTACCAAGAAGTAGCGTTAGGGATACGAAGGGGAAGTCGCTCAGTTCGCGACCGTAGCGATAGCGAAGCCCGTAGCAGCCCGACGCGCTAGTCGGAAGAAGGAAAACAATAATGCGAAAGATGCGCCAAATACGAAATAACCGCGAAACGCCCAGTGCGAAACAGTGGGTAAAAATCTCGTACAGATAAAGCTTGACTACTTAGTTTTTTCCTGTAAAATGAAAAAGATGAGGAGAATAGAATGAAAAAATTTAATTTAGTTGTAATCCTTTTAATCTTAGTGAGTATTTCGCTTAACGCAAAAAGTAAATCTGGCAGAATCAATATAACTCTACCTCAATTCTCTTCTCCCAGTAGCAATGGAGTTTCCTTTCCTATCGGTTCTGGGCTTTCGCCGTATTTTTACACCAATCCTGCCTATCAAAATTTTATTTTAGGTCAATACAATTTGAATGCGATTAATTCTCGTTTGCCGCAACCACAATCTGATTTAGGCAATCAGATTTTAGATAAACATATTCAATCAGAAATTGCGGAGGAAATCAGGGTTCAACCAATTCAATCTGGAAATGCGATGCCAGTCTATCGAATTACAAATATTATTGACCATGGAAATGCCACAAATTCCAAAGATCCAAAATTTAAACATGTAGATTTTCTACTTTGGAAATTTCAAACGATAGAGGAGGGGATTCCTGTTCAAGTAAATGGTTCTCAATTAGAGTTTGGTAATGCAATTGTATTTACGGATAAACCAGAATCTCTTTTGAAATTTGTAACAAAAGAGAAGGAAAATTACTTTTTGTTGGAAACGAGAGATAATAGGGTATTAACCGGACTTTTGGTGAATACAAAGTCAAAAAAAGTAACTAGAGTTCAATGTTTCAAAGTTCAAAATGAGAGTCGGGAAACGTATGACCATACCATTCTTTCAGACGAGGTAGACTTTTGGAGTTACCTAGCTTTATTTAATAAATAGTGACTTGACAAGTTTTTGTTTTCTCTGCGTAAATAAAGTTAAATTAGAACTTGGGCGGTGATTATGTTAGACTTTGTAGACAAAATGAAAAATGAACTCATGGGAATTCAAAACAGCTTAAACGAACTTCTCGGTTTAAAAACCTTTGTAGAATCTATCAAAAAACTAATTAGTTTTTTCGATTTGTTTTTTACAATTGTTCCTCCTGAGGTAATTTTACTTTTTATTTTTTGTGCTTTATTTTTAGTTCTTGTAAATAATATTTCCCCTACGACACCTAGGATTAATATTACTCTTGCTGTGGGGATATTCAGTGTTATCTGGCTTTATATAAACCATATATTTACAGGAGAATACAAAGCTCTAAGAGTATTTTATACATCTCTTTATATTCTAGTTCCTGCCTACATAGTAGAAATTTCGAAGTTCGGATACAAACAAGTTTATAATATAAGACAGAAATCTAAAAAGATTGAAAATCCGGATGATTTAATTAGCCCGATTCGGGAAATTAATGAAGGGTATTATAAATTTCTAAATGCCCAAGCGGATTACAAAAATACTCCACTCGATTTAAAAAAATCTTTACAATCTTTGAAAGCATCCATTGAAACTTTAGAACAAAAGTTGTAGTAGATATGACAAGTCGAACGTATATCTATTTTGCGGCTGCATACGTAACGATTCCTGTTGGAGTAAATGCGATAGTTGCCGGATTTAGTTATACTTTTCTTGCACCTCTTCTTCTTACAACGGAAGAATTTTTAAAGATAAACAAGGCAGGAGAGGCAAATGACTTAGTCTATTATTTTTTTAGTTTGATGTCTTTTATATTCCCTACATCTATCGGGTATATTTATAATTTGCCTCTGATAGTTTATATGCTCAAGAAAAATCGTCCGCCGATCTCTGAAAGAATAAAATCTATTGTCATCAATCTCCCGATTGTAAATGCTACTGTGAGTTTTGCAGGTTGGGGTTTGGCTTTAGTAGGTTCATTTGTTAATTTTCAGAACTACGATATTAAATTTGAAACAATTTCATTAGTTAAATTTATATTGTTTAATGTTTTAATGGCTAATCTTTGTTTTGTATTTGTGTATTATCTGATGGACAGTATAAATAAAAATTTTATTCGCCATATACTCACAAGCGAAAAACTAAGTGAAATTTCCAAAACTATAAAAGTTTCTATACGATCTCGGTTCTTTATTTTTTACATAACAGTTGCTGTAACTCCCTGTATTTTATTGGTTGATCTGATTTTATCTATTTTAAACGAAAATAAGATAAATGGATATTATTCGCAGACCGCTTTAGTATTTTTTGGAATTATTTTTCTGGGTATCGTGCTCACCTTTTTTATTGCAAATTCGTTTGCAAATCCTATAAAAGATTTACAGATTGCAACGACTCAACTTCAAGTTGGTAATCTTGAAGCGCAAGTAAGTGTTGAATCAAATGATGAAATTGGATTTCTAGCAGAGAGATTTAATGAAATGGCTACCTCTATTAAAGAAAAAGAATTTATCAAAGATACATTTGGAAAAGTTGTAGACCCGACAGTTCGAGATTATCTACTTAAAGGCAACTTAGCACTCGGAGGAGAAACTAGGGAAGTGAGTATTCTGTTTGTAGACATACGCGGATTTACCTCTATATCGGAAAAACTTCCTCCTGTAGAAGTTGTACATTGGTTGAATTTATATTTCGAACAAATGAGCGAATGTGTCGCGAATGAAAAAGGTCTTGTGAATAAGTTTATCGGAGATGCAATCCTTGCTGTATTCGGTGCACCTGTTCCAGTGGCTAATCATGCTTTATCCGCCGTAAAAGCAGCCATTGCTATGAGAAACAAAGCAAAATTTTTAAGCCAGGAATTTTCCCATAAAAATCTACCGGAATTGAAAATTGGAATTGGTATTCATTCAGGTAATGTTCTTGCGGGTAATATTGGATCTCTTAGTCGTTTGGAATATACTGTAATAGGGGATACTGTAAATATTGCGTCACGTCTAGAAAGTCATTGCAAACAAGTAGGAAAAGATTTACTTATTACCGAAAATACAAAACGTCTCATTGGAAGTTCTTATACTTCCGAGTTTATCGATAATCTACAAGTTCGAGGAAGAGAAAGCAAAATCGAGATTTATTCTTTATGATTTCCTATCCAGTTTTCTACTCGAAGTCTTGGTATACGTTTGAATTCTTTTTCGTTATTCGTGACTAATACCCCGTTACCGCAAATTACTGTTGAGGCAATCAGTAGGTCGTTAGGTCCGATAGGTTTTCCTTTTTTCTCTAATTCCGCTCGAATTTCCGAATAGGTTTCGGCTTCACTGTCTCCAAAGGGCATGATTTCATAAGGTTCAAGAAATCTTTGCACTAATTCTTTGTTTCTTTTAGAATGCTGGCTTTTATGGACACCGAGTAATAATTCTGCTTTCACGATGGCAGGAATTTTAACTTGTTCAGGTTTTAGTTTTTTTAGATTATTGCTGACTTCTTCCTTTTGTCCTTTTAAGAAGTAGATACAGATATTCGTATCTAAAAAAAAATTCATATTTTTTGTCTTTTAGAATCTTGTTTAAAACTTATTTTTTTGGGAGATTGAAATGTTTCATCTTCTATTGAACCAAAAAGACTAAAGTAATTTTCTGACCAATTTTTCTCGATAGATTTTTCAATTTTAACTCGAACCCATTGGGAGATAGAAATATTTTCCCGTTTAGCTGCTAGTTCTACTTTTTTAAGAATACTGTTATTTACATAAAGAGATAATTGCGGCATGGTGACCTCCCTTTGACAACTGACGCAAGTATATCTCCAAGTATACTTTATGTCAACCACAAAAGACAGGCAAATCCCATCTACTCCGGATTTCAAATTAGCCTTTGCGAGCAAAACGAAATTGTAAATCTGGGCAGTAATATTTTTTCTGCTTGAATTAAAGCTCGTAGTTCATAATTTGAAGCAATCTATATCTCTCTGAGGCAGTCTTTATGAAGGATAAAAAAAAGTTACTCTGGTTTTTTGTTATATCGGTTGTACCCTTATTATTTACAATTTTATTAGCAGTCAGTGGAATTAAGGAGCGAATGGAAAGTGATCTCATTGACTTAAGACACCAGTATTTTAATCCCAATCATAAATTTTCTGATAAGGTTTTACTGATTGATTTTGACGAAGATACTTTTAAAAAATTGGGAAATAAAAGAGAGTTTGGTAGATGGCCTTGGAGAAGGGGAGCCTATAAACCAATTTTAGAATTTCTTTCTATGGGTGGACCTAGTATGGTTCTATTTGATATTTTGTTTTTGGAAAGATCGGAAGAATCACAGGATCAAATTCTTGGAGAAGTTTCAAGTCAACTGAGTAATATTGGTGTTCCTGTTTCTCATGCCGTTCAATTTCGTTACGAAGAAAAAGAAACCATCAAACAAGAGCCAATTCCTGCTGATACAAAAGAAGCTTTAAAGAATATGTCTTTGAAACTTGATCCAACACAAGAAGAAAAATTTCAGTTTAAGAAATACAATATTTTCACTTACCCAACTGAAGAGATTATGCGTCGTATTAGCCACTTGCATTCCGTGACTTATGGTTCTGATACAGATGGGGTTTCTCGTCGTATGTCGCTACTTTTTAAATATGAGGATATTTATCTGGCTTCTCTCCCATTAAAAGGGTATGACGCAATTAAACCGATTGAGAGTTTTGATTCTGATAGAGAATATCTAACTATTAAATCAAAAGAGGATACTGTCGATGTGCCCCTAGAAAGTGGTCGTATGAGGTTACATTATTATTCCCCAACTGAGATGAATCGAATTCCTCGTTTACCTGTCTGGGCTATGATTGAATCTTACGAAAGAGTTTTAAAAGGGGAAACCGATATGAAAGCTCTGGATGCCAACCCGGAGGACTTTCAAGGAAAAACGATTATCATTGGAACTTCTGCGGCGGCTACTTTTGACGATAAGGTTACACCTTATGGGAAAATGCCTGGATTTATTTTACATGCCGTTGCTCTTTCCAATATGCTGGAAAAACATTTTTTAAAACTCTCTCCGGCGTGGGTGGAAGTTGTGTTAATGTTAATTACAATTCCGACTTGTGTCTATCTATCGTTTTTCTTTCAACAAATGGCGCTTAGAGTTTTACTTCCTACCTTGATTTTTGCCGGTTATATTGTAATTGCCCTCTATGCATTCATGTTAGATATTCATTTGCCATTAGCCGGTTTTGTTACAGTCTACCCTCTTGCCTTTCTGGGTTCTCTCGGTTATTTAACATTTACCGAAGGGGCAGAGAGACGAAAATACAGTAAGGTACTTTCTAATATGGTGGATCCTTCGATTGTGAGTGAAGCATTGAACGACTTGGAAGCACTCAAGAAAGGGGGAGAACGCGAAATAACCGCATTTTTCTCTGACGTGGCTGGATTTTCGACCATTAGCGAACAGCTTAGTTCTGCGGATTTAGCTGCACTTTTAAATGAATACTTGGGGGCAATGACCATTATCCTTAAACAAAATCATGGGACTTTGGATAAATACATTGGAGATGCTGTGGTGGGTATTTTTGGAGCACCTATTAACAGAGAGGAACATTTTATGGAGTCGGCAAAGGCTTCCCTAGAAATGATCGCAAAATTAAAAGAACTCAAAAAGTATTGGAGTGAAAATAATCTTTATTGTAAAGATGCACAGGATATGGATGTTCGAATTGGACTCAATACCGGTCTTGCTAAAGTTGGGTTCATGGGTACAGAGGCGTTAGCCTCTTACACGATGATGGGGGATACTGTGAATTTGGCGGCACGTTTGGAAGCTGCGGGTAAGGACTATGGAGTCAATATTCTTATCAGCGAATTTACGAATGAGAAGATTAAAGAAAGATTTTTTACAAGGAAACTCGACGTTGTTCGGGTAAAGGGCAAAAACGAACCAGTTCAACTTTTTGAATTGATTGCGATTAAAGGAAGTGAGCCTGTGAATTTGAAAAAGGCTGCTGGTATTTATGAAGATGCATTTTCCTTTTATTTAAAGCAGCATTGGGATAGGGCGATTGAACTATTTCAAGAAGCCGAAACAGCTAGGGGTTCAAAAGATAAAGCTGTGGAAATGTTGATTGATAGATGTTTGTATTATAAAAATTCTCCTCCGGGTGAGAGTTGGGATGGTGTATTTACTCGCAAACATAAGTAACACAGGGTTTGCTAAAAGTGTTTTAATGCTTGATTTTTTTTGAAAACACCTGTACTATATTTTTCTTAAAAACCAATTTCTATTTGCTCTATGTTTCAATTATAGCATAGTAAATAAATTGTAAAATTAATACCGTTTAGGTATTAAAATTGCTGTCTATTATACAGTAAAGAGTTAGTAGAAATTGACTATGGAAAGAAAAAATATGAAAAAACCAAAATTAAATCTGTTTTTGATATTGATTACCTTACTGGGATTGGTTGCCTGTGCAGAAACTAAAGACAGTGCGAGCGAATTACTGGTCTTAGCCGGAAGAGCTATCGCTCTTTCAAATAAAGATGTTTTCATCCAAGGAACTGTAAAAGGACCCGGCTCGATTCGAAACGCGAGTGTCCAAGCTTTCCCAACTCCTGCAGACGGAAAATGCGTAAAGGATGATGGTAAGATTAATGGTGATCCAATTGCGAGCGCAGTATCAGACGAAAACGGAAAGTATTCTTTTACCTACAGAAAGACGGGAGGTGTTCTTTGCGTAGTTGTTACACCCTCGGATGGATCTGAAATAGAAGTATTTTCTCCGATTACCAAAACAAAGTCTCCAAAACCTTGGTCAGGTGGTAATCCCTTGATGGCAGTAATTAATGAACCCTCCAATAGATCCAGTTTTGGTATAGGTGCATTAAATAAAACAGTGAACGTAACACCGTTTACCCGCATGGCAGCTAGGAGGTTTTCTGCATTAACTGCTATGAATGGTGGGGCTCGACTTAAGAGCAAAGTATTTATGAGAATCTCCAATACAAATACTGGGTATGGCGCAAGAGGAAAAGTGGGAAGTCCCAAAGTAGAATTTGCGGCTAATAATGCTAATTCGCTTTTAGATAAAGCCACAGAAGACGTAGAAAATGCTTTTTTCCCAAAACGAGATAAAACCAATTTTGAATTAGAATCAGCCGATGTGGAAGATCCTGGTTATGCGCTAAAATTAGGCGGGATTGGAATTCGGGCAGATAAATATGGTGGTGGGTCTGCTGACGGGGATTCTACTACCGAGGACTTTGAAACAGTAATTCACTTTATGGAAGAAGATTTTTCAGATGGAAGATTTGACGGAAAAAAAATTGATCCAACGACTAACCAAGTTGCAGGAATGACCGCAGGTGAATTTGGAGGAGTTGTAGCTGACGCTCTAGAAGCAGACAAGTTTCTAAGTGATACATATAAAGCTGATATTACAGAGTATGATGGGTATGATGATGAATACGCTGGAAGTGATGAAGACTGGTTTTTTTGTGACTCAGATTCCCTAGATGCAGAATGTTCTCTTGCGTATACTCCTGGTACTCCACCTGAAATTTGGATATTTGGACCGGACGGGGAATTGATTGATTTGAATGGAACTACTGATTTTGGTCAAGTGGGTGCTGGTGTAGGTGGATCATCACGAACTGCTGAGTTCACGATTGTAAATAGTGGAGGTTTGGATTTAGTTTTAACTTTGCCTCTTGCTCTTACAACTAATTCGCAGTTTCAAATCGTTAGCCAGCCAAGTTCCGTTGTTGCACCCGGAGATGCTGCTTTTTTCCAAATCGAATTTACTCCTACAACTGCGACTAATTATACAGATGACACAACGGTAATAAGTAATGATGAGGTATACAGCCCTTATCCGTTTACAATGACTGGTGAAGGAATTAATCTTGGTTCTGGATTGGTTTTACATTGGGAGTTTAATGGAAATGCAAATGATACAAGCGGGAATGGGTTAAATGGAACTGTAACTTCTGCTAGTCTAACGATGGATCTTTTTGGCACAGCAAACCAAGCTTATAATTTTAATGGTAGTTCGTCCCTGATTAATTTAGGTGGTAGCGCACTTGCAGCACTTAGCGGATCATCGTCAGTAACCTTTTCCGCATGGGTATCTCCAACAGATACATCTAATACTCGGGCTATTATTAGTCAGGATGGATTTGAATTAGCATTTGATTCGGATAATATAGTATTTTCAGTTGATACAGGAACAGCTACTTCGTTAATTTATCCGATTAATTCTTTTGATTTTGTTGATTCTTGGAATTTAATTACCGGCGTATATGATGGAACTAATTTAGAATTGTATGTAAATGGTGTTTCAGTAGGAACGCAAGCAAAAACAGGAAATTTAATTGGGACTGGAAGTTTTCGTGTAGGCACAAACGTTGGTAGTGGGTTTTTTAGTGGAGATTTGGATGATATTCGAATTTACAATACTGCCTTAAGTGCTACTCAAATAGAAGTTCTATACCTTCAAGATTAAACGCGGTTAACAATATTATTACTCAGCCCTTGGATCATTTGAATAGATTCTTTGATCCGGCTGAGATTATCTTCGGAGTAGGGAAGAGTCATTCGAATCGTTTGTTTGAGTTCATGTATCTCTTTGTAAATTTCTATGAGTAAGTTAACATCATCTGTACAATCTCTATGGTAAAGAAATTTTACCATAGAGTAAAGTCTGGCAGGAATATCCATATAACAAATCTCAGTGGGGCTAATATCTGTTATATTATTAAAAATCCACATTTGAAGATTGAGAGAAATAATTTTTTCTATTCTAGAAATATCTTCTTTTGTGTTTTTGGATTTTATACTTTTGTAGAACTTACAGCGATTATCCAAATAGTTGACGATGATCTTTCGGTTAAATTCTTTTAGCTTTAAAGTATTCCATTCTTTTTGCAAAGTTTGCAAAAGATTTCTTCCGTAAATATGTTGTCCCAATTCACAAAGGTGAATTGCCGTTGGTTCAAAAATTCTCATTCTGTAACTCAGCGAATCCATATCACCCGCTACAAGACTAACAGCAGAACTAGTGTCGATAAAATCCAGAGCTTCTGAAATTTCTTGTATAAAACTAGTTCTGAGTTGATCGGTTGGATCTGCGAGTAAATAAAAGTTATAATCAGAAAGTTCGCTGTCATCACCGCGTGATTTTGATCCGTAAAAGACTAATTGAAATGGTTTAATGGATTTTACTCGGTCGAGTTTTTCTGTAACCTCTCCGAGAAGTGTTTCGTCAGTTGTGTTCATACTTTATTCAAAAAATAGTTTCATTCGTGCAAGATTTTCAATGATTGCTTTAAATGCTCTATCCCTTTCTTCATTTCCTTTGAAAGGAAGAGACTTAATATTATTTAAGTCATGATAGATAATTTCAATCGTCGGATTATTTGCATTCTTTTTTATCGTTGATACAAAGTCTAGATTAATTACTTCCGTGTCACCTAATTTTAACCACATAGCTAAGCTCCTTTTTGTTTAGGTTCGATACAATAATACTATCGGCAAAAAACGTCAACCATAAGTTTTGCAATTTATTGACTAAAATGAAGATTAAGATTTACCATGCGAAGGCGTAGGTTCGCGAATAGCGAAGGGCGGAATGGACACCGATTAACACGGATAAATGATTAAAGATTTTTAAATCCAAACTCAATGGTGTTAGCGTTGTTTCCTAAGGGTCACAACATAATGTATTATAAAAATCCTTAAATTTTATTTATTTTGGTAAACTTTTGATTTAGATCAATTAAGTATTTGGAAGGTAGGATAATCTACTTCCTTATGAAAACAATTATAGAAGAATTAAAAGATGAACACTCTGTTCTTGTCGAAACTTTACAAGCTGTAAAAAGATTTGGGATTTCCACGCCTAAGGGAAAAGAGTATTTAATTAATGCCAAAAATACTCTCCTTGGGCATTTGAGAAAAGAGGATGATAAATTGTATCCAATTCTTCGCAATCAAGCAAAAGAAGATGAAGCTTTGAATGATTTACTAAATGTTTTTGCGCGAGATATGGAAACGGTGTCTGTACTTGCTTTAAGCTTTTTTAATAAATATGAACATTCAGAGACAAATATGGAATTTGCGAAAGACTTTGGAATACTCTATGCTGCTCTCGGAAATCGAATTCGAAAAGAAGAAAGTATTTTATACGAAGCGTATAATAAAATAATGGCTATTCAAATAAAGTAAGCTTAATCTAGGATTTTCTCCCCCAATGCATTGCTACATTTCCAAATACAAAATTTTTGTATCCCACATTTTGGAACTTTGATTTTTTGATTAATGATTTCAGTTTTTCTTGGTCAGGATAAGAAAGTGAGGATACGGGTAAATAGTCGAACATATCGTTTTTTGCTCCCCAAATTAGATAACCCATAAGGGGAACAATTTTGAAGAAATAAAAATCTGCAAAAAAACGAATTAGCGGATTTTTTACTTTTCCAACATCTAAATTGATAAATAAACCTCCTGGTTTTAATACTCTGTAAATTTCAGACAGCGCTTTATCTAGATTATCCACATTGCGAAGCCCAAAACCCACTGTCACAACATCGAATTTGTTTGCCGCTAAATTTTTTAAATTAGTTGCATCACCTATATCGAGAGTTGATTTAGTTATGCCTTTTAGCCTTTCTTTTGCAACACTCAGCATTTTTTCGGAAAAATCCACAGAGGTAACTTTTTTGGAGAGATTCATTTTTGTAAGGCGAACAGAAATGTCTCCGGTTCCACAGCAAAGGTCGAGGCAATCTAAACAGTCGTCAAACTCTCTAACCGGAAATGTTTTTTCGATTAATGATATGATTGAGTTTTTCCAATATCTGTGAAGGTAAAAACTATTCAGATCATTGAACAGATCGTATTTAGATGCAATTACATCAAAGTTGGTTCGCACAAATTCTGCCTTTACTTGAGTCTCTGGCATTTTAAATTCAGTCATAGTTTATCCTTTATTCTAAATCTGAAAATTTCGTCTTGAAAAAAAACTTCCTAAATCTGAAAATCGTTCTTAGAGAGGTGGTGAAATGGAGTCTTTAGATTTAACTGTATACGCTGCACCCGTTTTCGCGGTATGTATTTTAGTGGAGAATATTATCGCCAGTAAAAAAAGTCCAGATCGATTTGAAATCAAAGACTCTTTTACAAGCATTGCGATGGGGATAGGGAGTGTGCTAATTAATTTATTAACTGCTTCGATTGTGTTCATTGAATATTCCTTCGTTTCCCAGTTTGCATTTTTTAAAATTGAACCCGTTTGGTGGTCGTGGCTTGTACTTTTATTTGCGGAAGATTTTTGTTATTATTGGTTTCATCGTATTGGACATGAGAGTCGATTTTTTTGGGCATCACATGTAGTGCATCATTCTTCTGAAAGTTATAATCTTTCGACTGCCGTGAGACAAACTTGGACTGGGACAATGATTAATTCTGCATTTTGGTTTCCTCTTATACTTTTAGGGTTTCCACCTGTAATGGTGATAGCACAACAGGGTATTAGCCTCATCTATCAATTTTTTATTCATACAGAACAAGTTAAAAAACTTGGCTTTTTGGAGCTAATCATGAATACCCCCTCACACCATCGAGTGCATCATGGAAGTGATCTGAAATACTTGGATAGAAATTATGCAGGAATTTTTATTATTTGGGATAAAATGTTCGGAAGTTTTCAACCTGAAGAAGAAGTTCCAAAGTATGGGCTTGTAAAAAATATTCATACTTACAATCCAATCAAGGTCGCTTACATAGAGTGGTGGAATATGCTGAAGGATATGTATAAAGTGGGTTCTTTTGTAAATGCAATTAAGGTTATGTTCAAACCTCCCGGTTGGAGTCCGGCTGGGGGAACTACTACTGGAGAATTACAAAGGCAAGCCGGACTTGTGAAGTAAATTACTATTATGGCTTTGCGACTACTTCTAATTCTTTGATGTATTCCGTTGAGTAGGCAATTTTTCTCTTAATTTGTGCATCTAGGTAAAGAGTTTCTTTGGGGTTGATTTGCTCAAAGAAATTTAATGCCTTTTTAAAAGAAATTTTTGCGTATTCCGTATTGTGGTTAATGATATGTAATTCCGCGAGTAATAAATAAATTTCTCCCTTATAAAGAGTAGAAAGTTTTGGTTCATGGTCTTTTATTTTTATTTGAAAATACTCTAAAAATTTATGATTCATTAGAAAGTCAATATCAGATAGTTTAATTGTTTCGATAAGATTTAAAACTAGTGTATGATCAAAGAAAGGATAATACGAATATAACTCCAGCATTTTAAAAAATACTTTTTTAAAATTCTGTACATCCTGCAAATAAAAATAGGCAGAGGTTATGTTTAAGTAAGAAGGAGCGAAAATTCTATTTTTAGAAAGACTTTCATTTGCATATTGAATACTTTCTAGGTATCTTGCATTTGCGAGTAGGGTCGAACTTTCTGAGTAGGCTTTAAAATAATCTTCTGTAATTAAGTGAGTTGTTCTGTCCTTGCGGCTAACTTCTATTAACCAATTGAACATGTAAAAAGCTTCTTCATGAACAACTTCATGTTTTAGTCCCTGGTATACTTTTCTAATGGCATAAGGATTAAATCGTTTCAAAACTTGAAACCTGTTGTCCATTTCTCGTTTAGTATAAATTTCTCCTTCCCCGGTGTCTCCTGAAAGGAAAAGGATATTTATTTTTCCTGAGTTACGAATTTGTTTATCGGTTAGCGTTGTGTAACCGCCTGATAGGGCTGCGAAGTATCTAAAAATATTTGGGTGGGCGAGGGCGGTTTGTAATCCTTGATTACCTCCTTGCGAAAATCCAAATAGGAAAATATCATCGTATACTTTGTGTTTGGATTTTATAAGATCGACTAAGTTCAGTATATAGGTTTCACTTTTTTCATATCCCCATTTTACTCCGTTTCTCCCATTGTCAGTAAAGTTCCCATCGGGGCAAACTAAGATTATGTTCATGTATCTGGAATAATAACTAAATGGATTTACCATTCTACTTCCATCGCTAAAAAGACCATGAAGACCGATGGCTAAAATGTATTTTTTATTCTTATTATAGTCGACGGGAAGAACTATCGAATAAGAAATTCCATCTTCTACATTGTAGATATTATCTAGCTTAATTTGGGAATAAATACTATTCGAAGTTAGAATTAGTAAAAAAAGTATTGTTCTTGCGAGAATGGAAAACATTTTGTATTTTTAATTTCAATTCAAATTTGATTTTGAATACACTTTTTTAAAAAAGGGTTTCTTATTTACTTGAATGGTCAATATCCTATCAATGATTTGGGCTTCCGTTATATTATATGTCTTCATTGTTTCATAATTGAGAGAAATTTGAGCAATTGTCATTCGTTTAATCAGATTTTCTTTCTCACGAATTTCTTGCGGTAAAAGGCTATTAACCTCTTTTACAAATTCATGAATAGTATATCTTTCTCCACCGCTAATTTCAGGAAGTGGTGTGCCACCGTGGTCGGCGGTAACGACTAAGATGAATTTGTCGCCATATTCTTTTTTGAGAAAATCAAAAATTAGTCCCACTTGTTTATCGGCTTCTCTGAATGTTTCTTTGGCTTGTATTGATTCAAACCCAAATTGATGTGCGGCTGCATCAGTAGATTTAATTGTTAAATAAGCAAGGTCAGGAAATCCGTCGTTGTGTTTATTTTTCAAAATGATATTGTTCGTGATTACCTTTCTGAATAATTCAGCCTGTGATCTTGTCTCGGCTGGACTACCCATTAAAAACCCCCATTTCTTTCCAATTTCCTCTTTAGATTGAAAGTTCACACCTTCCCATCCATTTGGATATTCAATGTTAAATGTTTTAATAGGGTCATATTCTAGTGTTTCGATAGGTAGGGAATAAAAACGATTATCCGTTGTCCACTTTGCATCTTTTGTGGATAACCAATAGACAATGTCTTTATCGCCTTGGTAATTTACTCCTAAAATTTGAGCGGAACCATGACCTGCCATTCCAATGGAAGCTCTAAGAGCATAACACTGGCTTATCACTTCTGACTTCCCATTGTATTCGTTATCTAAAACATCCGCTAAAGTCTCAGTCAATAATTCGGTAGGATTTACGGATACTTCGTCTGTCGCATAAATTTCGTCTTTCAAAAGTTTTCCTTGGGTAGGAATTAAATAGCCATTGCCAACAATTCCGTTCTTTCTAGGATACGCACCTGTACCAATTGCGGCGTGACCCACTGCTGTTTCTGTGTCTACATGACCAACTTGTGCGTTAGGGAAATAGGCAGATTCATTTTTGATTTCTGAAATATGAATCGGAACTTCAGGGTGAGCGTTATAATACTGCTGCCCACCTTGGTCGATTACTATAGTTACTATAATTTCTGGAGCTGTCTTATTTGTATGATTCTTAATAATATGCGATAGTGGAAATGTCTCTACACCATTCGGATTTCGTATTTTCAAAATTTTCGTAAGAGTAGGGACAATATGTTGTTGGTAAATCGTTTCGTTATATATACCTTTTTGAATCCAATTCGGTCCGTATAAAATAATTGGAATATTGGTATCATATTCATGAGACGTAGAGTGAGCGGTACGTGCAACTTTCATACGCACAGTGTTCTCCATTTCTTGGTATTCTAAATCGGGATTGTTCTTTAAGTCGCCTAACGTTCGTCCATAGGAACGAAGGTGTCGAGTTAAATCGCTCTTGTTAAACTTAGAATAGTATTTTACATTGATCCAATCATTTTCTATAATATTGAATTTGTTTGGAATTAGATATAAATCAATATGTGTTGCAGTAGAACGCTTAATCCAATCCAATCCTTGGTCTTTTTTACAGTTCTCAAAGTTTAGAAAAAGGAGAAAGCATATTAGATATTTGTAATATTTCATCGCACGCCCTTGTATATCGAAAGAGTTGAAAATTATCATGGTGACAGAATCACTTTCAAAATTTAATTTAGATTACATATAATCTAAATAAGGAGAAAGCCATTTTTCTACAACTTGAATTTCTAAGTTCTTACGTTTTGCATAATCGGTGATTTGGTCTTTTCCAATTTTTCCAACTGCAAAGTATTTTGAATCAGGATGAGAAAAATAAAGTCCACTAACGGAACTTCCAGGCCACATCGCATAACTTTCTGTTAGCTTTATTCCAACTTCTTTTTCAACACCGAGTAAATCCCAAAGAATTCCCTTTTCGGTGTGATCTGGACTTGCAGGATAACCGGCAGCAGGTCGAATTCCGCGATATTTTTCTTTGATCAATTCTGCATTAGAAAGATTTTCATTTTTTCCAAAACCCCATTCGTCCCGAATGTATTTATGCATAAATTCTGCAAATGCTTCTGCCAATCTATCGGCGAGCGCCTTCGCCATAATGGAATTGTAATCGTCATGTTTGTCCTCAAAAAGTTTTTCAAATTCATCAGCACCATGACCAGAAGTAACTGCAAACCCGCCAATATAATCAATTCTTCCAGATTCTTTTGGAGCGATGTAATCGGCTAACGCATAATTATATTGTCCTTCTTGTTTAGTCATTTGTTGGCGTAGTGTGTGGAATTTTGTTAGAATCTTTGAGCGAGTTTCGTCTTCGTAAACTTCGATGTCATCTCCCACACTATTAGCAGGAAACAGTCCAACAATTGCCTTTGCGGTAAAACGTTTGTTATCCACAATGTCTTTGAGTAAAACTTGTGCATCATTATATAAGTCTTGCGCTTGTTTTCCGACTACTTCATCTTGGAAAATTTCGGGGTAACGACCTCTTAGCTCCCAAGTATGAAAAAACGGAGACCAATCAATGAAAGGAACTAATTCAGCAAGAGAGAAGTCTGCGAAAACTTTTTTGCCTATAAAAGATGGTTTGGCAATTTCTTGTGTTTTCCAATCGTAGACTGGCTTATTTCGACGGGCATTTTCCAGTGTCAGGTTATTTCGTTCTGCATTACGATTAAGGTACTGTTCTCTAAGTCTTGCTTGTTCTTTACGAACTTCGACCGTATACTTAGGTTTAGCCTCTGGACTCAAAAGTTCATTCATTACATTTACAACTCTAGATGCATCTAGAACATGCACGACAGGTTCGGAATATTGTTCTGCAATTTTAACCGCAGTGTGGGCTGGACTTGTTGTGGCACCACCAATCAGTAAAGGAATTTTAAATCCTTCTCTTTCCATTTCTTTTGCAACGTGAACCATTTCGTCAAGAGAAGGTGTGATTAATCCCGATAAGCCGATCGCACTTACTTTGTGTTCTTTTGCTTCCCGTAAAATTCTTTCTGTCGGAACCATGACACCAAGGTCAATGACTTCGTAGTTATTACATGCAAGCACGACTCCTACAATATTTTTACCAATATCGTGAACGTCTCCCTTCACAGTTGCCATTAGAATTTTTTCGCGTGCAGAGGTGTCAGCGTTTGCCGCTTTTTCTGCTTCCATAAATGGGAGTAGGTAGGCAACGGCTTTTTTCATTACCCGCGCACTTTTCACTACTTGCGGTAAAAACATCTTACCCGCTCCAAATAATTCTCCAACTACTCGCATTCCATCCATTAAAGGACCTTCGATTACTTCGAGTGTTCTTGTATAATTCTTTCTTGCTTCTTCTGCGTCTTCGTCAATGAACTCTACAATTCCTTTTACGAGCGCATGGGAAAGTCTTGCGGCTACTGGTTCTTTTCTCCAAGCATCGTCTTTGACTTGTTGCGTCTTATCCCCACTTGCCGCTTTTACGGATTCAGCAAAATTGATAAGCCTTTCGGTTGCATCTGGACGACGATTTAGAATTACGTCTTCGACTAGTTCGAGTAAATCTTTTGGAATTTCTTCATATACAGAAAGCATTCCCGCATTTACAATTCCCATATCCATTCCGGCTTTGATTGCGTGGTAGAGAAATACAGAATGCATTGCCTCTCTAACAGGATTATTTCCTCTAAACGAAAAAGAAATATTACTCACACCACCGCTAATTTTTGCATGTGGACAAGTAGCTTTAATTTCGCGTGTCGCTTCTATGAAATCCATCGCATAATTGTTATGTTCCTCAATCCCTGTTGCAACAGTTAGAATATTTGGATCAAATATAATATCACTCGGTGGAAATCCTACTTTTTCGGTTAACAGCTTGTAGGCTCTCTGACAGATGCGAACTTTGTCTGCTTTGGTTGCGGCTTGTCCTTGTTCGTCAAATGCCATTACAATTACACTTGCTCCGTAGAGTCGAACAAGCTTTGCGTTTTCGATAAATTTTTCTTCGCCTTCTTTCATGCTAATGGAGTTTACTATCGCTTTGCCCTGAACACATTTGAGTCCCGCTTCGATGACCGACCATTTAGAACTATCAATCATAATTGGAACGCGAGAAATTTCTGGTTCAGAAGCAAGCAGGTTTAAAAATTCTGTCATGAGTTTTTCACCGTCTAACAACGCTTCGTCGAAGTTTACGTCGATGATATTGGCACCATTTTGGACTTGTTGTAATGCTACCGCAACTGCACCTTCCATATCTCCAGCAAGAATCATATTTTTAAATTTAGGAGACCCTGTAACGTTAGTTCTCTCACCTACCATGAGAAATCCTTTGTCGGGTGTTATGTTTAATGGCTCAAGTCCAGAGAGTCTAGTTACTTCTGCTGGTTTTGCTGGTATATGCGGCTTCATACCTTTAACCGCTTGGGCTACTGCTTTGATATGACCCGGAGTAGTTCCGCAACATCCACCGGCAATATTCAGCCAGCCCTGTGTTGCAAAATCGTGCATGTGATGACCGAACTCTTCCGGTGTTTGATCATATCCACCAAAAGCATTTGGCAAACCTGCATTTGGATAACAGCTAATATGCGTTCCGGCTACTGT
>JAGOHK010000138.1 GCA_017996175.1 Leptospiraceae bacterium
CTTTTATATATTAGACTAAATGGTATCAAAAAAGATAGCATTATTTTTCTAAGTTATAAAAAATTTTATTTGAAAAATCAATAAGAGTTTTATAGGAGTTCGCGCCAGTTACCTTCGCATAACAGCGAGGTGAGACGCTATTAGAGGCTGAGTAGACGATTAATAGCATTTTTAGTGTATGCTCTAACATCGTCTACCTGCAAACGTTAGTTGCCATTTTTGGAAGCTCATAGGTTTATCTCTAGAACTTCCAACCCTCCCTAGTTAATCAATATCGAAAAATCTTCTTATCTCTTCTTCTGTTGGCGGTATAAATTTTTCGGGTTCATTATTACCTAATACTTCTATATTGGAATTTAGGTAATATGGCAACCCCTCGTAATAGATGATTGTTCCTTTTGGCAAAATCCACATATGGCAATCGTCCATATCTTTTTGTAAATTTTTATCCATAATTCCCCCCTTGGAATTAGTTGTAGTTGCCAGAATTAACTGGACGCTTCCAAAAACAGCAACTAACATAAGGTTAGCCACTGCGAGCCAAGAAAAGAATTTGGCTCTTGCTCTGAGCCTATCTAATTGTATCGGAACATCTTTTTGTAATTTGTCAGACTCAGCAAAGTTCACGCCACATACAGACGTGGCATTCACTTTGCATTCAGGTAGGGACGGCTTGGAGACAAACCCCGCCCCTTGCCGCCGTTCGTCGTCTACCTGCAAACGTTGGGCGAAATTATTGAACGGCTAAAGTTTGCTTTTTTCTTTAACCATCCCGCCCTAAGATTTTAATTTATAAATTTCATCGACGCAATCAGTAAGTCTTCCGCCAATTCCGTTAATAGTTCTAGTGGTGCGATTAACTAATCGCAAACTGTCTTTTATAGAGTTAAAACTTACCTTAGACAAATAATGATTTTCTAACCCATACGTTAACATAAACTTTTCTGGGTTATAGCCAATTTCTTCTTTCTTAATCGTTGCTCCAAAACCTAATAGTTTTAGAATTTCCTTCTTTTTCATAATTCCCTCCCATGAGAATTAATTGTTATACGATAACTTAATCGAAGCCATTCAATAACTTCGCCTAACTAAGCATATCCGGTCATTGACCCTCGACCGCCTCAACGCCGGATTACGCTGAGTCGTTCTACGCCATTAAAACGATTTTTCGTTTAGGGTTTCCCGCCCAAGAATTCGTAATCAAAAGTATCTTCCGAAACAGAAAATTTAAAACCAGATTCTGATAAAGTTTTTCTTAAATCTACTTGGCATAAACAAGAGTCTAATTTTAATTTGCCTTCATAATAATCTGGAATAGCTAAACTTTCAATAGGAATTTCTAAAATATCAATTAACTCTTGAGGAGTTTCAATTTCTTTATCGTTGTATAAAACAATCATGCACATATAGATTTATCTTTGTTTAAATTATTAACTCTAGCTATACAATCAGGACAAACCCACACATAATCAAGCTCTGGCATACAAAATTTTATATCAGATGTTTTAACCCATCCCATATCAGAAGCATGGTATTCAGAATAATATGTTGGAATTTTTTCATTTCCGTTTTTCATTCCACAAAATCTGCTTGGGCAAGTATGGATTTTATTTTCACCGTAGTCATTTAATATAAATGATTTCCCCATTATCTTCTTACCTCAATCGCTTTGGGGTAATCAATCTTAACCTCGAATTTTTCCGATAGACCCTTTGCAAAATCAAGAGATACGAAACCTATTCCTGTAGAGTCGTATTTGACTTTGACTTCGTTTTTACTAATTGCCTTCAATTCAATAACTTTGCTAAGTATTTGTTTTTTCTCTACTGTGTTGTAATCAGTTTTCATTTTACACTACCTTCTTTTGAAGTTCTATTTTCATTAAAATCTCTTTTCTTTTTTCTTCTTGTTCCCTTTCAATTTCAAAATTACTTTTTTTTGGAGTAGCGGCTAATACTGATTTCATCTTTTCTAAATCTGCATGTCTCTTTACTTCTAATTCGTCAACTTGTTCCACTGGCTTGTCTTTCAGTTCCTTTAATTGTTTTGCAAATTCAGTATCTATTGGAATGTTTAATTTAGCTTCTGGACTCTTTGTAAATGTGGCTTGTTCTTTTTTGCGCTTTAAATGTTCCTGATATATCTCATTTTCCCGAATAGCCGTATCAATGACTTCTTTATCACTCGCAAATTTTACAATATAGAATGCGCTGATAGTTGCTTGATTCCAAAAATTAGGGTTAGTATGTTTTGTCGTTGTTCTTAATATCTCAGAGTATAATTTCAATTTGCCACTATTTTGATACTCAAGCATTGTCTCTAAGATTTGCAGCACTACATTTTCGTTACCTTCGAATTGATCCACGAGGCAGTATAGATTTGCGGTCTCATTTTTGTTCATAGAGTCGTATCCGACAAGCTGCCCTTTTTCGCGTTTCTTGATTCGGCTAATAGTATTAACCATACGTTGAAAAGCTTCATTTCGATTTAATACTGGAGAACTAACAACATCTTTTAAACCCAACATTTGATTTGCAAAACTAGACTCTTCTTTTTTCTTCTCAAAAACTTTTTCAGGAGGAGAAGCTTTTTCTTCTTCTATTTTGTTAATTGTTTTTGATAATTGGTTTAATTGCTTTTGTGGGGTCATTGGTTGACCCTCTAGAGTACCATTGACTGACTCTGTGGGAGTCACTGACTGACCCTCTGGGGGTGTTTCACTGGTTCTCTGAGTATCCATATAATCGTATAGTAAGCACCTGTATTTACTAATTTTACGACCATCACCTTTAGATAAAAGCTTAATTACTTTTTCTTTCTGCCAAAATTTCAGAGCATCCTTGACGGCATTTTTTGACATTCCAGTAAGTTCTATGATATGCGATAGGCTTAATAAATCTTCGTGTTTCTGCCATCCGTATGTCTTGCGGATAATGGCTAATAGCACAAAAAATCTAGTTGGAGCTTTTCCGCATTTTGCCATGAGAACATCAAAAACAAAATTCGGAACTTGTGTAGTGTTCGGAAAAAAAATATTATCTTTACTCATTTATTCCTCTATGCATCTAAAAATTTTGCTTTTACTAAAACGTCTTTTGCTTTTGGGAATAACCCAGTAACAAAATCATAATGTTCTAAATAAAAATTTCCTTCGGTGCTACTAAGTGCGGCACTAACATTATCATCAAAATGCATAGCATACGTATCATCCCACAAGAGCATTATAATTATATACGCATTTCTTCTAAACTTCCTAGATTCTTTTAATAGTTTATCATAATCTTCTTTCTCTGCAAACAAATATTGCATGCGTCATCCATCGACTAAACATTATTAGCCTGTAATTTTATTTAGATTTTTTAAAAAGGAATCTATAAAACTTTCCACTCTTTTTCTTCCCCACTAAACGTTTTGTTGCCTGCCTAGAGGGGAAAGAGTCTAGGCAGTTTTTCAGCTTGTTCAAGGCTGTCCATTTCTGGAATGCAACATTGATTATTATTTTCGCATTCTACTTTTTGTCAAATTATTTCTTTCCCTGCCATAAAAATTATGGCAACCTTCCAAACTTTAACGATAACACTCATACCATGCCACAGAGGAGTATTATGATTTTCTGCTCTTAGCGCAAGCCCTGCCTTAGATGTTTTTTGTAGTTGTATGTTCATTTGTTTTCGCCTAAAGACGCCGGGAATAAAACTCTCAACTCATACTTGAATGGAGAATTTCTTTCTAGATTCTTTTTTACTTTATCTAGAATTTGTGCCCCGGTTAATTCTGATTGTGAATTAATCTTGTTAGCCCTACAAAACGCTTTCATCCCTTCGGCACAAAATCCGAATTTTGATCTTGCCTTTTCAATGCTCCACTTTTCAGATAATACTATTTTCTCTTTTCGTGCATTTTCCTCCTTTTGCTTCTTCTCAAAATTTGCATAGAATTCTTTTCTGAGTTCGTCAAGTAATGGAACAGCACTTAACCAATAACTAGATAGGTAAGAATGTCTGTCAGCTAAGAGATTGCTATTTATAGCCTCCGTTAAGATACTTCTAAGAATTTTCTTATTTTTCACATGCGCTCTGATTTTGAATCTATCAACAAAACCTTTATAATCTTTTTTGTCGAGCTTACTGAGTGAGATTAACTCATCTTTCCCGGAAGAAACAATCTCTTTGATTTTCTTACTCTCATTGATAGCATCTATCTTTTTTTGCAAGCCTGGTAAAAGTTCGTCAATTGAATCAGCGTGGAAGGTCACACCGTCTTTATCTACAACACAGTAATCCCAAACTAAACCAAAAATATTTCTGGAGTAGAAAGTTTTATCTTCTTGGATAGTAACTACCTGAACTGCAAAATGATTTTCCAATTGCACGGATTTTAATTCAGTTTCAATACTGATTTTTTTGGGCTTAAGAATTGGGATTAAGACATCCAGCAAAAATCCCTTATCAAATCTCTTAATTGAAATTCTTTTCCCGTTCACGTATACTGCCCTGTCAACAGATTTTAATTTACCTAAGCCGTGATGACATTCGCCAGTAATCCCTTCCCAATGTTCTATGCTTTCAATTGCAATAGTCTTTCCTTGAAGAGTGATATAATTTAGATTTGATTTTGCTTTCTCGAATTCTCTAAGAGATTTAATTTGAATTTCTCCAAGATAGTATCTATCGGGAAGTTTAGTTTGTTTCTGCCAAATCTCAAACGCTTGGATATTTTTGTTCAATTCTTTTTCAAGAGATTTTAATTTCTGATCAAATCCGATTTGCTTAAGACTCCCATATTTTTTCAAAAATATTTCGTCATTTGTTGATTCAGGGAGTTGCGCAAAATCTTCACAAAAAACCTTAATAGTATCAATACAATCGGTTCTATGTAATCCTACATAGGTTTTAATTTGTTTCTCAAGATAATTCTTGTATCTTTCCACTTCTTCGACTTGCGAAAATCTCTTGTAGAGAAGTGTGTATTTTTCTCTAAAATATTTTTCATGGTAAGGGTTAAAGTTCCGAAGATTGTTTTCTTCTCCAAAGTTTTCAACTTCAAACTTATCAGACATTCCCGTAGCGATAACTGAACCTGGTTGAGCCTTTAGATTTTTCTTCCAATCCCAAATATCAAAAAGAATTTCTTTAGGTTTTTTCTTTTGTGATAGAATTCCTTCCACCTCTTTTACTGGTTTGTATTTTGATTTTCTTTGTTCTTTCATTTCATAATTCCTTTATAAAAAACTATATACTAATCGTGCTTTCGCGGCAAAATACTCTTTGCCGCTTTTGTTTATTACTCGTGATTCAAGACGCTTAAACATCAAGTAGTCTCTGATGATCTGTTTTCGCATTTTGGAATTTTTGATTTCTTTTTCCATTTTCTAAACTCTATCCTTTTGGACAAAAGGCAATTCTTGATTTGCCTCAATTTCCATAAGCTTTTTAAATCCATCTAAGGAAGGCTTCAAAAGCAACCCGTCTTTGATTCTGTTCTCCCAGCACCAATCAATATAATCTTGTTCCATCCCTAGCTTGATAGAATGCTTGTATTTGATAGATACTTCATCCTTTTTTAAAATCGCTTTCCCTTTTGGAGCAGAAAAAACAGTCTTGGATTTATTCGAAACTTCTTGCTGAATCGCTTTGACTTCTGCCTCAACTTTCTTTTCTACTTCAATTTTTTCTTCTAACTTTTCAAAGAAGGATTTTTTCTTTTCAGCTTCGATAACGTCTATGTCAATTTGTTTAATTTTCTCCAGCCATTGACCTTTGAGTTTTGTAGCATATTCAACTAGGGATAAATACATATTATCTATATCGTTAGTCGCATTCTTAAACTCTCTTTGGATTTCCGCTTTCCAATCTTCAAATTCAATTTCTTTTTTTCTGAATTCGAGTTCCTTTCCTGCGATCTTACCTAACTGAACTTTTTCGAAATCTACAATAGCTTTGTGTTTCTTGCTGTAAAATTCTTTGACGGGTTTAATCCTGTCAGAAAAACGTTTAGCAGATTCTTTAAGCCCTTTTCTGATTAAAGCCGATTTAGACAAATCTGAATCGGTCTTTACGTCAAAAGGAATTAATTTTAAGGACAAGGATTTTTTGGGTAGTTCTACTAAATTATTCATTTTCTTCCTCCTCGGTCTCTTGGAGTTCAATACCCCAAATGCTTTGAATGGCTTCTTTCTGGTCTTTATCAACGAGCATACCCTCCGGGTCTGACCAGCACAAAAATTTAATATCTTGAGTGAAGCTGTTTTTATTTGCCTTCTCAAATAGAGTATTGATTGCCTGAGCGCACACGTAATTGACTTTATCAAATCTTTCCGCATCCTTGAGAGTAAAATCAAATACTCGAATTGCTTCCGGCTTTTCTAATCCCTTGAAATCAGGGGCTAAAAATTCAGTAATTTTCTTTTCTGCATATGCCTTAGTTGTTTTACCACCGCGTGGAGATTTATACGTCTCGAAAATTTGAGATGCGGATAACCCTAATTTAGCACTTTCTAAAATAAAAGAATCTTTATGGTATTGATCTATAACGCTTTCAGATATGGAGCTAACATATATTAGCTTCGTTACCTTCTTTCGATATTTAGAATTGAAGGCAGCTTGCGTTTTGTGACCGAGCGAAATTTTATTAAAATCTTTCGGAAACTTCGCAGGAGCTACCGTTTTCAATTCGTAAATAAATTCTTTAGTCTCGAAATCAGAATAGGCGATTGTAGGAATTACAAGATCATAAGCCATACATTCAAGACGTTGCTGCATCTTAATATCTTGCCCTTTGATTTGTGCGAAATACTTAATCCCTTCTGTAATCCCTTGGCGAATTAAGATATATTCCTTTTCCATCTTCGTAAGCTGTTTCTTAAAATCTTCATCGTCTGGATTTGTGAATGCAGGTAAACTTATATGAGAATTAAGCTTGTTATGCGTTCTAAGAATGTCAGCAACCATAGCAGGGAATTTATCAATTGTCACAGATTTTAATTTTGTGGCTAATGCGTCTTTGTTAAAGTCTCCGATAGTCTTATCATAAACACCGCCGTTTTCCTTAAAGAGGTTACTGATAATCGCGTGATGATAATTTTCGATTGCAGATTGAATATGTTCCTCAATCGACTTTTCTTTTTCATTCGAGAGGAAACTTTTAATTTCGTTCTCGATTACGTTTCCACGATAAGCTGAAAACATCCAGTATCTAGACTTATGCTCGAAGATGTAACGCAAAGCCCAAGTGATTCTATTTGTGCGAAATGCGTTAAAGCTAGATGGACTGAATCTCTCAATACCAGCTTCTTCAAATTTAGAAAGTTGGAGTCTTTGTTTTTTCCCTTCTTTCGCGGCTTCTTCATCGATTAAAATTTCTTCTTTGCTCATAATTTCCTTTGTTAATTCACTCTCTCTTGCACTATCAAGAGCAGTGAACACGCAAACTTTATTTTTATTTTCACAACATTTTATATACGCTGTAATAGTGAACTCGTGGCTAAGAGTTTACAGCTTGTTAGCCTTTCAGCTTATTATTACTAGCTTGCCTTCTTTGTTGCCGCGTAAGTTCCGCGAGGCTGAAATACATACTTCCCTGTATCTAATCTGAATAATTCAAGAGTTGGATACTTTTCAAAAAATTCCTTATGTCCTGTCTTATCTTTCCAGTATAAATCAGAATCTTCTTTCGTTGGGGCTTTGCCAATTAGATCAGTAACGTCAATTTGATTCTCTTCTCTTGCCATTCGTGCTAAATACTCTTGCTCTGTTTCTGGCATTCCTCGACCTTCAATGTCATCATTCCTAAGCGATTCTTGCTCACCTGTTCGTTGGTTATTATTCGCAGGTTTTTGATACTCTTTTTTTGTAGGTGTAACATCTTTCTCGAACCCACCTTCTGGAACTTCCTCTGCTGGAGTAGTGGATAACCCCGCTTTCATTAACGTAACAATAAAAGAATATCCACTTTTACCAGCCCTACCCATCGCCCTTGTCTGAGCCATTGCACGCCCTGCATACTCAGGTCTATTTTTCCAAGTGTGATTTCCTTTTTTATCCATCTCATCAAAGCCAACAAAACCTTCCCCTGCCTGAACAGTTACACCTGTAAGCTTGTTATGAATAAAACCCTTTGCACTATATCCGATAACGTTACCATCAGAATCATATTCTCTTTTTGCCTCACTTGCACCAAGTATGCAATTGTTTGTAACGGCTAACGCTTGCCATCCTTCAACGCATACATGCTTTTTCCCGGCAATTTCTACAGAGGTTGCAATTACAATTTCTTTGCAAATATTAGCAATATCAGTAGCATTCTTCATTAATGATGTTGGGCTTAATGTAGCAATTTCATTTTCCATCTTATTTACCTTCCTTGTATTGTTTTTTAATTCCGTCTTGCTCATAGGAGTTCTCATCGAATTCAAAACTCACTAATTTATCATTCTCATCTTGCATGAGTGCTTGAATCGTTTCCGCGTCGGTATCGGCTAATTGCAATAATACCCACCCGTTGGACTCAATCTCATCAATATGCTTATTTGCCTTCGCTTCTACGATTTCGTATTTACTTGTTGTCATTACGAACCTCAATATTTTTATAAGTTGCGGTTAATAGCTCTTTTGTGTTGTTCATCTCTTCTTCCGTTGCAAACGGGAAGAAATCGCCAGTGTTGATGTCTACTAATTTCTTGCTTCCGAAAATGACTTCGGGAGTAAAAAATCTAATAGTAGAATTTGTGTTTGTTTGGCTACTCATGACAAACTCCTGCAACTCTTGCACCAAGATTGATAAGAGCGTTAGTGATTGTTTCTTCCCAAAGTCCTGCGATTCTCTCAGAGTTTGCTGCTAAAATCGGGTTCTCAGTATATTGAGAGCGTTCTAGTAATTCGTTCCTGATTTCTACAAACCTTGCAATTCTCTTTAACGCGCTTTTTGATTTTTTGCTGAGATTGATAGTCGTATGACACTTAACAAGATCATCAACTAATTTTTTCGGAATGCCTTTTGATTCCATCTGATTCATTTTTTACCTCTTTTTTTGATTGACACAAATCACAATTGCAAGAGGCTAGCGTCTATTACCTCTTGCCCTTAGAGTTACTGCTAATAGCTCTAAGGGTTTCTTAAATTTACGATCTTGTCTTGTATTGGACGTAATCGCAAAAACTCTTTTGATAAACACTCTTTACAAGTTTTATTCTGATAAAGAAGTTTTTCGGCTAGGCACACTTTGCAAGTTCTCATTTTTCCCTCCGTTTTTTTTATAAAATTCGTAAGCAGTCTCTAACAATTCGGATGTGTTCATGTCCTTATCAATAGCGACTTTTTTGATCTCTTTTAATTTTTCAGCAGGGAAGCTTAAATTAATCGAACTCTTTAATTCTTTTTCTATCATAAAAAACATATAAACCCATATATGGTTATATGTCAATCATAAATTAATTTTTTGTGTATGCGGAATGGAAAAATATTTAGACACAAAAAAGCCCCAAGCTACAAGCAAGGGGCTTCGTTGCAAATCTAGGAGCAAATACGCACGTTGTATTTACGAATAAAAATCAAAAAGGGAAAAATTGTTAGAATCAGTAACAATCAATAAATCGATTTTATTACTATCTATATTTTAAGCAAGTAAAAATTTGTAAAATTAAGCTTACTAAAAGGAGTGCGGCTTATCGTTCCGCGTTGACTAATCAGAGTAAGCTTTTATACCTACTCCGAAAATTTCTCTAGAAGAGTAGGGGCTGGGTAGGCTCTTTTCGTGCTTTGGGTATATTTGACAAAGTGACATACACCAACGCTCGATCCAAATTCAATTTATAAAACGCCTGCTCTAAGCGATGATGAGGCAAAGAGCAACATTCGAAACGAACTCCACTACCTACAACTCGAGGCAAGGCATTCCAGAATTGAATTCCAAAAGAATTAGATTTTTGAATTGTCTTTGTCATAATATGTTTATCGTAAATATACGATAAGATTAGTCAATTAATTTTCATGCCAAGTGGTTTATTTTTTACAATCTTCCTGATGCCGGGAAGATGATTTTTGTCATGTCGATAAAAGTGGGTTTCTTCGACATGAGATTAAAGTCATGTCGAAATTATTTTATTTTTCTTCTTGGCAATCCGGGCAATACCCGTCTTCATCTAATTCATATTCCTCCAATCCGTTAGGGTAGAGGTCACAGAGTCCACAAGATGTTTCGCCCTCTGACCTCCAGCCCTCCTCTCGCAATATTTTTGCAATTTCAGTATTGCATAAATTAAATACGAAAGGTTTAGTTTTTCCTTCGATAACTGATTGTAGCTTGTCCGAATATTTGCAAACTTCAACCGCCCCGTATTCCGGAATATCCTCTTTGTCGCACGGATAACGGAGATTATTCCACGCTCTCAATAATGCCTTTTCAGGAGTCTCTTCATAAACTAAGTTTGACTCATTAAATTCATCGTCCTTAAAATCAAAAGTTACTTGATAGATTTCCATTTTATTTTTCTCCATTTTTTATCGCTAAAGCATCTATCTCTTTAAGGTAGAGGACATACTGTTTTCTGTCATCATCTGAGTTTGTTAATTTTTGTCCTAACTCAATTAATTGCTTAAACCTAGCGATTTTCTCCTGCTTTGTCATGTTTTTAATTTTTAAAATCATGCTTTCAAATTCTATGTTCATCTTATTTTTCTCCAAAAATATCGCCCGGCTTAAGTTTGCTTTGCTGGTAAAACTTAGTAGTCGTGTCTGTAGATGCATGTCCTAGATACTGACTAACCGCCTTTAAATCAAGTTTCTTGATATTCAAAAAATCATTTGCGACATAGTGCCGGAATGAGTGGGGGTGTATATCCGATCTTCCAAGTATCGCCTTGGAAGCTTTACGAATGGAATCAAAGACGAACTTATAAATTTTCCGATGCTCTATGTCGCTGTATTCTTTACTGGTCCCAAACTCACAAAGGTAATACTTGCCGCCAAAAATTGTATTAGTCTCTTTGTAAGTCTCTTTGTCTAGATATACAATGCGCTCTTTGTTGCCTTTGCCTCTGACTGACAAATTATACATACCTTTAATTAGTTCGATGTCTGAGTGCCTAACGGTTAATAGCTCGGATATTCTAAGCCCTGTTTTAGATAGCACTTTGATGATCTGCTTAATCTCAGGAGTAGGGATTGTTATCATTTTTTTCGTCTTTTGGTTCTGGACTTCTGCACCTTCGACCAACAAATCAATTTCTGAATCCGTCAAAATGTTCTGTTCCTGAATCCCTAAAGCGACTTTTCCGGTTTTGAACTCTTCCAAAAATTCGATAAGTTCTAAAAACTTTTCGGACTCGATAAGCCCTTTTTTATGAGTTGTTTTTAGGGCGTGAACGATTGCTGCCCGGTGACTCTTGAGAGTAGCAACCCGTTTTATTTTTTTGAGTTGCTTAAAATACTTCTCAAATTCGTAAACCGACAAATCAGAGATAGCCTGATTTGCCTGTTTAATTTGATTTCCATAGTCTTGATTAGTGTATATCAATTTCAATTATTTATACCAATAATTTCAATTTTTAATTTCTTAGCAAGCTCAATGGCGTCGCTTAAAGTGACGTTACAACTAGCCGCCATATTGTGCAGCATCCAAAGCCTGATTTCTTCGGGATGATATTTTTTTAGTTTAAATTTTAAATTTTGCATTTTAGTTTCCTTTTCTGATAATATAATTTTTTAATGCTTCGCCAAAATACTCTTCAATAGATTTTCCGGTATTTCTAGCAACTCCAGAGCCTACTAATCGAGATCCGTTTTCCCAGTGGGTATCTTCGCAATATACGATCCCATCAACAATATAGTAATTTGATTGGCACCAATCGACAGCGTGTCTGTAAGTTGCGACTTCGTGAGATACTTTTTCTATCTGAGACACTGTAACGAACTCACCAGTTTTTTCTGTGTATTCTCCGTTGCTATCGTAACCATCGTATTTTTGATTAAAAGTTTTCATCGTCTTCTTCCTTTTGCCTTTTGTAGTAGGCTGCTTTTGATTTGTTAATAATAACCATATATATTTTATTCTGTTTTGTCAAGCTTTATTTTTGAATAAAATTCTAGTTTTATTCAAAAATGTCCTTAAAATATTGAGATTTCGCAAATAATCAGTGTAGATTTGTATTGATATTTGGAGCGTTTTTGAGCAGATTAATATAAA
>JAGOHK010000139.1 GCA_017996175.1 Leptospiraceae bacterium
AAAATGGAATTAAGAGGAAAAATTATTTGAACATTAATAAATCAGGACTTTACAAATAAAATATTTGATTTAGTTTGGTTTGTTTTTTTTGGAATTTTTTTTTGGGTGAACACCTATTCGTTATTTTCTAATCATAAAGAATTTACATATAAACCTTCCAAAGAGTTAGAGTTTGTGACAGATATACCCTCCAGTGATAGTTTTGGAGATAACTTAATAACCGAAAGAGAGTTCCACGATCCCTTATTTCCCCATCGCCGAATCCCCGTCTCCCGCTTTGGCGTTTTTGCTTCTGATGAAAGTGATGGGTTAGTTGATATTGATAATGTGAAAACTCCCAAAGAAAGATTGCAAAAAGATTTTCTAAATCAAGGGTTCGAAGACGACTTATCTATGTTAGCCGGTGAGGCGCATTTTGGGAATTGTCTAAATGGAGTTTTTACGATGAATTATGATGGGTTCTCTTGTTGCTGTGAATACGGAAAAGAGAGCTGTCAGGGTAAGTCGCGCATATCGTTTGGATTTCCTGCGTTGCCGTTAGATGAATTTGGTAAAAGAGGTGAGCTTCCTGGTTATGTTCGTGCAGTGATTGATTCAAGATGGTACAGGTCTAGTGCGCCAGGGACACAAAATAAAAATCGTTATCTAAATAAGAATGTAGATTTTAATAGTCCTGAAATCCAAACTTCTATAAAATTTTTACCAACTCATTTGCAGTGGAGATATATTCTAAATAAAAATTTTGATCCTAATTCAAATAAACCAGAAAGTTTGAAAAATTTAGTTGCGTATTGCGAAGGAAAACTTGGGACACCATGGGAAGAAGATTATCCAGAAAATCATCCGCGTAAAATGCTTTCGCCTAATCCAAATGATCCGCTCGGAAAGGATTACAAGCTGTATGTTCCAAAAGATACACCTAACGGTAGTCCTACTTGGTCTCCAAATCCTCGAAGTCCTTTTGATGCATGTATTCGTCCTTATGATACAAAAGATATTTCCGGCAGACGCGTATATTCCTCTGAACTCCATGATGCTTATGCAATAGCGGAAGATTATTGTTTTAATAAATTACCTCCCGTTCCCCACATGACGTCTAACGGTATTTTTCAAGATAAATTAGGTAGACATGCTAGGTGGAATCATTATTCCGATCGATACGAAATTTTTGGAGTAGATAGTAAAACGAAAGAACCTTTCGATCATCGTTTTAAAATTAAACATAGCAATACTTATTTTCATTACAGAGCGAATCTACCCTCTGTTAACCGCTATGGATACGAGTTTAGTTGTATCTTGGAAGTGGCTCGCCCCTTTGAGTTAGAAGTACAACATGTAGATCCTTGTCCCCCTTTGATAAAATATACCAACCGTGGAAAAAATCCTGATTCAAAACATTGCGTACAATCAGAGGGGTATGAATACCATGATACACATAATGCCTACGGTCCTGTTTATATTGCTAAGGATTCATCCGCTCCGAATGGACTTAGAATAGCGATTACGAATGAGTATCCTCCTGACAAACGACCAAGTTTTTTTGGAGAGGATGGTTCTCCTAATATGAATTGTGTGGATGCTAAACGAAAATGCCTTAGAAATAATAAATGGACTAAGAAATGCACTAAAGATGGCGCTAATTCTGGCGATACTTCGGTTGTATTCCCGCTTGAACACGAGGCAAAAGCCAATGCATGGGAAAATCAGAATATACCCAAACATGAACATTCATCTTGTAAGCCGCTCGAATGGGATTTCTTTGCAAAGCAATATGAGCGTTAGTCGTAGATCGCTTTAGGGCTTTGCGCGGTAGCGGGTGGAAAAAGCTCCGTCGCTCGAATATCTAACGTATCGTCGTTGTCGGATTTTCTTTTTCCTACTCAGCTTTGCCATAAAATAGTCCTATCATAATAACCTTTCATTAACGTTTGGATAACCTCGTATCTAAATCGAATCTAAAAGCCACGTAGAACGACTCTTCGAGCCAAATTTGGCTCGAAGAGTCGTTCTAGAGTAGACGAAGAGCCGTTCTAGGTAAAAGGGCTTTATGAGGTTAATAGAGTGTTGGTAAGGAGTAAAGTGCGAGTGGTACACCCTTCACCAGCTCTAGCGAAACTAATTTCCCATTTTGCAAAAATCGGGTATTCCCAAACGACAAAAATAGCGATAGCAGCGATAACGTGTGGCTCAAGTCTATACAATGCTTTCCTATTTCACAATTTATGGTATTCTAATAAACTAAAACGGATTGCATATCTGATAAATACAAGTTCCCGCAAAACCTCTAAAAAATTATTTTGCTTGGTTTTAAAATAAATTTGAAATAGCTTTTCGTTGTAATTCTCACAAAAGGTTTTCAAATACATCGAAAGAATTTTGGATAGGTATACTTTATCTGTAAATTTAATTTTCTTAGTTTTTAAGTTTAGAGTGATGCCGGATAATTTCAATTTATCTGTATAAAGTCGAAATTTTCTCTCAATGCTCCACTGAGAATCCTGACTCTCCTTCTCAGGGTCTTGGAGTTCGTCGAGCCATTCTGCCAGTGCAACAGATGTTAATTGCTTCTTTTGGATAACATATTCATTTGCTAGACTTAGAAATTCAAGGGCTAATAGTAATTGTTCGTTTGCGGTAAGATTCTTCTTGGACTTCATGATTTTATTCCATCTACTTTGATTTCTCTTATTTTGAAAAGAAAAATTCCATTCGGAAAGAAAGTTTCCGTATCGGAGGAAAGAAATAGACTAGAATTGAACTAATAACATTGAACAATTTAGGAGAATAGAAATGGTAAGTTTTAAGTCCAAGTATGGAAAAAATAGAAGTAGAGAAATAGTAGTAAAGTTTAAATCAAATAGCATTTACAAGAAAGAAACCCTCATCGTAGTAATGGTATTGCTCATTGGAATTGGTTGTGCTTCCACGCCGGAAGAAGCGCCTCCTCTACCTGCTCAAGAAATAGAAACTCCACAACCAAAGATTGTAGAGACAGAACTTTCCGAGAAAGAAAAGCAAGAGATTCACGCAAAAATTGAAAAGCTCAAGAAACCACCGATTAAAAATTTAATGGAAAATGTTAAAGTTACAAAAGGCTATGAGAGTGAGCAAACTTGGGAAGCGATAGAAGAAATACTAAATCGCAAATTACTTATCTTACTAAAGAAAGAATTTCCAGATTCAAAAGATGTATTGGAATTACCAATCTACGATGCAAGTGGGGGGAGTTATTTTGGTTTGAAACTAAAGGGTTTGTTCATGTTATACATGTCCCAAAACCCTGATAGTGGAGCTACGATTACAAAAGAGAATTTGAGCCTAAAACGTAACAAAAAAGAACAGAGTGTTACGGTTTTTATAAATCCGCCTGGTGCTCGACAATCGCAGGAAGTCACTTTCAAAGTTCTTAACGGTAAGTTGGTATTATCTACTTACAGGACAGGTATGCAAATAAATCCAACAGGATATGAATACGTTGTCTCAGAAATATTTGAAATGCTAAGTTTCAAAGAGTCTGGGTTTGTTCCAAAATTAAAGAGTATCAATCAAAAATTGGTGGATAGTATTAAGTAGCCTCTTGTCTGGACTGTGATGGTTCGACTCCGCTCACCACAAGTTTTTGTGATTGGGATGAGTCGGTCACTGAGTGAATTTATTGTGAATACAATAAATTTGTATCGAATGTGCCCTAATAAAGAAAAGCAAAAAGCAACTCATAGAACGCAATCACACCAATCATAGTTCAGACATTTTGATTTACAAAAAATTCCAGCCTTAAAACAATGGATACTCTATGTTATCCTTACATCAGCCAAATCAAAATTTGCCTACGGGTAAAGCATTTGCCTTTCTCCTCACGGGATTATTCATCATCGGAATTGTCGTCATCACAATCCAAAACAGTAGAGACGCGATTCATCGCGACTCAGATGAGGTTAAATTACAAGTTCTTGATACAAAATACAGAGAAGGAAAAGAATTAACAGAGAACGAATTTAAAATATACTGTGATCTGTTAGAAAAGATTTGGAAGAAGCACTTGCCGGCTTGCTATTGTAAGGATGGAATTGAGAATCCTACGCCCGGAATAGATTGGAGCAATCCGCCAAAATCGCCTGAATATCTTGGAAGTGCTTGGATCGATGCGACTGATCCTAGAATGCGGGAAAATAGCAATCGAAGAAGATTTCAAAATCTAGTTACAAAAGAAGTTGTTGCCTTTGATATCGGCCTTCCTGACAAAACAGGATACAAAGAAGAAAATCATTGGCATAGAGAAAATCCAAACTCGAAAAATAAAAATGATGCTTATTTAGATGAATGTGGTAAACCTGTTGGAAGAGGCAACGATGAGTCTCATATTAAAATCAAGGAGCTTACAAAATGGGAATAACAACTACAGATAAAATCTTTAAAATTTATGAAGAAACCTATCTTCATGATCTACCCGTGGTCAGCATGAAGTTCCTATTCGAAAAACGCTCTGTCGAATTTGCCTTCGAATCTTTCGATGAATCTAGCAAAACCTACAAACCTCTCTCTTTTTTATTTTCCGGCGTATCTAAATTTATCAGCGACTCTGCACCTGACAAACCTTTTGAAATCGTAGAATTAATGAACGCAGAAATTGAAAAGCGGGATAATGCCTATTACACTAAACTTGTTTTTCAACAAAGCGATTCTGTTTGGATTGTAGAACTAACGTTTCAGGATTTGGAAGTTGTTGTCTGGTAGGTTTATATGAGTGAAGAAGAGCAATCAATAAATGATGTGATCATTCAAAAATTCGATGAGATTTGGTTTCATGATATTGGAGTCGGAAGTCTTTTCATTGATTTTAAAAAAGGCGAAATTAAAATTATTTTTGAAGAATACGATAGCATTAAGGAAGAAGAATCTCCTATCACAGTTACTTTTTTAGGTGTTACTAAGTTTCTTTCAAAATATCCAGATGAGCATTTTATATATGATATTTGGAGTTGTAATAACGGTGAAATAAGAAAATTAGATTCTTGTTACGAAGTAAAATATCTTTTTGAAGTTGACGGCTGTTTCGCTTACGAAGTATTAATCCACTGCAATTCTCTTGCAATCGATAGAGCATTAAGTCCAGCAGCTCTCGATTATAAAACAATGGATTTTTCGTCCAGTATGGAAAGAGAAGAATGGTTAGAAAAACAGCGCCTGCCTCCATCATAACAGTAACTCGTTTGACTTCCGTGAAGATTGGTATGATTTTGGAAACGAAGAACAAGGAATAAATAGAAATTATGGAGCTACTCTACTTATGGATTGAAGATTACAAAAATATTCATCATCAGGGATTTAACTTTAGCCCCAAGTATAGATTTGAGTTTACGCCGGAATTTGAGAATGAAACCAAGAAGGAAAAAGTAAAAGGTGGCAAACTTTATCTATTAGATTCGAATGGAAATAGAATTTTAAACGAAAACGCAGAGAATACACAAACGGATTCTATCTATGATAATTTCTTTGAGCCTTCACAAAAAGTAAAAGATGCATGGATGGACAGAAAAGATGATTTTGGAAAGCCCCTTGAACTAGGAAAAATTACAAACATCACAGCTATCATCGGAGAAAATGGAGCGGGTAAGAGTAATTTGCTTGAGTTTATTGAAAAACTTAATGGTCTGTGGGGTGATAAAAAAGCTTACTTGATAATAATATCTATTAATAATAAATATTATTTAATTCAAAATCATATAGTAGTAATAAGAAAGCATTTTTCAATATTTGCTGACAATTTAGGACTTTTTAGTGATTTCAATATTTCTATTTATGATAAAGATAAAACAACATTAAAACAAAAAATTAACTTCATTCTAAATAATAAATTAAATCTAACGCTCCCTTTCAATTTGCCTAATACAATTAATTTTAAACTTATATTTGATAACATTGATGTAACTAGCGAAAAAGTTTTTTTTAAAGATCATTATGAAGAAAATTTGACTGAGTTTGAAGGTCAACCGATTAGAATTCAACATTTTTCGGAGGCAGATCAAATAATTTTAAATTTTATATTTCCTGAGAAATCGAATTATCTCGAGGAAAGTTTACTTTCTAAAAAATTAAAAATAAAAGATAGACTTCGTTATGATATATTAAAAAATTTCATATTAAATTTTTACTATGATTTATATTGTTTTTTACCAACGGATAATCACTATCGAGAAAAGTTTTTTAATGCTATAGCAGATAGTTTAAATAATCGTTCAGGTATATTAAGTCAAAATTATTTTCAAGATTTTGAAAATAAAGCAATAACTTTCTTGGACAAAGCATCTCAATTTATTGCCGATTCGGATACATCGAAATTAGAATTTCGCGAGATTCGACGAGAGGGATATGAACGCCCAGAAGAAATTTTTGATAGTTTTTCTAATATATCTAAGGATGTCAAAACTTGCTTATCTAAATTAGAAAGAATTAAACTTGTAGATGAGAATAATGAAATTAGTTTTGATTCTGAAATTATTTTTGAACTTGAATTGACAGAATTTAAAAATTTTAAAAGGATTTTAGATTCATTTGATCACCCTAGACATTTTTTTAAAATTGATTATTTTTGGAGAAATTTAAGTGCAGGAGAATTAGCTCTACTATCTATTTACACTGCACTGGCTTTAAATACTAATTCAACATTCTCAAATCATATTAATCTCATACTAATCGACGAAGGCGAAACCGGCTTCCACCCAGAATGGCAACGAAAATATCTCAAATACCTAATAGACTTCTTTCCACAAATATACCCTGATAAGCAAATCCAAATTATCCTCACAACCCATTCCCCGTTTTTGGCTTCGGATTTACCGAAGGAAAATATTATATTCTTACAAAAGGCTGAATCAAAGACAGAGGAAGAAAAAAAAGGAAATTATGAGATAGTGAACGGAGTCAAATATGAAAACGGTAAATGCATAGTAGTCGATGGATTAAAAAAAGATAAAACCTTTGGGGCTAATATACATACTCTGCTGTCAGATAGTTTCTTTTTAGAAGATGGGTTAATTGGGGAGTTTGCGAAGGGGAAGATAAATGAGATTATTGATTTTTATAAGCGAATAAAACGTTATGAAAGAATACTATCAAAGAATGAAGCATTAAAAAATAAATTTAAGAATAATCGAAATAGAAACAATATAAGAAAAAGTTCGAATGTAAAAATTTTAAATAGAATGAACAATTTCTGGAAGATTCAAAAAATGGTCGGTGAAGAATACATAGCTCAAATTATAAAAAATCATTTGGAAGAATTGGATTTGATTTTATTGGAAAAAGACATTGCTCTTAATGAAAAAATGAACAGGTTAACAAAAGAATTGGAAGCATTGAAGGCGGAGAAAGCAAAAAAGGGACAAAGCCAAAATGATAAAAATTAATTATGAAATCAATGGTAGTCTCAAAGATTTAAAAGAAAAGTATATTCAAACTTTTATTGGAAAAGGTAGGAATAAAGGTAATCAATCTAATACAGATTTTAACAATAATTTTATAAAATCTATATTCAATGACAATTCAATAACCTTTCAAAAATTACTCATTGCAGACTTTGAAGGATTATTAAATATACAAAAAAGAGTTGGTAAGATTATTTCTGATCAAAATGAACTCAGTAAGTTGAAAGAAATATTCGACTATGACGGAGTATTCCAGCGAAATTACATTTCTCCTTTTTTCGAAGAGCATATCAAACCAACTACTTGTTATTATTGTAATATTGATTTTATAAATGTATTTGGGAAATACAATGATGTTTTTGATTTTTTAAATCATGCAACCGAAGAGGAATTAAAACTGTCAAGTATTGGAAAAGAAAAACAAATCATTAAACAAAGAGAGAAAAGAAAATTTGAAGTAGATGGCGATCTAGAAATAATCCCACTCAATCGAGAAGAGATGGAAAAAGTAAAAAGGTATTTTTTAGATGAAATAATAGTAGGAAATGGTTTTACATTGGATCATGTTTTTGATAAAGGCAAATACCCATACTTTGCATTAAGCTTGTTTAATCTAGTTCCTTGCTGTTATATTTGCAATTCTAAACTAAAAGGCTCAAAACCAATTGGCGACGTAAGTCCTTCTAGTGAGAAATTCGATTTCCACGAAAAAGTAAAATTTAAAACCTACTTCTCGACTAACAACGATAAGCTACTGATTGAAAAACAAGACGATGTGGAAATTTATCTAAAAGAATATGCATCTGAACCTACTTATAAAGATTACATAGAAGTCTTTCGCCTAAATGAACGCTATAGATTTCACCGCTACCGCGTAATAGAAATGATCGACAAACGAAAACGTTACCCCGAAAGCAGAATACAAGAATTAGCCAACCTCACCGGTCAAACTCCCATGCAAGTTAAGAAAGATTTATTCGGTGAATACTTATTTGAAAACGACCCGAAAGACCAAGACTTATCCAAACGCCCCCTCGCAAAACTCACCCGCGACATTGCAGAAGAGTTGGGGTTAATATAGAAAAAGTATGAATATAGTAATTGATACAAATGTAATTTGGTCGGGTCTTTATTCTTCGAAAGGAAATTCTTTTCATCTGTTGTCGTTGTTAGCCGCAGAGAAAAGTAATTTGACAATCCATATTTCGGTTCCTTTAATTTTAGAATATGAGGATGTTTTAAAAAGAGAAGATTCGGGATTGGAGTTGAGTGCTTCTGACGTGGATGAATTTCTCGATTATATTTGTAAGATTGCGGTAAAGCATGATATTTTTTATCTTTGGCGACCTTTTTTACCTGACCCAAAAGACGACCATATATTAGAGCTTGCTTTCAATTCAAAATCAAATTATATTGTTACTTACAATACAAAAGACTTTAAAGAAATTTCAAAGTTAGGAATAAAAGCCGTGATACCCGATGAATTTATGAAAATACTAGGAGCTAAGAAATGAGTGCTGTTAAAATTGAATTAGAAGACTATGTTTTAAAAAGAGTAAATGAATTTATAAAGAAAGAAAATATTTCCTTAGAAAAATTTATAGAATTCACTTTAATCGAAAAAGTCTCAGCAGTCAAAACGTTAGACTCCTTAGAAAAACGTGCAAAGCGTGGAAGTAAGGAAAAATTCTTGAAAGTTCTTTCTAAAGTTCCCGCAAAGCCTCCTCTTAAATTCGATAGACTCAAAAAATAGCACTCCCCCTCTCCCAACTCACCCGCGACATTGCAAAAGCGTTGGGTTTAATCTAAAATACTTCTTGCATTCCATTTCGCTAGAAGTAATTATTGAAAGTAGATAAGCAAATAGGAGAAAGTCTATGACGACATTCGCAATTGAAGTTAAAAATCAGAAACAGGCGAAGGCTTTATTTGCTTTTTTGAAAACTCTGGATTCAGTAAAAGTAAACGAAGTTCCTAAATCAAAAGTTTCCAGTAAAAAAATCGAAGACTTAACAGAAGAAAGAATGCAGGAATTAGATCGTAGAATTGCCAGTCTTGGAAAAGAAAAAACTTACAAAGCAAAAGAGGTGATTTCTTATGCCAGACAAAGAATACGAACAAAGAATTGAATTTCATGCACAAGCTAGAGAAGAACTAGCGGAATCCGCTCAATGGTATGAAGATAGAAAATCTCGTTTAGGTGAAGAATTTCTAGATGAAATCGAAAGCAAGTTAGAAAGAATCGCGCGTAAACCTAATTCGTATTCTATCGTATACAAAGATGTTCGACAAGCTTCTTTATCTCGATTTCCTTATTTCCTCTACTACACAATAAAGCCTCCCTCTGTATTTATACTATCCATTTGGCATAAAAAAAGAAATCCCGATGGCTGGAAAATACGTATTTAACTCACCTGCGACATCGCGGAGAGTTGTGGTTAATATAAAATAGTTGCAAATTAAATCTCAATTCGGAAAGAAAGTTTCCGCATTCTAGAATGATTATCCTGTAAAATCCATTAGAGTAGGAATTGAATATTGAATCGAATAGTTAAGTTCGATTTTTAACAAAAGAAGAAATATCGAGATTGACTGATGAAGAGAAAGAGCAATATGTAGAGAAAATTATGACTCGTGCTTCAAAAAACTTGAAGGTGTTACTGCAAGCCTCGATAGGTTAATAGAACTTCTAGAAGGAATTGAAAAATTACCGAAATGAAGAAAATCAAAATTGATAAACAGTATGATATGAACGGATATAAGAGGAATTGAGGCTAATATAAAATAACCGGAAATACATTACCAAGGAGAATCAAACAAATGAAGAAGAATAATTTTTACAAAGACAAAGAATACACACAAAGAATTTTATACGAAGCGGCGAAGGATGGAAAGCTAGAAATTGTGGAAACGCTCATTGAGAATGGTGCAAATGTGGATAATACAAAGTATTCTCCACTTATTGCTGCTTGTGAAAAAGGAAGAGTCGATGTTGTAAAACTTCTTATTGATAAGAAAGCAAATGTAAATATCCAAGACCAAAGGGAAACTCCTCTTCAATCTGCCGCGAGCAAGGGACATTTTGAAATCGTCAAACTTCTTGTGAGTAAAGGAGCAACTGTAAATCAAAAAAATAAACATGGCGATTCTGCTTTAGCGAGAGCTATCTTTGGTTCAGGGTACGGTGACTTCCCTGAGTATACGCAAGAGCGTAAGAATACAATTTTATTCCTATTAAAAAATAAAGCGGATATTTCTGAAATTGATATATTTAAACATTCATATTGGGGTGTGCCGGATATGAATGTTGTGAAATTTCTTTTAGAAAATGGATTTCCTCTACAAGTCAAGAATGAACCAAAGCGACCGCCTCAAAGCGAATATAATCCAGGATTGTTATACAAAGTTTTCCAAAATGATAAGATAGATGTGAAAATCATTAAACAAATAATCGAATTAGGGGCGGATGTAAATCATAATACTGGTAGTTCTTCTGTGCTTTATGCAATGATTCCTACTTCCTATGGTTGGCTTAAAGAAAAAAATCCAAAAAGATCTGTCGAAATTTGCAAACTATTGATTCAAGCTGGAGCAGATATTTTAGATACTACGGATAATGGAGGTAATCCTCTTAGCTCAGCCATACATCATAAAAATCTAGATTTGGTTAAGTTTATGTTTAAAACTTCCAAGCTCGATATTCCTAACGACCCAAGAAGCAAAAAATTGATTCACGATGCTGTGTCTAGCGGGAAAAAGGAAATTCTCCAATTTCTCATCTCCAAAGGTATAAAAGAAATTAACTGCGAAGATAAATATAAGTGGACTCCTTTACACAATGCAATTGCAATATTATATCCAGATAGGAAAAATAGTATCTATTCAGAAAAATATGATCCCAATGAGATGATAGAAATTATAAGAATTTTACTTAAAAATGGAGCTAATGTGAACGCTAAAACCCATAAACACAGCAGTCCTCTTCATTTTGCGGCAAAAACAAATATGTCTCTCGTTATTAAAATTCTTTTAGACGGTGGAGCGGATAGAAACGAAAGAGGAAAATTTGGATTTACCGCGCTTCATTATGCTGCCAATAATTCCTGTCTAAATTCTATAGATTTTCTTTTAAAAGAAGGACTTGACATAAACGAAAAAGACGATTTTGGTTTTACCTCTCTTCATCATGCATCTTATAAAGGAAATGCTGAGACAGTAAAATTTCTTTTAAAGAAAGGAGCGGATTTTACTATTGCGGATAATTATGGTAATACGCCACTTCATTACGTAGCGAGAGAAGGAAGAACTTCCAAAATTGAAAAAGAAAAGCCAACTCCCAAATCATCGGAACTCTCTGCAGAAAAAATTGAACTTGTGAAATTACTCATCAAACAAGGTGCTGACGTACATACCAAGAATAACAAAGGAGAAAGTCCTCTGGCGTTGGCGATACAGCGTAGTCATAAAGAAATTGTGGAGTTTTTGAAACGTGTAGGTAATCAAGAATAGTCACAAAATCACATTGGATAAGATCTTGAAACTAATAAAAATAACCATGCCTTAGAACAAAATCCTGCGAATCCTAAAATCCTTTAATCCTGATTCAGACAAAGATACACAAAAAAGCCCCACTGTCTCCAGTGAGGCTTCGTAGCATTAGGCTAATGCGGAATATCCGGTCGAACAACGTAGGGACTTGATTCATCAAGTCCTGACGTTACCCGCCCGACACGAACG
>JAGOHK010000140.1 GCA_017996175.1 Leptospiraceae bacterium
GCTTCTGGATGATTATGCAAGATCATATTCATTCGAGCCAAAGCAGCAGTAACCACTGTTTTTTCTTGTCCATAAATGGTTGCGTGATTATCAGATTCCTCAGCTACTTTTAACAAAAGTGAACCGGAACCACAAGTAGGATCGTAAAAAGTTTGTTTTACTTTAAGCCCTTTTTTAACTCCGAGGATCTTTGCCATCAACCGACTCACTTCACCTGGCGTGTAAAACTCTCCTTTGCTCTTTCCACTTTCAGATGCAAAATGACGCATTAAATATTCATACGCATCTCCGAGTATATCATCTCCATCAGCTCTATTTTTACTAAAGTCCAATGCAGGATTTTCAAAGATAGTAATGAGATCGGTAAGTTTATCTACCATCTCCTTACCTTTCCCTAATTTTTCTTCATCCTGAAAACTGATTACATCGATTACATTGCCTAAATCATTTTCTTTGGCTAACTTCGTAATTGCTTTATCAATTTCTTCTCCAATATTTTTTTGCCCTTTGAGTGCTTGCATATCTTTAAAACTTCCATTCTTGGGAACTTTTATCAATGCGTTAGGATCATTAGCATATTTATCAGATACATATTTTACGAACAACAAAACCAATACATAATTTTTGTATTCGCTTGGTTCCATTGAGCCTCTTAACTTATCACAACTCGCCCAAAGAGAACTATATAATTCTGATTTCTTAATTGCCATTTTTCTTGCTTTGTCCTTTTAGTTTATTACTCATAATCAATTTGCGATTAGAAATTTTTCATTTTCAGTATAAATCCCAATATGAATTGGAATTTTTTCTGGATACCGATACTGTTCATCTAAATGCTTCCATACTTTGTTTTCTCTAATGGAGAGGATAATATCATTTATATCACACTTACCTTTACCATTCGATAAATCACAGGATTCTTTATCTGTTTTAATTTCTGCATGAGGATTTATCATTGGATGATTTTGGTTCAAAAATTTTTTCAAAAGAAATTCCGGTATATTAGAACTTTTAAAACCAAGTTTACTAAAATCTAAATTTAATACCGAAAAAAGATCATTGTTTAAAATTACATAAAGCTCAAACAAACTTAGTTTTAAGAATTTATTTTTAATAAAGACATCATCGTATTCGAAAATATTTGATACAATTATACATTCTATGGTTAAATCCGATAAATCACAATCAATATTAATATTTGCATTTTTTCTAAATTCCTCAAAATTATCGAGAATATATTCTTTTGCATTTTCTAATTGTTTAACAGCAGTTAGCTCGAATGTCTTGTAATTATAAAAAGCATTTCGATAAACGTCTTCCGTAAAGTATGTTGTTTTAACTTCGAAGATTAATAGTTTTTTATCTTTGTAGGCAATAGCATCTATTTCGCCGTCATCATGTCCATTTTTATATTTTAAACTGCTTACTGCCCTTATATCAATTTTATTGAAAGATTCTGCGATATTTTTTTCGATTTGAAAAGATTGTTCTTGGTGTTTAAGAATTCGTTCATCAGCAATTTTTTTGTATATATGCATCATCCAATCAAGATCATCATATAGGCTACTCAGCCAAAAATATTTGTCAGATTTTTTTATAATGGGACAGGATAATAAATCCATTTCTTTTTGATCCAATCTATCTAAGTCTAAAGTTAAGAATGATATTATTGCCTTTACATTTTCCATAGAAAAAGAAAAATATTTTTCTATTTTCTCTAGTAGTTCATTTTCTTCAAAAATAACAAAATAATCAGGCTCAAATATTTTTTTAAAATTTTCTGGTTTAGATCGTTTTATTACAGAAGTTAGTTCAATACCATTTTCTTTCTGAGGAGAAATTATATCTTTCTGGTCTGGCTTTAAAAAATAAGAAAAAGCATATAGAACATTGAAAACATCAATTATTTCTAGAGATTTGCCTTCTATCTCAATTTCATTACCTATCCCTAAAAATTTAAAATACTCAGTTCCAATGCACATTGCTTGTATAAGTTGTTTTTCATATCCCTCTTTAGCATTTTTAATTCTTTCATTAAATTCCCGTGACCCTAAACTTTTATTAGTAAAGAAAGTTCTCAACCCATCATTTTTTTTATCATTCCTAAGATGCAAATGATATTTTTTATTCATTAACAATATGCCATTACTTTGATTTTTGATTATTAATTCTCCATAACCGCAACAATAAAGATCGAACCTATGTTCAAATATTGTTAATCGAATATAAAAATCAATGGTTTCTCTAATAATTTTTTTTTCTTTAGAAATTTCTTCGATTGGAATATATTTTTGTTTTATAATACCTTCAGGTGGATTCAATGGCGGCATTTCATTGTTAAACTTTTTTTTAAGTTCACTGGAAGAGAAATTAAAACTCGAATTCGCAAATAATCGTTTTTCATTGAATAGTTTGTTTAACCCGTAACATAAATTAATCAACTTCATTCGAAAAGTATTTGATGTGTTTTCTAATCCAAACGAAGCTCGCTTATACTTTTCAAAATACGAAACACTGTGTATCAAAATATCTTCATAAGAAATATTTGATACAATTGCATTATAAAATCTTAACTTGTCATTCCATTGATTTAATAAACTACGAAGAAATTGAGTCTCTTCATATAAAGATTTATTTAGCGATTTAATAGATTCAAAATGGGTATCTATCATGAAGGCTTTTGAGAGTCGGAAGTAATAGACCAGCTTTTCAGGTGCTTCCGAAGAAATTATGGATACAATATTAGTATAACTCTCTTTTCTTGAAAAATATGTCATTACTAGTTCATCAACTAAATCTGACTTTAAAAGTTCTCGATGTTTTTGAAGAATGTCTGATTTCCAAAATAAATTTGAATTCAAACAATTTGCTTTTCGTATAAATGTATAAACATCTTCGTATTCTAGTTTATTTATCTGAGAATAAAGCTCAGCCATCTTTAACGTATCATTATTTTTTCGAAATAAGTCGTATTGATTTTTGTAATCCGATATTTGCATTTTATGGCTAAATACTTAGTATTCTTTTTATTGGTCTGATTCATTACAAAGTTGTCAATGAATAAATCAAGTAATAACTATTGTAATACTTCCAGTTATTTGGAGTTGGTTCTTGATTGGAACTAACCTGGAATCGTTTTTGATTCGTCGACTTTTTGTCGACATTTCAATCTTGAAGCCTTATTGTGTAGTCTGTGCATTTTTTGCACCTACTGAATCAAATCTCGACTTTCGCCTTTTCAGATTTTTACTTCGAATTGATTCACGTTTGTTGGTCAACGATGGTAAAGGGACTTTTCAATTAATGTGAGGATTTTTTTTATTGGTAAAATTAAATTCTTTTAAATTTGAATGCTTGTTTCCTTTAAATCCAAAAACAATTCCAGTGACTTTTTTTAATTTCGTTAAATCTGTGATTAAGGAAGAATTTAACCATAAATTTCCTCTAACTTCCGCTAAGTTTCCTAATGACTTCAATTCTTTACAATTTTTTATAGATAAAGAACCATTAACAAGTTTTAAATTACCTAAGTCTTCTATTTTTAAATTTTTTAACCATAATTTTCCGTTCACTTCTTCAAGAGCTCCGAGTGAACGGATATTTACACAATTCTTTAGGGAGAATGTTCCATTAACAGTTCTTAATTTTCCAAGAGTCTTGATAAATGAAGTATTTAACCATAAATCGCCATTTATTGTTTCCAATTTTCCCAATGATTCTAATTTTAAACAATTTGAAAAAGAAACCGAACCTTCAACAGTTCTCAATTGCCCTAAATCTTTTATTGAAGAATTTTTAAGCCATAATTTTCCAGCTACGCTTTCTAGGTTTCCTAAAGACTTGATATTTTGACAATTTTGTAAAAATAAATTTCCATTAACTTTTTTTAACTTACCTAAGTTTTCTATGCCAGAGTATGATAGAATTAAATTTCCATTAATTTCTTCGATGTTTTTTAAATATTTCAGATTCTGGCAATATTCAGCGCGTATGCTACCATTACATATCATTATGTTTATATTATTACTTTTGAGGATTTTACAAAGTATTTATTTCAAAATCAATATTTTTATATTTTATTTAAATCCGATATCGACTAGTAGTTTTTCTCATGAATTCCTAATTTTCTTATCTTAATTCTCGACTTCCGACTTGGTGTACGTTTCCAGAAGTCAATCGCCCTACTCTGCCTATTTTTTCTTTTTAGATTGTAATTGCTTTTTTTCTTTAGCTGGTGGTAAGAAATTTTCTCCAGTAACTACGCTTTTTCCCGTTTTGGCTTCTAATTCTTTTCGAGCATTTTTGGCAACTGACCCACCCTTCTTACTTGCATCTGCATTTTCAGCGAGTCCTTTGGCTTGCTCAGATTCGGCTATTTGGCGAGTTGATAGCTCAGCTAAAGAGGTAAAAATCAACTCCGCTTCGCTCATATGATCTCGTAAGTTTTGTGATTTTAAGCCTTTTAAATCTTTATGTTTTTTTACAGTTAGTCCTGTCCATTCTTGATGAATAATATTAGTGAGTAAAGCAAACTCATCACTTTTTTCTACTCCACTTTGTTTCCAATAATCGGTGAGTTTATTTCGAGTCTCTTGTCCGGTCATGCGTTGCTGTATCCATTTTTCGCTTCGACCTAGTTTTTGCCAATTCTCCCTTGCTCTATCTAAACTTTGTTCAGGATTAGCCATTTCTTGCATACGCTCGTAACCGACTTTCGCTAACCATTGTTTAAATGGTTCAGCTTTGGGTGATGGGATTGATTGAATTAGTCGGAGCAATTGCTCGGTATCGGCGACATCAGTTTCTCTTAATTTTCCATCAGGAGCTAGCATTTTCAACTGTCCGATTTTTTCGGACAGTTCACTTCCCTCTTTTCTTAATTTAATTTTCAAATCACTCCAATATTTTCTTGGACGTTCACTTTCTGTTAGAATTTCTATAATGTCAATAATCGAAAAGAACCATTTTTCTTCTTCCTCACTCCAAATAGAGCGAACCTGTTTTTGTTCAAAGATTTTAAATTTAGTTTCCTTACTCATAGATATAATACCCCTACCCTACTATGCTTCGCTTTAAAATTTCAGATTTCAGATTGCGTATTTAGATTCTTTTTTATCCTGGATATGCTGAATTGTAACTAGATTGGAATCTAGCTCTTTATCGAAAACAAGCTGTAAAATTTTAAATGTTGTATCAGTAACAGACTTACCCTTCCCTCTTAACAACATATTCAATTTCTTATTCTGTATGAATCCGGCAGGACTATATAAATTTGAAGAAAGATCCGCATTTAATTCCCTTCGATAAGCAAACGAATTCAGTTTAAGAATCTTGATAAGTCTTAAATAATTATCTACAATATTACTGGACTTAAAAACAATTAATCTATTTGCATTTTGTTCTTTTGCATATTGTAGAATCGCATTTGGATTCTCAAAGGTATGCTGAATGTGATAACTATAGAATCGTTCCGATATTCTATATAATCTATCATACTTTTTTTTATACTGGACTATGAAATCAGGCTTCACTATATCTTCGCGATATACCGAAGGGTAAATCCTATTATCATCATACTTCTTTAAATTATAAGTAAAAAAATCAAAAGAAGATTCAGATGAAAAATCAATAGTATCATCTTTCATTTTTTTAATGTATTCATTTAGATTAATCGGAATTAACTTTTTGAGAAGTATAAAAATTATCCCAGAAACTTCCGTATTCTCAATAAATAAATTATTCCTCACGAAAAAGCCCCTTAATCCAACTGAGTATAGATGATGCTCGCATCGAATTATCTCTTTTAGGTTGTAAATTCAATGATACTTTTTTAAAGCCTTGAGATGCTTGGTTTATGTCATTGGCACTATCAGATTTATCTACTCTCCAATCTGTGCCTAATCCAACTCCTTCGTAAATATTAATATGTGCCTGAGCAAAATCTACATTTTCCGAATCAATGGTTTTATCCTTTATAGTTTCAGTCATCTCATTATTTCTCTCAGTAAACTTCTCACGCGCTTCTTTGAAATCATAGTATTCTTTTGCACTTTTATCGTTTTTATTAAATAATTCCATAGTTCACCTCAAAATAATAAACGCTAAAAAATATATCGCTTATTAATAATCAATTCTTCCTTTCTTAAATTAATGACTAAAACTAGCTATAACTAGTCATTTTAATCCACAATAATCGAAAGGCAAGTTTTATTTTCTATTTAAAAAACATAAGCTCCGAGGCTATTCTATTAAGCATCAAAATATCGGCAAAAGAGGATACTAGTTTTTCTATATCAATTTAATACTATAATAGTATTTACGAAAAAAGGATTACTTCCGACATTCTCATTATGGCAGTAAAAAATAAATCTAAAAAGACAAAGAATGATGTTTATAAATCAATGGTTGTAGGACTACCGAAAGATATTTACGATGCATTATTAGAGAAATCAGAGAAGAAGAGACGATCCATGCAATCCCAAATCCTAGTTATTCTAGAAGCTGACTTACTAAATAAAAAGGATGAAAGTTAACTCAAAGTTGAGTTACACAATAAAAGGAATAGAAAAATGAAAGTAATCTCAATTTATAATTTCAAAGGCGGAACGGGTAAAACTTCAATATCCTTTCTGTTGAGTAACTACATGGCTATGAATGATAAAAAAGTTTTACTCATAGATTTTGATCCCCAAGCATCGCTAACTAAAAGTTTCCCAGAATCAGACTCGAAAACTGTTTACGATTTGCTCTCTGAATCTTGCAATATAAAGGACTGCATCAAAGAAGTAAAAGAAAATTTGTTCCTTATTTCCGGCAGCTTTAGGACACTTAAACTTCAAAACAATGTTATGCATTCATTTGTAAAAGATAATCTAAAAAAGTTAAAATACGATTATTGCATAATCGACAATTCCCCTACTTTAAATAATCTTGTAGTTTCCTGTTTGCAAGCTAGCAATTTAATCTTGATACCTTCTTTAATATCTAAATATGACTTAAACGAAACATTATATATCCTATCTCAAATAAAACAAATTAGTCCAGATGCTAAAGCAAAAGTAATTCTCAATCGCACACAAAAGTCATCAGGAGAATTTACAAAACTTGAAAATGAATATAAAAATACTTTAAGAGTAAATGGCAATCTATTACAAACAGCAATTCCAAATTCAAATTTAGTCAGAAAATTCATAGACCTTGGCGAAAATCCCTTCACTGGAAAGACATTAGCTAAAATTACCTTTACTGAATTATTTCATAGCATTGCAGAGGAAATAAAATGAGCAGGACAATCGAATACAAAACAACAAAAGACGATGCTTTAGATTTGTTAAATGAAATTGGAACTACAAGCAAAAACGAAATCGAAATTGATAAAATTATTTTAGGTAGTAACATAAGAGAAGATTATAATAAAGAATCATTAAAAGAATTAGAAGAAAGTATAAGGTCTTATGGTCAACTACAGCCAGTTGGGATTAATCAAAAGAACGAATTGATATATGGATTCAGAAGATATAAAGCAATAAAGTCCATTGGAAAGAAAACCATAAAAGTCATCGTGGTCAACCAATCACTTTCGACGTCGAAAGTAGCAATTCAAATTATTGAAAATCTACAAAGAGAAGACCTTACAGATTACGAATACGCAAAAGCAGTTCAAGGATTAATAAAAGAACTAAAAGATAAATTCCCTTACCCCCTAACAAGAAAAGCATTGGGAAAGAAGGAAACATGGATTCAAGACAGAGTTAGATACATTGATGAGTTAGAAAGACTAGAAAAAAACCCATTACTTTCGACGTCGAAAGTAAAAGAAAATCTTTCGGTTAATGAATTAAAAGAAATCAGCTCTCTTAAAGACGAAAAGAAAATTCCTTTAATACAAGAAATAATTAAAGATAAATCAGAAGGGCAAGCTAAAACAATAAAACAAATTAGAGATAAGGCAAGCCTGCATAAGCAAACCGAGAAGACTTCTAAAGAAGACAGCAAGATTTCAGCAACCAAAGGAGGAGTAACTATCGGACTTGCAATTAAGAATTTAGAGAAGGGGCATAAACTGACTGCTCCAGAAAAGAAAATTCTTAAGTCCTATTTTACGGAAGAAATAACAAAACGAAAAAAAGAAATACTTACCCTACATAAAGAAATCAATGACTTCACAAAAAAAAAGAACCTAATAAAATAAATTTTTACCGGCTACTTTCGGTAGCTAACGTAATCAGATTTAGAAAGCGTCATCTTTGTGTAAAGAGTTTCTTGCCTACGGCAGGTTTATATTTTTTACAAATATCCTGTATTTTTTCTTTTAATATTGATTGCAAATTTTTGTACATCATGGAGTGTATACAAATATGGATTAATGTCATCATCTAATGACGACGATAATTTATACGAAAGCAATCATATTGCTTGCCCGTGCAAAACAAACCCAGTGACTTTGGTCGGTTGCTGGGTTTTTCTTTTTTTACAGCTTTTTTTAAAAAAAAGTACTTTACATCTAATAAGACATAATATCAAGTACGTACTCGAGGTATGATTTTCTAAGATCCTTATCATACCTTATGACTCGACCAAATATAGTCATGCACGGGTAAGCCTAAATTCAAACTTTAGCCTGAACCTCAAAGGACAAAAACATAAAGAGAGAAGGGCTAATGTATTCAAAATTTCTTGTACTCCAAAAATATAAACTCATAGATGATTTGTTTACATGGCTTAATAGTTTCCATGTATGCAAATACAAAAAAGAAAGTAATATACGGAGTATTCACATATAGAAAAAGAACCAGTGAATTAAAATCTAATCTTAGCATAGTAGGGGTAATTTCATTTATCTCCCTTTTAAAAGAGGTGAGTGTATGAGGACAGCTATATTCAATCCTATCAGTTTTAAAAAACTATGCCCTGGAGAAAAATATTTACCGGTTATACAAGAAGGTTTTCCTTTACCAAATGAACTATTGCAATTTATGGATTGCCTTGTTTCTGTTTCTTATCTCACCAATGTAAGAAATGGAAAGGTAAACCATAATGAAAGTGAAATTGGATTTAAAATTTTACTTTCAGTTCTACCTGGTCGCAATGTAGAATATTTTCAGGGTTCTTGGTTGTCAGTTGGAAATCTTTCCTATTACTGCAATGGCTACTCGGAAAAATCAATCCGTAAAGGAGCAGAGTGGTTAGTTAATAAAGGACTTTTTAAAAAGAGATCCGTAGCAAATAACAAAACCGAATTCCAGGTAAACTATACCCCTTGCACGTACGAAGAGATAGCCAAAGATATTGCAAGACAGATTGAGAATGATATAAAGAAAGAAGATATTGTTTTTAAAGGGATTCGTTATCTAACTACAACTGAGTATAAGAAAGAGAATGATAGTAAGGCGATTGGTAACTTTACGCGTATTCCTTTTTTTCTTCCATCTGCAAAGGGAAGAGAGGTAGAAGGAGAGATCGTTTTCGATTACGCTAGAAATGCTATCTTTGATTCACTAGATGGAAATACTCTCCGAGTAATTTTACAGCTCGCTTACAAGATGCACTACAACATAGGGAAAAAGAATACACCCGAAACCGGAATTAAAATAGAAACTCTAATGAAGCTCTGCGGACTCTCCAGAAACAAAGTTATGAAGGCACTGGATTTTCTAAAAGAAGGAAACTATTTACGGGTGTATAAGGTAAGAAGAAATTCAAGGGTATATCTTTTCAATTTCAAAGCATATCGAATGGCTAAAGTAAGAAAACAATTAGACCAAAGAAGAAGAAAACGTATCCATCGACCAATAACAATCCATACCAGTTTTACCATACCTAGACAATTAGTACAACCCAGTTTGACTGTCTCCGAGAATGAGGGTTTACCGTCTCAGGACTTGTATAACAAAAATCTTATCTTAACAAAAGTACAAGAATTAAATAAAGATAGTGTAGGAGTAGGAAATTTAGAATTAAGTTCAAAAGAAGAGAATCCAGAAACGAACTTCCATGATAAAATTAAGAAGGATTTACTTTCCGATTTTAGAAACCTGCTTATTACATATACTCAGTTTAATGAACTAAACACTTACTTGGAAGATCTGGTCAAGAAAGGGGAAAAAATAATGTCAAAAACTGCATTAATTGAACGGTACAACGAATTAAGGCGTGTACTCGTAAAAGTTGGCTAGTACGAAGACGAAACCTCTTAAAACGAACGGTACAAAGAAAATTAGGGACATTTTTTTTCGTTCAGAGGCTTATTTAATGTAGTAGGGAAGCTGTTTCAATGGAACATTCTTATGGTGCAGCGTCACTTTAAAAAAGCAGTTGAACGAGAAAAAATAAATCCTAACCAAAATTCAACGAATTCAACTGGTCAATCAACGAAAAAACAACGATTTTTAACTAGTTGATCAACGAAATTTTAACGGCGTAAACAACTAGTTGATTCAAGAAAGTGTAGAAGGGAGAAATAAGAAAAGAAAATGACGAGAAACCTATGTTTTGAGGCATTATAAATATTTAGAAATTCATAGGAGAAATCTCAATTCAACGAAATTCAACGGTTATTAGAGGTATACTCGCAGTTTATTATTTTGGGGTTATAAAAAGTTCAAGGCGAGTAAATTTTTATAAATGAGATACCCATTTAGCCAATCCTGTCTCCTAGATAAAACATCTTTTCCGGTTTAAGATCACATTATGAAAGCTCATATATTCTTAAAAAGCGAATTTTGCGAGAGTTTGCCCGATTTGCACGGGAATTTTACATTTTTTTACGCGTAAATTTGCGCAAAATTTGCTCAGATTTTACGCGTGATTTACGGAAATTTTACGCACGCAAGTCACGCATAAAACATAAAGTGGAGAAGTAGGGATATGTAAAATTGAGAATGCTTTGAAACATAGGTTTTAATACATTTTAAAAAATGAAATAAATAATTTATAAATGCTAACTTTGTGGAATTTTACGGTTATTTACGCTATACTCACGGTTTATGATTTTTGGATTATAAAAAAGGAAAAATCTCCAAACTAATCATTTCGATCATCCGGTTACATCCCATATTCCACAAAAAGAAACAAACGGTTTTATACATAGCCTTTCGATTCAATGTAGCCAGATAACAGATAGGAAGAAAGTGGCTGGGTTTATAAAGTGTGTTGAAGAAAGATTCTCAAATTTGCTCAGTTAAAAAATATTTTCTAACAAATTTATCGGAATCATAGGATTTTTTGTCAGACATTGCCGATTTTTATTAATATCATAAAAAAGGAAAGAGTTCTAGCTAAATTGATTGAAACTTAAAGAATAGAGTAATGTGAATTCATCTAATCATACCTACCCTTTGTATAGTATCTTTAATGTTCAATTAAACTAACTCAGAAAATATGAACAAAGCCAAATTTAAACCCGTAAGTTTTAATGAATTATTCCCTAATAAAAAATATCTACCAGAAATAGAGCAAGGAATTCCAATTCCAAATGAACTTTTAGAATTCATGGATTGTTTGGTCTCCACTTCCTATTCAGATAACAAAGAAAAGAAAAAAATAAATCATAATGAAAGTGAAATTGGTACCAAGATACTATATGCAGTTCTAGCTTGCCGAAATATTGGAAGATTGAAAAAATCATGGCTAACAATCAAAGACCTATTTTATTTTTGTAACGGGTATTCAGAAAAATCATTACGAAAGGGAGCAACATGGTTAGTTAAAAAAGGACTCTTTGAAAAAAGAGCTGGCTCTCATAACAAAGCAGAATTTCAAGTCAAATTCACCGAAGCCAGTTATAAGGAAATTGCTTCTGATATTGCAAGGCAACTTGAGAATGATGTAAAAAATGAAGACATTGTGTTTAAGGGGATTCGTTACTTAACTACAACGGAGTATAAGAAGGATGGGGATGGTAAAGCAATCGGAAACTTTACCTGTATTCCTTTCTTTCTTCCATCTGCTAAAGCAAAGGATTCAAAAAAGAATTTAGACTTTGATTATGTTAGAAGTCCTTTCTTTGATTTAATAGATGGGAACACACTCAAGGTAATTTTACAACTCGCTTACAAGATGCATTATAACTTAGGAATAAAGCATACACCGGAAACTCGAATTAAAATAGAAACTTTAATGAGGCTCTGTGGTCTCTCTAAAAATAAAGTAGT
>JAGOHK010000141.1 GCA_017996175.1 Leptospiraceae bacterium
TTCATCGTGATGGAAATTTTTTTCTGCAATATGAATGGTTAAAAGAATTACTCATAGAAAATGATTTAGCAAGAAAATACTTAGTCGGAATTGATTTTTGTTATATAGAGGAAGGATTTCCCCCTCGAGATAAGAAACTTTTTTTCGAAAAAGTTCTAGCGGATAATGCAAAGAATCCAGAGACCGCGCTTTCCATTCTATATCACGTAGGGGAAAGTTTTGCAGATAAGACTCCTAAGTCGGCAGTGCGCTGGGTGGGAGAGTCAGCTATTTTTGGCGCTCATAGACTGGGGCATTGTATTTCTCTTGGAATTAATCCTGAGAGTTTTGCCGATAGAACAATTCAGGAAAAAGTGAGCGAGAGAGTAGATCAAATTAATTTCGAAATCCAGCATTACGAAAAATTAAAATCCTTTGGGGTTACTTCTGATTATTCGAAACTATTAAAAGAAAGAGATTTACTAACCCAAAAAAATCCAGAAGATAAAATTTCTTTTCCTATTGACAAACGATACATTGATGAATTGCTTACTCTACAGGAATTTACAATGTATTTAATCCGAGAAGAATCTAAATCCGTAATCGAATGTTGCCCCACTTCGAATTTACTGATTGGAATGTTACCTGATATGAAAAGCCACCCTATTCATCGTTTTGTTAGAAATGGACTTCGAGTTACTATCAGCAGTGATGACCCGGGAATTTTTGATACAACTTTAAAAAGAGAATACGAACTTGCGGTAAATTCCGATTTGTCTCAATTGGAAATTCAAAACATCAAAAAATTATCGAACTCCTATACATCAGAAATATTATCAGGAAGGAAAAAATGAAAGAAGAATTAACGAAAGCTTACACAAAAGCAACTCATATTTTGAGCTATGCAACAACAGGATTAGCAAGAGAAGATTTAATCGCAACTCCAGGTCCGGGACTTTGGAGTTTAGCCGAGGTAATAATTCATATAGTAGATGCAGAGCTTGTATTATCTGATAGAATTAAACGTGTCATTGCAGAGGATAACCCCTCTTTACTGGCATTCGATGAAACTAAGTGGAAGGAAAATCTATTTTACAAACCAGAGGCAGTGGCTATTGCTGCTAGACTCTTTGCGGCTAATCGAGAATACCTTTCGTTAGTTCTGCAAAACCTTTCAGAAAACGACTTGAAACGCACAGGTGTTCATTCCGAGGTCGGTGTTCTAACTCTCGAAACTATCATCAAAAAGACAAATTCTCATTTCGATCATCATCTAAAATTTCTTTATGCCAAGCGGGCTAATCTAGATAAACCGATAGGAGAGATTTATACTGTTTAGGTTAACTTTTAGTATTGCTCATCGAATAAAAATTTTTATTAAAGCTGTCCTATTAGCAAATTGGCTTCTAATTGGTATTTTATTGGTTGGGGTAGATGCTTGCATAGGAATCACAAACGAATCTAATATAGTTTTTTTCGTAGTTCCGAAACCGAATCCTATCAAGAATAAGAAAAAATTTCCTATATGGATAAAGTTATTAAATAAATCAGAGACTTACCGCTATCATTTTTGGGTAGATCATCATGTGGATACTACTTATTCGATTTATAGATTTATTAGAGACCTAGAACAATTTGAGAAGGCTAATATTCTTTATTCGCAACAAACTGTTTTACCTGAAAATGCAATAATTCTTGAATTTAATTTTTCAAAACTAGATGAATACGATGAATGGGGATTTCCATCTTATATCCATAGTTTAGATTATGAAGGTAGTCTTATCGCTTATAATTCTCTGAATCAAGAAATTGCTAGAACTCCGCTTAGTTTAAGGGCAAAGTTTCGAAAATTTCTTTTTTCTGATAGAACAGAGGCAGATCAAAGGCGAAAGGAAATGTTAGAACTGGCTTTGCAGAACCTGTTAGAAAAGTTAGGTGAAAAATGAAAATAATAATTCTGTTATTCCTCCTATTTCAACTACAATGTAGCACTTATCGTTATAAGGAAACTCCTGTTCCTGATTTTAGTGGAATACAGAATTTAGAGACTAAAATTCAAACTCCAGTATTTGTAATTATAAATCATAATGGAGAAGTTCTTAAACGAGGAAGTCGTAGGCTTACAAGCTGGAAATATATCGTATTACCTACATTGAGTAATCATTTCCAGAACATCGAAATTGATTTGGAAAAAGCAGAACTTATTATAGAAATTGAAACTAGCTACATAAGTAAGAGTAATCCTGTTTTACCTATTGCGACTTTTCTAACATTAAGTTTAACTCCTTATTATGCGGAAATAGAATTTAAAGAGAATTTTCGAATTTTAAAAAAGACGGGAGAAATTGTTTTTCAAACAAATAGATTTAGAAAAGCAGATTATTGGTTCGGAATTATATTTATCTTTCATGGAATAACTCAGATTATAAAAGATGGCAATAAAGATTTTCCATGGGAATTTAAACTGATACAAAGAGTTACTGAGAATATTATTCAGGAACTCAAATCGAAAAAAAATTTATATTAAAATGAATCTAAGTTGGGTTAAAATCTCCCGCTAATCGTCCCGTACCAAATTCTACCAGGTAGAGGATACCCTATAATATCCTCTGCTCGTTTATCTGTAATATTTTTTACTTCAAAAGAAATGAGTAATTCCCGATTATCCTCTTCGGTAGATCGCTTAAAATAATAAGTAAAAAATATATTATGAAGCCAGCGAGCCTCTTGGTAGTTTTGGTATTCATTGGCGCGGTCTTTAAAAACTGCTCCGATAAAAATATTTTCGAGTCCAAGTTCGAATTTATCAAAGCGGTAACTGATACTTCCATGCCACTCATGGAGAGGACGCAGTGGGAGGTATTTTCCTTTTAGATAACGTACAGCGGAAGTATTGATCGCTTTTTGGTAGGTGTAGTTTGATTCAAATTTCCATCTTTCAAAGAGCGTCAAATTCTGAGTAAACTCAACTCCTTTAATACTAGCAGAATCAATATTCTCCGGTCTGAGTGTAAACTGGGAATTGGGAACAAATAAAATCATATCTGTAATATTCTTTTGGAAATAGGCAATGGAAGTTGTGAACTTACTATTTTTTCTCTGTATGTCATAAATAAAACCAGCATCCATATTCACACTCCGTTCTGGTTTTAGAGAAAGGTTTCCAATTACAGAGCCTCTCTCCCCAAATAGTTCTAGAAAATCAGGAATCCTTCTTTCTCTTGCAATATTTGCTTTGAAACTAAATGTATTTTCCGTATTCTTGTAGATTATACCGAGTAACCCCATTCTGTAGTTTGTGTATTGAGTTGTTTTTTTATTGGGCTCATTTTGGGTGTTTCTAAAAAAATTGTCCTCTGAATTAAACCTATCAATATAAAGTTCCTGTTGAATAGTTGGACTTAAGATCAAACGTTTATCTAAGAGTCGAATTTCATCCTGAACTTGCCACGTAGTATGGTAACGGAATTTACGAGTAGAGCGGTCTATAATTTCATCAAACTTATTTCTCCTATCCCGTTTGAATGTTTCCCGTTCAAATGCAAATAAAAATCTAAAAATTTGATTTGCATTCAGCCAGTAGATTGAGGGTAATATATGTAATCCGTATTGCTGAATATCTGCTTTAGAATTTGGGGTTCCGGAAGAAAATTCAGAAAGTGGGTCAAATAAATGGTCTCTCGCCCCTGTATAAAAAAGCCTTGTGTCTAAATTTAGATTTGTGAATAAGAACGATTTTGTGCTAGTTCCAAGAGAGCTTGTATTTCGAATATATTCCCTTTCTACTTTTTTGGTTTGGTTGTTTCCGGGTCCTGGAATTCCATTTTGCCTGTAATTAAAATCATTTAAGAGGGTAATCGTTGTTTGTTTTATATCAAAGGAAACATTGCCTGTAAAATTGTAACGATTGAACTGGGCATTTCTTCTTTTATCATCAAAGTCATCGAATGTATTAAAAAAAGTTCCGTTATTACTTCGAAAAGTGAAATTTTGATCTGATTTTTCTTGTTGGGCAAATAACGAATAACGTACATTATCCGAATTTGCATTATGACTTGCACTGAACTTAAATGTATTTAGACTTCCACCGGAAATTATAAATCGAGTAGATGGTTTTCTTGTTGATTTACTTGTGACGAGGTTTACTGTTCCGCCTATCGCAGATCCACTGAACCCTGGGGAGGAGCCTGATTTGTAAATTTCAATTTTTTCTAGATTATCAAAAGATAAGTCAGATAAATTCACTTCTCCGCCCTGCGCGTTGTTAAGCGGAACTCCATCTACATAGATTCGCACCTGATTTGCATTTGACCCGCGAATAGAAAGAGTGGAATAAGAACCAAGACCACCAAATCGCCTAACGCGCACTCCCGCTTCTCGTTCGAGTACGTCGGTTAACGAAGTGTATCTCCCTCGAAACTTTTCCGCGTCGATTACTTCTGTAAATCCAGTTGGATCAGATTTTATTGATTTGGTTTTGCCTGTTTCTTTTTCTTGGGATGAGCCAATTACTTCTACCTTGTCTGCTTTCTTAACCTCTTGTCCGAGTAGTTCCAAGCCCCCACTGATAATAAAACAAAGCAGGATAACTAAAGATTTGTGCTTAGTAGTAATTTTATATTTTAGAAAACGAAAACTCCGAGGGGCAAACAATAATATACCTTATCCATTTTCAATCCAAGTTGCATGTTCTGTATCGAAGTATTCTTTTACTTTAGAAATTTTTCCATCTACAATCGTAAACAGAAAATGATAATGGTTATTGTAAAGTCTGCCACTCGAGTGTTTGCCCTTAGACTCTGCTATGAGCGAAACTTTGTTATCCTCGGCAGTCATTTCATGTAAAATAAAATGAAACCCTTCAAATCCACGATGTATCATTTTAAATCCAAGACTAATCATTCTTTTGTCTTTGTTGCCTGATGCCTTTGTAGTTCCAACAATCCACCAGTGCAAATCTTCACTTAATAGCTCAAAAGCTTTTGCTGTTTCTTTTTTGTTGATGTTCTCAAAAAAATCGCTGACAACTTGTTTGTTATCTTCTAGGCTCATTTTCCTTTTCCTTTTTTCTTTGTAAATAAATCAGCAGTATACTTTTCATATAACTCAAATAAGAACTCCATACGTTTGGCTTCGCTCTCGAACGGCTTAGAGCGATAAGCCGCATCAACTGCTTTGTCTAGTTCTTGGTGTGCCTTGACAAGTTTAGGAGGCATAGCTGTTGGATCATAGAGAATTGAAAAAGCTTTATCTTGAAATTCTTGTCTTACAGTTAGAATGAGCTGTGTAGCAGTTTCAATCTTTTGTATCTGCTTTTCTTTTAAATCTAGCGGCCATGGAAAATTATTGTAAACGATTGTATTAGAATATCTATAATCACTTTTTAAACGTCCACAAACATATTTCACCCAAGTCATATGCATGATGGAAAGTAGAATTCCATATTGAAATAATTTCGCACCAACCAAAGAAATCGCACTATCACTTATGATAATATCTTTCGAGACATAGCCGATAGGAATATATTTTCTATTTTCAGAAGAGACTCTTGGAATAAAAATATAATCTGAATCAGGTTGCCTTTCTTCTATAAAGAGAGAAGGAAACTCTGCCCATTTTTGCGTAGGAATTTTCGGACTTTTTAATCTGAATGTTTTGACTGCCTTTAATCTTTCTTGAATAAATGGATTGCTTCGAATGATAGATGGATCTGCATCTTTTAACCATAAGCACCATCTTTTTATATCATAAATAAATTCATCGGTTCCCATATATCTTTTGATATAGGGAGTGAGTTCAGGGTATTTAACTAACGTTTCCTCTTTTACAGAATCATCTAAAAGCAAATTTTTCCCATCTGTTGGAGAACTTCCCTTTGACATCATTGGAACTTGATTGATTGGTTTGTTTCTTTTCACAATCAAGATATTAGGTCCATCTAATAAATAGGGATTTATATTTTTTGCTTCCGTCTTATGAGGATCTCCTTTTATATCTTCATAATCATAGATGAATTTATTTTGATTTTCTTTTTGGCTAAATCCAATTATTACAACATGGACGGCTGCATTGTTCTTAGCTTCATTACTCCAATCAAATGTTCTATGTGCGAAATTGATTTTAACATTGAATTCATGTAAAAGGATTTTCCATAGAACGCCAACTTGTTCGCCCTGGCTAATGGAATTTGTAGATACAAAAGCGACTTGTGTTTGTGCATCTTGAATGACCTTAGCTGCTTTCAGATACCAACAAGCAACGTAATCTAGAACACCTGCATCTTCATAACGAGAAAAGACAAATTCCATGTCTTCTTTTTGACGTTTACTCTGAAAAGAATAACCAATAAAAGGTGGATTCCCAAGAATATACGCATAATCATCTTTTACCTCTTCGACCTTACCAGCTACTTCCTTTTTGCCCATATCGTAGAAATAAGTTTCGATGATTCTTGGTTTTATTAAACTGTTCCAGTCTGTGTGAAGTGCGTTTGCATTTAAAATATTTGCCGCTTTCTGAAGTGGAAGTCTAAGAAAATAAATTCCAAACTCTTCACTCAATTTTTGGTTCATCTGGTGGTCTACCAACCACATGGCAACTTCGGCAATTCTTGCAGGAAATTCTTCAATCTCAATTCCATACATTTGGTCTACATCTAAGAGTGCTACATTTTTGATATTCGTAAACATTTCTTTTTTACTTAAGACCTTTAAAATTTCCATTTCTAAAATTCGTAATTCTCTATATGTGATTACTAAGAAGTTGCCGCAACCGCAAGCAGGATCTAGGAATTTTAACTTTGCAATTTTTTTATGAAAATCTATCAGCTTATTTCGATTACCCTTAACTGATTCAAATTCGTCATATAATTCATCTAGAAAAAGGGGCTCAATTAACTTTAGAATATTTTTTTCACTCGTATAATGTGCACCTAGATTACGACGCTCTTCTTTATTCATTACTGCTTGGAACATAGAGCCAAAGATTGCTGGAGAAATTAAGCTCCAGTCGAGGTAACAGCATTCGAGTAGCGCATGACGCATTTTAGAATCAAAACTTGCGATTGGTAAAACTTCTTCAAATAGCTTTCCATTCACATAAGGAAATTTATTTAATTGTTCATCCAGATTTTTAAATCGTTTTTCCTTGGGGGTATTCAACACTTGAAATATTTCTTGCAGTTTTCCTGCTAAATCAGAACCATCTTCACTTGTTCTTTGCTGAATATAATCCTGAAATAATTGCTTTTCGAAAATCGTAGTGTCCTCTGCGAATAAGCAGAATAAGACTCTCACCAAGTATACTTCTAATGGATGACCTTCGTATCCAATTTCTTTTAGTCTGTCATGGAGTTTGCCCATTAACTCGGCTGCTTTGATGTTTACATGATCTTGGTCTTCATAAGTCTTCTGCTCGTAACCCGCGATGAACCCGAATGCCTGAACATTATTTACTAGATCTTTTAATTGAAATTCTATTTGCGTATTTTCTTCTAAGTCATAAAGTCGAAAATTTGCAAAATCAGAAACTAAAATGTATCTTGGAAGCTCGTTATCCTTTAGCCCAGAAAAATATCCTATTGCTTGATCGTGGGCTTTATCTAAATCTTTTCCTTTCGATTTGAACTCAATTAAAATTTTTCCCTTCCATAATAAATCAATGAATCCTTGCTTACCAATTTCACTCTTAACGTTAGATTCAAATGTTGCAACACGTCGTCTATTTACTCCAAAGACATTAAAAAAAGCATCCATGAAAGATTTTGCTTCTGCTCTCTCGTTAAAGTCTTTTTCCCATTCTTTGGAAAAATTTACTGCTCTTTCTTTGATTTCATTCCAGCTAAGTGCCATAAGCTTACAAGTTGCGGTTAATGGATAAAACCGTCAATAATTTAATCGGTGTTAATCCGTGTTCATCGGTGGTAAAAGTTCTTACTAAAAAAACAAAAAGTATTCATAAAAATGATCGTTTCGAATAAAACCATATTTTTCGTATAAACTTTGTGCAATTGTATTTTGAATCGCTGTTGTTAGGGTAAGACCTTTACTTTTTGTCTCTATAGCAAAATCCTTTGCTGCGTCTAATAGCATTTTACCAACACCTTGTTTGCGATATTCTTCTTCTACATATAAATCATTTAATATCCAAACTGGTTTTAAGGAAAGAGAGGAAAAAGAGGGGTAAAGCTGTGTAAACCCTATCGCGATTTGATTTTCCATAACAACAAAAATCTTGGATTCCTTGTTTTGAATTCGATTTCTCAGAAAAATTTCTTCTTCTTTGGCGTTAGATTCTACTTCATAGAATAATCTATATTTTGCGAATAAAGGTAAAATGAGTTCTATATTTGAATGGGTAATTTCGATTATGCGTAAATGGTCAATAAAGGATGATTTCATTTTTTTTGTTTTGTATCGTCGTCCGAGTTTACTTTATTGGCTCTGTGGATGATGTAATATATCGAAAAGGAAAAGCCTAATACGGCTAATGACAATAAGCCCCAAGGAGAAGTTTCAAATTTTTGGTCTAAATAATTTCCAAGTAAAACTGAGCCTACGAAAATAAATGCAAATTCCATTCCAAGGCTAGATAACTCCCAGAGGTTCACTCTAAAATACGACCAATTCGATTCCAACGAATATCCATTCGCCAGATTCTATAACGCAAAGTTCTATTTAACCAACCGAATAGGCTTTCATTCATCATCGAACGATCTATTTCACTTGGGTGGCAGTTTTTGAAAAGATCTTCATTCTCATACTTCTCTTCGTGATAGGGATCGGATTCTATATTTTCTACACTGCTTTTGTACATACAAGTATTGTCTTTCCAATTGATAGAAAAATAAATAATGAGCGCCTTACCAAGAATATCCTCTCTTTTTACAAGTCCCCAAAAACGAGAGTCACTCGAATCATCCCGATTATCCCCCATGACCATGTAATATCCTTCCGGAATTTTACAAGTACCATTGTTTTTGGAACAGTATTCAAAAAATTCATAACTAGCAGAATGAGAACCTTCAATTACGAAGTGTTTAAAATCACGTTTGGTTTCGGTAAACAAGGATTTGCCGATGGCATTTACATTATCTAAGTCAGAAAGTTCTTTTTCGGCTGGATGAATTTCTGGATTGTAATTTGTAAAACTACCCGCCCCTTTTTCTTTGTATTCAACGAACGTATAACTGACAATATCGCCTTTTGCTGATTTCATTTGTGTTTGTTTTAAGCGCATGGTGTCACCCGGAAGACCAACTACACGTTTGACAAACCGTTTTGAAAACATATTTCCAAGCCCAAAGTATCTTGGAGAAGAGTTCGTTTCGATATAATTTTCTTCGATGGCAGGACGGATATAGGCGGCTAGCTCAGGGCTTAGTCCGAGGTCAGCTAATAACGCTCTGATTTTATTTCGATTAGGTGGATCGAATGTAACGATGTCACCTCGTTTCGGGTCATCAAAACGAAATAGTTCTTTTTCTGTAAATGGCATTCGAATCGAATAACGCATTTTATTTACAAATAAAAAGTCACCGATTTTCAAAGTTGGAATCATCGAACCAGATGGAATATTATTCGCATCCAAAATAGAGGATTTAAAACCAAACACTAAAACAATAATAAATGCAAGGGAACCAAGGGATGATAAAAAAGATTGGGGTTCAGCGGGGGTCGGTTTTTCGGATTCTTTACTCTTTTGATTCATAGATGCCATTGGTAGTATAAGATTTCAAAGCCCTTATTCTGTGAATTTCTTTTTTTGCCTAGGGTTTATTTTTTTGAGCAGGATTATCAGGATCAAAATGATTGGCAGGATGATTCGATTCAGAAGCTATTGCTGAGAGTAAATTTAATTCAATCAATATCCCAGATTATTCCTGGTGGAAAATGTATTCCAGATGTGCAAATCAAATAGGAATCACATTTTTTATCAATGCAAGAGACTGGATTTATATCGGTCGAACATTTACCAATACAATCAGCAGAAAGTAAGGCACAAAGTCGTTTGACTTTATTATCATATTCTGCTTTCTCAATTAAGGAAATTTATTCTCACGAGTATTTCCAAAAGAAAGAATCGAAATAGGAAGACCGAGTCCTTGTTTGGATTTCAGAAACTCCAAATAGGTTTTTACATTTTTAGGAAGTTGGTTTGCAAATTTGATTTCATTCAGATTTTCTTTCCAACCTTTAAATTCCAGAAAATCAAATGGTTTACATTGAGATAATATTTCTGTTACTTTTTTTCTATCTTCCATTTCTAATCCGAATACAGGGTTAATCGAAGTTATCCTGTATTCATTCCGAATCTTTTCAAAATTAAAAACAGAGGATAAATTCTTTTCAATCACTCCAGTAAATTTATATGATGTACAAATCTTAATTTTAGAAAATCCACTTAGTTTATCCAGACAGGTAAGTGCAATCGAATCCAGATTCGGATTCATCGCTATCGCATACCTACATAATATTAAATCAAGCCAGCCGACTCTGAAGTCTTCCTGCCATTCGTTGTATACATTATGCTCTTCTGGAATTTTTTTAGAAAGTGTTTGCATTTCAGTGGGAAGCGGTCCGTTTCCGTGTCGATGTGAATAAGCACGCAGCACCCCGATTTTATTTACAGGAATAGTATCTTTGAAAGGCAAATAAAGATTTTCCGCAGCAGATAGTTTTGTATCAGTCTTAGTGATATAAGGAAAGAATCCCAAGTCTTTATCGAGTAACGCTCCCTGCGCCCCCTCAAACAAAACGGATGAATTGGACTTAAATAAATTAGGAATAGTTTTTTCTTTTTTATCAATGCAATTAGAATACGTATTTGCAAAACCATTATAAAAATTAAATAATTTAGTCGGATTGTATTTATCCTTGAAATACTTTAAAACTTTTTTGGATTCGGTAAATCCATTTAGAGAAATAGTATTCTCAGCTTTTTCTAATTTTTCTTGGTAATGCAATTCCAATTTTAACCTGAGATTTTTCTTTGAATAAAAATCTTTTATGTAAATTGTATTCTTATTATTCTTAGAAATGTCTTGTACAACTTGCCCGATCCCCTTTCCAGTTGTGCCTAATCGCTCTTTGCCTCTCTCTATTTCAGTGACTCTTCCGAGCATTTTATGAAAGGGAGTTATTACGGGGGAATTTGGATCTAGTATAAGTCGATTCATCGCATTTGTTATTCCTTTGCGCTTTAAAACTGATTCCTCTTCTAAAAGAGCGTAAGGATCTAATAACATCTGAGAAGAAAGAAAAGTTTGATTTTCTTTATAAAATGTTCCTGATCCAAATTGACTAAATGTATGCCATAATCCTTCCGGCGTAACAACATTATGCGCCGCTTGTGATCCGCCATTAAATCGAATGACTGTTTTTATTTTGTATTTATGAACGAGGTAATCTGTGATTGTTCCCTTCCCCTCGTCCCCAAAGCCGAGACCAATAATGATGAAACTATTTTGCACGCTACAGTATTATTTCTTTTAAAACTTTCATTGTATTTAAAAAAGATTTTTCACCAGAACAGAGTCCGTCGCTGAGTAAAAAAGAATTATACCCGAAAGATTTCATAAGAAAAAAATCAGATAAGTCACCAAGCGACACTTCCTCATTATCCTCTAGTGAAGTAAATAGACGAGACGCCAGAATTGCATTTCTATCTTTATTTATAATTGTTTGCAAAATTGGAAATATATTTGTCTTATCCGCTCCTATATTTATATAAAGATCATCTCTGGCTGCCATTAGTCCGAGCCTATCATTTATCGAATGATAGATTTGATTTACAAATTCAATTCCTCTTTTAGATTCTATCTTAGCTATAATTTTAGCATCTGGAATAAACTCGCGGAGTTTATCTATTTCTGATTTTTCCTCCACAAAAGATAAAAAGAAATTTTTAATACCGAGTTCACGCGCTGCTTTTATATACTCCAAATCCTCTTCTGTAAAATATCCTTTTATTCGAAGCGAATCATCCGGAATATTCACTGCCTGTCCCGCGCCTACTGCTTTAGGAGGAGGTGGGTCTATAAAAATCTTATTCTTATTTATTTTTCGAATGATAGATTTTTCTTCGTTTCTAAAATAAATTTCTGTCGGAAGATTTACTTCAATTTCATGGTTTAAAATAATATCCCCGTAAGTAGGTG
>JAGOHK010000029.1 GCA_017996175.1 Leptospiraceae bacterium
CAGAATATGACTTTGAAGGAAAGTTTAGAGCACTGATTGGTAAGACGAATACATCTATCCAAAAAGAAATAGAGGATGATTTTCCGCATCTTCCACTTGGCTGCACAATTATTTTAGAGAGAAAGGCGAAAGATTTTATCATTCAAAATATTAAGCAAGCAACGAATCTAAATAAAAACCAGCTATTAAATAAAATACGAAATTACAAATACCAAACTACTTTGCCACTTACGTTAAAAAATTTTATACACTTCTATCATATCCCATTACAGTATATTTACAAAAGAGGAAATTGGAAACGTCTATGCGTATTAGCAGAGCAAATAGAAGATTACCCGCAAGAGAATGAGTTAGAAATTTATAGGGCTATAAGTAAGAAATGGCTTTCTTGTAATTCGAATTACTATTTTAAATTCATATTAGATTTAACTAAAGTTGATTTCCAAATTAATTTGAATGAATTATCTGATGTCGAAAAATCTATATGTTTAATGCTCCATTATGATATTTGGCAGAATGCTGGAGGATTTAGTTCACTCGAAGAAAGTATTCGCTCCATTGGAAAAAACAAAGTTCTAGTCGAAGAAATTATAGAAGTGCTAGAAATCTTATTAGATAAAATTGATTTTTTGGAAACTGAGATTACTCTCCCTTATTCGCAACCTTTAAAACTACACAGCCGGTATACAAGGGAACAGGTATTAGCCGCTTTTGGCTTTAGCACTTTTGAAAAAAAATCCTCCAACAGAGAAGGAGTTGCGGATAACAAAGAACTCAAAACAGAACTATTGTTTATTGATTTGGTTAAATCAGAAAAAGATTTTTCTCCAACTACAATGTATCAAGATTATGCAATAAGCGATACTTTATTTCATTGGCAATCCCAAAATGCTACAAGTCCAGATAGAGGAAAGGGGTTAAGTTATATTAACCACGTAAGTTTAGGAAAGAAAATACTACTTTTTGTGAGAGAACGTAATGAAGATGAATTTGGAAATACAATGTCCTATATATTTTTAGGAGAGTGTATTTACAGAGAACATTATGGTTCAAAGCCAATGAGTATCACTTGGGAATTAAAAGTTCCTATGCCACCCTATCTCTGGAAGGATTCCGCGAAGATGGCTGTAGGTTAAACCCGCAGACAAAAATGGTTTAAAGAATTGGCAGAAAAAGTCACACCCCAAAAAAACTGCAAGCAATTCAATTACGGGTTACTCGACTTTACCCGCAAGGTATGTAAGGCTAAGAAGCCGGTATGTGAGGAGTGTGCGCTTGCAAGTAAATGTAAATTCAAACAGCTAAAGGCAATTTAAGCGATTGCAACGTTTTAAGTTTGACTACCGGTTTTCGAACTGTTAAGTCGTAGTTCATTTGTAGATTCATCCAAAACTCTGGTGTTGTTCCAAAAAGTTTAGAAAATAACCAAGCGGTTTCAGGGGTTATTCCTCGTTTACCTTTGATAATTTCATTTATTGTTTGAAGACTTAAACCAACATGTCTCGAAAATTGAGTTTGAGTGAGATTTAGAGGCTCTAAAAACTCTTTTAATAAAATGATTCCAGGATGACTTGCAATTCTATTTTTAGGTAACACAGTATTCTCCTCTGAATGATTAATGGTAATCTTCTACTTTAGAAGCGGCATTAATAATATCTAATTTTCTTAGAGTAATCTCAATAAGTTCCTTTGGAAGCTTTTTTGTTTTCGAACTTGGAAGTCCATTGAACAAATCCTCGGTAAACTTATCTCCGAAACTCACTATCACAATAATAAAATATATATTCATCTTTTCAAGTAAAGCAGGATTTTATTAGCCTCTCGATTTTTATATACCACTTCTCATAAATAAGTTCTGCTATTTTTCCAGAAAGGGGTATTCCCAATTCCCAAGAGCAGAGTATTCAATTATAAATCGGAACTTACTTTTGGGAATTGGTATATACCACTTCTCATAAATAAGTTCTGCTATCGGTAGGCTCAAAACACAATTTAAGCGATTGCAACGTTTTATTTTTTCACATCCTCCCATCTTTCCTTTCGCAACGGATACACTTCCTATACTGCTACGTATACCCATTACGAGAAGTATACAAACCAATATGAGTATAGATACGAGTAATGGGTATGTAAGGACAACCAAAGGCTTGTAAGAAAATTGCTACATGTAAAAAAAATGGTGCAACTACGTAATTGTTGAAAAATAATTTTTAGGGTTAGTTAAGAATAAAATAGAAGCAAACGAAAATTTAACTGTCCGTTAGAATTTTTAGGAAAATAAAATCTAGATATTACATCTATTTATTTCCTAACGGCTAATACATATTATACTTAGGAATAAAACAATGGCATTATTATACAATCAAATACAGGGTAAACTAAAAGGTAGGATTGGAGACTTAGTCTACTACCAGTTAAATGGAAAGACTTGTGTGCGAAGTCTTCCTGCTTCTTTTAAGGACAGAAAGAGTGAAAAACAAATTTTACATAGAAAAAAATTTAAAGCTGTCGGGGAGCTATTTGCTATTTTCCGCTCGGCTCTCTAATAAAAAAAAACCGAGGCACTTGCGTACCTCGGATCAATAGTTTCTAAAAAGAAAGCCTGCTAAGTTTAAACCACAGCTTCAGCGGATTCTAACTCCTCTTCTAAAGCCATGTTTCTACGGGAAGATTTTTCGCCTTTTGTGGAAGTCTCTTTTCCATTTTCTGCTGCTTTGGCTGGTGCTACTGCAACAACACCAGATCCGTTGGGAGGAAGATCGTTTAGGTCGCGAATTTGTGCTTCGAGTTTACCAGATAAATCAGGATGCTCTTGCAAGAATGCACGAACGGTTTCCTTGCCCTGACCAATTTTTTCGCCATTATAAGAATACCAAGATCCACCTTTTACGATGATCTCATGTTTGACTGCCAGATCAATGATGGAACTTTCTTTGTTAATACCAGAATTAAACATAACGTCAAATTCCGCCTGTTTGAACGGAGGTGCGCACTTGTTCTTCACCACTTTTACGCGAACTCTGTTTCCAATTGGGTCTTCTTTGTCTTTTAAAGTCTCAATTTTTCGAATATCCATACGCACACTCGCATAGAACTTGAGAGCATTTCCCCCTGTGGTAGTCTCAGGAGAACCGAACATCACACCAATTTTCATACGAATCTGGTTAATGAAGACCACTGTAGTTTTAGACTTGGAAATCGTTCCAGTCAGCTTACGAAGTGCTTGGGACATGAGACGCGCTTGGAGACCCATGTGCGAATCCCCCATGTCTCCCTCGATCTCTGCCTTTGGAACAAGAGCCGCAACCGAATCGATTACTATAATATCAATCGCATTGCTACGAACCAGAGATTCGCAAATTTCAAGTGCCTCTTCCCCGTTGTCCGGTTGAGAAACCAGAAGGTCGTCAATATTTACGCCCAATTTCTTAGCGTAAGAAGGATCCAAAGCGTGCTCGGCGTCGATAAATGCGGCTATTCCCCCTTTCTTCTGCGCTTGGGCAATGGTGGAAAGCATGAGAGTTGTCTTTCCAGAGGACTCAGGTCCGTAAATTTCTACGATACGACCAACGGGCAAACCACCAATCCCTAATGCAATATCCAAATCCAGTGATCCGGTAGAAATCACAGGTATTGCAACGGCTGAATTTGCTCCCAAACGCATAATAGAGCCTTTTCCAAATTGTTTTTCGATCTGCCCCATTGCAGCGTCGATGGCTCTTTTTCTCTCTTCGTTTTTTTCGGAGAGAATTTCTTCTGCTCTATCCTCTTTTCCTTTTTTCATGAATAACTCCTTTGGTTTCTATATAATTGGGTAAAAAAATGATAAAATGTGCGGTGTTTTTGAAATTTTTTTTCAAAATTTCAAAAAAAATCATTTTTTACCAGAATCTATTCTGAGTATGCACTAAGGCACGGACAAAATAGAGGATAAATGATAACTTTTTCGTTATTTCAATCTTCCAAGGAATGGTAACGTATGTATAGATTTTTTTTTGAAAAAATACCATTTTTTTACGAAAAAAACTGTTTTTACAGGGAATTTTTTGCTAAAGGTTGGCACGATTTATGACTAGATTAGAATTCGTTCCCTGTTTTCAAACAAGAGATTTACAGCTACTCGCGATTTTGAAATTTCATTTGGAGGAAATGGAAATTCCTTACTTTGTGACAGGAGAAGATTTTTTATTTTTAGAAAATCTTGCCGTTCCCTCGCACGAAGCTGTAGCAATTTTGTATTTGCTACCTAAAGACGTAGATGAATTTCAACGACTTTTAGAAAGTGGACAGGAGTAAAAGATTTTCCAAAAACTTCTGTTGCGCATACTTAGAAGTTACCGCTAACTATATTATGAGAACACATCCTATCCGCGTCTTGCCTATCGATATCTAGTTGCAAAACTTTTTTTAGTTCAAAATTTGACTGAATGTTGAAGCAGATTCGTTTTTTTACCCATATCTGCTGTTCCTGTAAAGGAATGCAGTAGAATAAAGGGCTCTACTGCGAGATAAATATATCTTACCACATAAGTAAAAATTTGGGGTCAAAGGAATTCCTACAGCCCCCAAGAAATACGAGATTTTTTCTGCAAAATCTACAAAGTCGGCGATTAGTAAGTAAACCAAGAAAGCAGAAATTGACATCCCAAAACTAAGACGATACAATTTCAGTTCAGCCCAATCATCAAGATTAGGTCTGAAAGCAACTTTCATCAAATTCAAATTCTTCTCTTGGTATTTGGTTGTATGATTGCGATACGCGGGGACTAAGCCGTTGGCAATATGGATTTTATATTTCATTAGCAGATAAGAAATATAGCTCCGAACACCTTGGTGGGTTATTACTTTTTCCATGAATCGTTTATAGTATTTTTCTGGTATTAAGAGTGTGGAGTTGATTTCTATAAACGGGTTTTCTTCGCGTGGAAATTTTTGGGTATTGGTTGAAGACGTTTTGCCATTCTCGTATCCATTTGCATAAAGTCCCAAGTATTCTTCATTGGATTCCTTTATTTGTTCGTCTATAAAATGTTTGAAGTCCATTGTATGATTCATTCTCCTTCTTAAATACTGGGTCAGAAAAATGCATTTATGTGCGAATTTTTCATAACTTTTTTTTAGAAGAGACTTTTTTGTTTTGCGACAAAATGAAATGATCAGTCCGTTTATTTTAAAATGCATCTAGCAAGAATAGTTTTGTCTTTTGCCAAACTAAAACTTACTCCATTGAGAAGTGTGAAATAAGAAGCGCGCTCTTTGGAAATTTCATTTGCCGTCCAGTATGTATTACCTTCTTGTTTCCAAGATTCCAATTCGTTTGAATCATACCCTTTTTTAAGTTCATCTAGAGTTGGCAGACGCATTTTTAATTCTGCACATTTTGTGTTTGCATCCGACCAAGTTAGTTTTCCAAGGTTTGCACTCCATTTCGTTCTCGCGGAGTCAGAGCATAGATTGAATGAAATAAAAAGAAGTATTAGAATGATTTTTTTTGAGTTCATAGATTAGTTTTTTCTAATTCTAAAAGAATTGTCAACGGAAAATAAGGGTCATTTTAAAACGAATGTTTAATCTCTTTTTCCGATTGATATACTGATTCTACTTATTCGAAGAAATTGGACGCAATTCTTTACGAGAAATGGTATAAATAAAATTACGTATGCAAAAATTTTCCTTTTCTAAAATGAATTTCGGTAACATATATTCTTCTCTCTCCTGTTTCTATATGTAACTAATAGAAATTAGCTACTTATAACTTCGAGTTTTCCGATCTTCTTAGCTTATTTTCGGATACTAAGAGCCTAAATCAATTTAGTAGCTCGTAACTTTTAACACAAGCTTTCTCAGAAGATTCATCCTTTGTCAATTTCCAAGGCTTTGTTTTTAGAACTTCTGTAAGTGGACTTTGTTCAAGGATATTACAAGAGTTTGCCGCTGTGATAAGAGTTTTGTAATCAGGAGATAGTTTTTCTATTTTCTTGGGGTTAATGACAAATCTTGCTTTATTTTTATAAGCGGATAAGGAGAGTAATACCTCCGCATCGGATTTATTTACATGAGTTGGGTCTAAGTAATTTAGAAAAATAGTATTTGGTTTGATTTCATTTTTTAGTTTATCGTCTACCCAGCGAGGTATATCGTAGTCTTCTGGGGAATAGCCCATAAAGCATAATTCTGTCTTTGCTAATTGTTCCGTCGGGGTGAATACAATAGGATAAACAGAATAAGCTGATAGAAAAACAACACCCACTAGAGCGATGTATTTTCCTTTCTCTGGAATGGATAGAATCAATAAAAGAAATGTAAAAATAAAGCTAGGGTAGAGATGAAAAAAATGTCTACCTTGGTGGTTAGGAGTCAAAAACAATAAGATGAAAAACGTGATGAAAATATGAAAGGAAAAGACAAGATGCTTTTCTGCTTTTTTCTTTAGAAAAAGTAGAACGCTACCAAGAGCGAGAGAAACTAGTATGGAACCAAAAACCAAATAATTTAAATAAATATCCGAAATACTTGTTTTAAAAAAAGTTCTAAAAAATTCTAAATAATAAGAAAAATTTCTTTCGACTTGGAAATCCTTTTGAAATCCTTCCGCCTTAACAAAAGTAGCCGCATCGGTAATTCCCCCGATTCTATCTGGATTTAGCAAAACCCAAATTAGAATTGGCAAAACCATCCACTGTAAAAATAAAACCATTCTCTCATGCAGCGGATAAATAAAGTTTTTCTTTTCTTTAAAAAAGTATATATAAAAATCGAGACTCCCGAAAAATAGTAGCAAATATTTCAGGTAAATGATAGTCTTTCCGGAGAGAGCTTTTTTGGGTGCAAATAAAAATACCAAGAGGAGAAGGGCGAGTATCCACAAACGATAATTTTTTCGGATAACGGTCTTACAATGCAAAAGATATTTCAGACCAAAGCTATAAGTTTCTTGGAAATAAAAGATCGCTTGGAAAGCAAATACACCTAAGATCAAAAAAGCTCCGTAAGGGTATTTAGACAAAAAAAGTAAAAAAGAAAATGCTCCAATCTGAATCGGTAATTTCGTATTTAGTAAATCAGTTTCTTCATAAGTTTTGGAAACAAAATACAAGGAAAGCAAAAGGAATAAAGAACCTTGGATTTCAAGCATACCAGTCAGAGAATAAAGCATAACTGGTTCGGATAAAAAGAGCAGGCTCCAAAAAAGTAGAAATAAAAAAGGGAGAAGAAATATTTTCCCATGCTTAGTTTCTTTTTTGAGAATGTAAAATGCTGCTGGAAATAAAAGAAATAATGTCGCAAACGTGATTCGAATATCATTTAACCCGGATGGTTCGGTGATAAAAAATACAATTGTTTGAAATAGATTTCGAAGAGTAGGCCAAGTAGGTGCATCGAAGAATCGGATGATAAAACGATGGATTTCCCAATTGCGAATATCTTCCATCATGTTCAAGGTAATGATGAAACGAATATTCACGTCCCAAGAAAGAAAATCTTTATTCACACAAATCTTTTCAAATTCATTGTAGAGGGTAATAAGGTATTTGCCCAAGAAAGGAATCTGGGCTATAACTAGAAGTATTGTAATAAAGTATAATTTTTTCATCTGCGTTTACTATCTTCGTCTTGTCAATTCATAGAATAAAGGCTGTTTGTTTTTTACAAACAATCTTACGAATCCAGCGAGAATTCCAGCTCCATAAAAGAAATGCACCGAGAAAAATAAAAAAGGAAGTGTTAGAAATGCCCTGTATTTATTCTCTTTAAAAGCAAAGAAAGAATATCCGCAAAATACAAATGTCAGGAATGCATATATTACTGCCGGTAAAACATAATAAGCCGCATATTCCTTTGGTAAAGAATTTATACATGGTAGCGAGACAATATAAATACTAAATACAGTCGGAATCAAAAATACAGTATCCTGCCATCGAAAAAAAACCGTGAAATGCTTAAATCTTCCTTTACCATAACTCAAAAGCATGTTTACAAAAGAAAGAAAATCTGGTCTAGGACTTCGATGGATGATTATTCCAGGATGATAAATCATCTCGTACCCCGCTGCGTCAATTCTATCCATAAGCTCATTTTCTTCATTCGGATAAAGCTCTTCGTTAAAAATTCCAACTTCAAGTAAAACATCCAATCGAATAAACATATTGCAAAGAATTAATTCCTTTTCAGTTGCTTTGTGAATTTTTCCGAAAGGTTTGTACCTATGTGAAATAGGTCCGACGCAAACATAGGACGACAAACAATAAGTAAACTCATTTTGTAATTGTGAGTCGCCCATCCTAGCACAACTAGGTCCGCCTACTACGCCAATGCGCGGATTACTTTGAAATGCCTCTACCGCAAATTTGAAATTATCGGGTTCGATCTCGGAATCATTGTCCAAGAAATAAATGATCGAACCCTTTGCTTGTTTGATACAAACATTTCTTTGGACAGATGGTTGGTTTCCTACTACGGTAAAAATTTCTATCTTATCTGCTGGATAATTTACTTTGGATAATTCATCCAGAGATCTTTCGATAGAATCATTTTTTCTGTGAGGGATGATGACTGTGATGAGTGGATAGTCTTGCATTTACTTTACTAATTTCTTCACCTGAATCCCAGCTGCTCGCATTCCGATTTTGGTAAAATGAACAGCATTAAAAGAAGTATTACAACTTGCATTGCATTCATGGGTGCAAAAACATTTTGTGTCAACTATCCAGTCTGCGACTTCTTTATTTTTTTCGCTGAACCAAAGTTTTTGAAAATCAAAATCGAAGTCTCGAATATTTCCGATCATTTTGGATTTATCTAAAAGTTCGCAAGGGTAAACATCTCCGTTCGGATAGAGCACGCAAAAGATTTGAGAAGAATAACAAACGCTTTGGAATTTATTTTCTTCATAGGTCTTTATAATATTATCATAACGATAACTCGCCATTGCAACCAAGTAAGGATCAAACCCAGGAAGTGTCCCATCAGACATATCTGCTTGCAGTTTTTTTGTCACGCTTTTGAATTTTTCAATGTCGATATTTTTTACGAGAGGATCCTTTGGAATTCCTCTGATCAAGTTAATCGAAATATTATCAGGTCCTTGCTCTTTTAGGTATTGGTATAAATCTTCTACCGTATCTTGGTTGGTAGCAGTAAATGTTGTAATAAACCCAAGCTTGAGATTTGTGTAACCTTTTTCGTCACGAAGTTTTTTCATTGCGTGAAAACTCTTCATAGTGGTTACGAAGAGTTTGCCCCCACCTTTCCCACCGCTTCGAATTCGATTGTGTTCTTCTTCTAAACCGTCTACGGAAAAATTCAAAGTAATTGTAAGTTTAGGACAAAGCTCGCACATTTTAGCCATTGTCTCTAATGAACGTTTTTCATAGGTTCCGTTCGATGGAATCGTCAAATAATTTATTTTGTTGTTTTTGTAAAAAGCGTGAGTGACTTCGGCAAGATCATCTCTTAAAAATGGCTCCCCACCACTATAATTTAAGATAGGAAATTCTCCTAATGTTAAAGTCATTTTTTCGATTTCTTCTAAAGTGAGCTCTTGCGTAGGCAAGTTCAATTCGGAAGAGTAAAAGCAATGCTCGCATTTTAAATTGCAGCGATTGGTAACAAAGAAAGTAATATACAGTGGCATACTATTCTTTTTGTAAATGAGCTTAGGTAAATAACTTGCGATATGCGCCAAAATGAACTCCTCAAAACTAATTGGTTAATTTCTAAATGTAAGAAAGGCTAAAATAATGCAATAGAATAAATTATCAAATTTGCAGTATTTAAAACCTCGAGATAACAACTGATTTACCTAGCAATAATATCTAGCTTGTAATTTTGGTTTTATGCCTAATAATGCGCTAGCCTTTAATTCCAACCTTAGACTATTCCAGATATATCGCCAAAAATCCGGATTCTTCTATTCATCTGACGAGACAGGAATCCAAAATATGCTTGTTTAGATCCATTTACAAAAACACACAAGCCAGAATACATTCAAACACTCAATATTTCGACACAATCTTATTATCCACTCGAACGAGTAGATCCAAGCGAATTTCTTTTCCAGTATCTAGTAATAAATACTCCACCTTATCCCGACTATAAAGATATTTAATAACTCCAAAAACTGAAGCGGTTAATCCTGATTCGTCTTCATAAAAAACTTCGGCTTCTTTTTTTAAAATAGAAAATACTTCTAATTCATCATAAAAATCACAAGAAATAAAATATACTCCCAAGTTAAATTTAAAGTTTGACAAATTCCTTTTTTAGATTAATTTTAAATTTGGTCTTCCCTTAATACGATGAAACTAATTAATATTAACCGTAAACCTACTAGACAAATAAAAATTTTACTCGTATTTGTTTTGATTTTACCCTTCTTTAATCTATGTACAATTCTATCTAATAAAGAATCTTCTATAAAGAAAATTTTTTTTCAAATGGCTTTTGCCTATTTTTTATCCAGTGAGCCAAGCCCAATTATCTGCGACCCGACCCAAGTGACTCATGTAAATAACTGGACAATTCCCCGTCGGTGGATAGAGCAAAATTTGGCAGCAATACGGGTTAATCTCCCTTTGCCCACGCGCCATGCAAGAAACTTATTCCATGTAAGCGCAGCCATGTACGATGCCTGGGCAGCATACGATACAAATGCAAAAGGCTGGCTTTTTACAAATAAATACAATATAAACCAATCAGACAAAAAAAGATTCAGAGAGGCTAGTATGGCATTTGCCGCTTTTCGAATTCTCACATATAGGTATAAATCATCTTCCAATTCAGGAATCGGCTCAACGGTCATAAGCATTATGACAACCGAGTTTAAAAACCAATGTTATAACCCCAATTATTTTACCCAAGATGAAACTAATCCTCATGCAATTGGGAATTTAATAGCTGCAAATTATATTAACTTTGGTTTGAATGACGGATCAAATGAAACGAATACGTATGCAGATACAACTGATTATTCTCCCAAAAATCCATCTCTAATAGTTAAAAAAACTTGGACAGAACAATTCCTAAATATACCTCCGGGTAATGACGAACTAACGTTTAAAGATCCAAATGCCTGGCAGGAAATTTCTTTTGATTCTCAGGTAACTCAAAATGGGATTCCACTCGGAGCGTCTACGCAGGAATATGTGTCACCTAACTGGGATGAGGTCGCTCCGTTTGCCCTTATCCGCCCAAGTGGAGGTGGATTATATATAGACCCAGGTGCACCTCCAAGAATTGACTTAAACAATAATGGAATTGAAAATGAAACAGCCGAAGATAGTGAATTTACATCTCAGGTAGTAGATATAATCACTTATTCTAGCAAATTAGATCCCACCACTTCAACTACAATAGATATTTCTCCGTCTGCAATGGGAAATAATACGTTAGGCGCCAATGATGGAACAGGACACGCCTTAAACCCTCATACAGGCTCTCCCTATCCTTCCAACCTTGTAAAAGAAGCAGACTTTGGACGAGTACTCGCTGAGTTCTGGGCGGATGGACCTAAATCAGAAACCCCACCCGGTCATTGGTTTGCAATCGCAAATACGATTAGTGACGACTCCATGTTAGAAAAAAAATTTGAGGGGATAACAGCCATTACAGATCGAATGGAATGGGATGCGAAACTTTATTTTGCTCTAGGTGGTGCAGTGCATGATGCAGCCATTGTAGCTTGGGGTTTAAAAAGAAAATATACTTCAACACGCCCGATTACGTCCATACGTAGAATGGGCGCATTAGCGAGATTACCCGTTACTTCGGGGTTAATCCAAAATATAAATCCAACTACACGGGGCATCGGCGGAACATTAGAAAATGCAGGGTTCACATCAGCCGATGATGGATGTGAGGCAATATTTACTTGGGCAGGACAACCGGCAGATCCGGTAAATCAAACCACAGGTGCCAAATGGATTCGTGCAGATAAATGGCTTCCCTATCAGCGGAATACCTTTGTTACCCCCGCCTTTCCTGGATTTGTATCGGGGCATAGTACATTCAGCCGAGCTGCTGCCGAAGTATTAACCTCATTTACTGGTTCAGAATTTTTTCCCGGCGGCATCTACAGTCATGCAGAGCCAGCAAACACAGGACTTGAATTTGAAAAAGGTCCTTCAACTGATATTACTCTTCAATGGGCTACTTATTTTGACGCAGCTGACCAAGCAGGAATCTCTCGACTTTGGGGAGGAATTCATGTAAAGTCAGACGATTTAGAAGGAAGAAAAGCAGGCTCCGTAGTAGGGAAAAATGCATTTACAAAGGCTAAGTTTCTATTCAATCAGAATTAATGCGACTTGATAAAGTCACATTAATTTTCCACTTTTCAGAAAACATAGTATCTATAAAATATGCGGATGCAAATTATTTCTATCTTTTTAATCTTGATTTCCTTTTCTCCCCTACTTCTTGCAAATCCCACAGAAGATTTGTTTACCGCAGTCAAGAAGAGGAGCGTAACAGATATTAACCGTGCACTAGAGCGAGGTGCAGACATTAATGCCGGAAATGATTGGAATACGACTCCACTAATGCTCGCTACACATTTTGGAGCCTTAAATATTGTAAAGGCACTTTTGGAAAAAAAAGCTGATCCAAATATTCTTAATTTCAGAAACGAAACCGCTCTACGTATTGCCTGCCAAAAAAACTTTCCAGAAATTATAAATACCCTGATCGATCATGGATCTGACGTAAATGAAGAAGACGTAAATGGTGCGAATCTACTTATGAATTACTTAGACAAACAATCTGGGAAAACAAACGAGATTCCAACTTTAAAACTTTTAATCGAGCGGGGGGCTAATGTCAATCATCAGAATGAAGATGGAGAATCAGTTCTAATGGTTCGTATGAAGGACAAAGAAATTTTTGATTTTTTGATTTCAGAGAAAGCGGATTTAAATCTTAGGAATAAAGATGGAAATACGCTTCTGCATATAGCTATTGAAAAAAAAGATGTCGAAATGGTGAAATTCCTGCTAGAGAAAAATGCAAATGTAAATATACAAAATTTTATGGGCGATACTCCACTCATGCAAGCGATATACTTTGATCAGGAGGAAATAACCCGTATTATCCTAGACAGAAAACCAAATTTAAATTTGAAGGATCGGGAGGGAATGACCGCAATTGTCCATGCAATAGATAAAAAACAAATCGAAACAGTAAAATTACTCATTCAAAATAATGTTGATATAAATGTTATGGATAGTAAGGGTTATACTCCTTTTATGTATGCGATTCTCTCCGAAGAACAAAGTATAATAGATTTAATTTTAAATGCTGGTGCTGACTTATTCGCAGCTTCCCAAAAGGGGTATACTGTATTTATGCTCGCTTGTTATAAAGGTAATCTCGCGCTTGTAAATTTACTTTTAGAAAAAAAAGTAAATATAGAAGAAGCAAGTCAGAATTATGAAACAGCTCTTTACAATGCAATTCGAAACCAAAAACATCGCCAATATGATATAGCCCAGATATTATTTGACAAAAAAGTCAAAACGAAACGTGGGAAATACAAGGATTACGGAGTGTTGAGTGCAGCGTATTACAATGATTTTAAATCGATGCAGTATTTTATTGAGAAGAAATTAGATTTGAATATTCGAGGCAAAGAAGGAAATACCGCAATGATGATAGCGGCAGAACGTGGTTATGCGGATTTAGTAAATTTACTCCTTACGAATAAAGCAAGAGCAAAAAAGAAAAATCGCAAAAAAGAATCCGCCCTTACTCTTGCTATTAAGAACAACCATTGGAATGTAGTGCAAATTTTGAACCCTGCTTATAAACTGCCTGCTAAACCAATTCTTCCAGTAAAACCAATTGCAAAAAAGGAAGATAGAACATTTAAACCAGAAAACATAAAGCTAATCGAAGCGATTAAAGAGGATAATGTAGAGAAACTTTCATTGCTCCTTAGAACAGGAGAAGTTGCTATCAACGATCAATACAGCGACAAAGGAAAAAGCCCACTTATGTATGCTGTTTATTATGGAAGTTTTAGAACTGCAAAATTTTTACTTAAAAACAAAGCTGATTTAACTTTATTTGATTCTACCGGCTCGGATGCTATAATGCAACCAATTTTATTTTCTAGATTGGAGAAGGATAATATTATTTATCCACATCATCTTTTTGTAATAAGGTTACTCTTAGGAGCAGGTGCTGACATTAATACAAAGGATTATATAGGAGATAGTTTTTTGTATAACTCATCTTATTACAATCAATATGAAATGGTAAAAATTGCGTTAGAGTTTAAGGCTAAGGTGAATATGCCTAACGAAAAAGGATTAACACCTCTTCATGCTGCTTCCTGGCAGAAAAATCCCAAGATTGTAAAATTACTTCTTTCTTACGGAGCAAATGTAAATCTAACAGATATTGAAAATAGAACTCCACTTTATATGATTTGTTTGTCAAAGGAAAATGAATCTGAGATAATTCAAATGTTACTGGGAAAAAATGCGGATTTACATATTAAAGCAAAATCAGGATTAACCCCTCTCGAGTTAGCAAGAGCCGGTGGATATGAAAAAATTCTTTCTATATTTTTAAAATCAGTTGCAGAGGAAAAAACTTTAGAAGAATCAGCTAAATTAGAATACGATACTTTAAAAAAAGAATTCGAAGGTAAATTTGTAAACTGGAAAAATGATAATGGAAATTCTAATCTAGAACTAGCAGTACGTTATGAGCGATTGGAAGAAGTAAAAAATCTTTTAGAGCGTGGTGCAGATGCAAATATATTTAATACTGAAATGGAAACTCCGCTCATGATTGCTTGTGACAGAGGCAACTATGAAATAGCCAAACTTTTGATAGACTATAAAGCAGAAATTAATTTCGAAACAAAAACAGGAAACACTCCTCTCATGAGTGGTGCATTTAAGGGCAAACTCGATATTATCCAATTACTTTTAGATAAAGGAGCTATAGCAAGTGCAAAAAATGAAATCGGGGATAACGCATTGTCAATCGCTTCTAGATACGGGCATACTTCGATTGTCCAGTTATTACTAGATAAACGAGTCCATGTAAACGCATTAAATAAATACTTTGGTTCTCCTCTAATGGCGGCGGTAAAAGCAGATGAAAAAGAAATTGTCGAAAAACTTCTTAAAAAAAGTGCAAACCCACACTTTAAATTTTCAGATGGAAATAACGCTCTTATGATGGCAATAGAGAGGGGAAATAAAAATATAACACAACTTCTAATTGATAAAAAAACAAAACTTTCAGTTGAAAACAGAAAACATAAAACTGCCCTGATTTTAGCCGTAGAAAATGGAAACGCAGAAATCGTAAAAATGCTTTTAAAAGCAAATGCGAATATCAATGAAAAATCATTTGACGGATCAAATCTTCTACATCTTTCTATCCTAAAAGGTTATCCGAGTATTACAAAGTTATTACTTGAATTCCCTAAAAAAAGCCAAACAATGTATGCAGTGATTGACATAAATGAAAAAGATAAAAATAGCCTAACTCCTTTAATGTTTGCAGCAGCGTTAGGCGATAAAGAAAGCGTAAAAATCCTTCTTGAAAATGGTGCAAATAAAGATATTGAGGATATTCATAATTATACAGCACTTTCTTATGCAAACGATTTGAATTACAAAGAAATTATACAATTATTACAGTAGGATATATGAATAGAAAAAAAATAGCCGTTATAGGACTTGGGGATTTTGGCAAAGAACTTGTAAAATGTTTATACGAGGAGAGACATGAAGTAATTGCGATTGATATGGATATGGATCTTGTAGATGAGATAAAGGATTTTTGTACAAATGCAGTCTGTCTTGATTCGACTGACGAAAGTGCCATGGAAGCACAAGGATTAGAAGACTTCGATTACGTCATATTAGCCATTGCAGATGACTTTGAGACATTAGTAATTACAAGTGACATTTTAAAACGAATCGGTGTAAAGGAGATAATAGCGCGTTACCAAACCCCACTGCATATTCGCATTCTAAAAATGCTAGGGATCACTCATATATTTAATCCAGAAGAACGAGCCGCAAAAAATATGGCGGAGATGTTTGGACATGCAAATATAAAAGGAAGTATAATTTTATCCGAGGAATATCGAATTGCAGAATTAATCGTCCCCGATTTCTTTAATGGGAAAACCATTATGGAAGTAAAATTAAAGGAAAAATATAATTTACTCCTAGTGACCATTAAACGTTATAAAAATCTTTCTAAAAATAAACGTCGTGAGGATGATGCAGTCTTAGAAACTCTGGGCATTCCCTCTGCTAATACCGTTTTTCGCTCTAAAGATATTATGGTTGTTTTTGGAAATCACCAAGATGTAGAGAAATTTCTGAGTTTAATTTAGACTAATTTCCCACTTGACAATCTGCATAAATCTAAAATCATTTCACTATGAATTCTATACAAAACAATATAAAAAAAATTTTATTCGTGAACATTATATTTGCGAGTTTATCATTCTGCTTATTTCCTATAGCGGCTAACGACTCGTTATACGGAACCGTCGATAAAGTAAAGTATTTGATGGGAGATTATCCTAGGGAAAAAAATCTAAAAGTCTTCACAAACAAAATTGAGAAAAACACTCACACTCTCAGAGAAGATACAATCATCGCTCTAAATCAAATGATAGAAGCATACAATAGAGATAGAGAGGGAAAAAGTAAACAACATATTTTTGTTGTGTCGGCTCATCGTAATTATGCGGATCAAAAAAGTATTTGGGAACAAAAATACAAAGGAACTCGTAAAATGCGAGAGTCCGTAGAAGGAAAAACTCCCGAACAAATTATCAATTTAATTTTAGAATACTCGAGCGCCCCTGGAACCTCTCGTCATCATTGGGGAACGGATTTAGATATCAATGCGTTGCAAAATGATTACTTTATTGCAAATGGCAATGGGGCATTCTTGTATCAATGGCTTCAGAAAAATGCTGCTACTTATGGATTTTGTCAACCTTATAACGAATTAAGTAAACGCGGAAACAAAGGATACAATGAAGAAAAATGGCATTGGTCTTATGCTCGAGTAGCCAATCAATTGCAAAAAGATTGGGAAGATGCATTCCGAAAAAAAGAAATTAGCTTCGCAGGAAAATTCTCTGGTTCTGACCTCCTTGGTGAAAGACCTCTCGAGTACGTAACAGCGATTAACCCCGAATGTAAAAATATAAAATAATAAACTAACTAAAAAATTAAACGAATGCAAAACTAGTTGCTTTTCTTTGTTGTTAAGTAATAGTACTCATTCGTCTAACTCTTAGGGACTGGTTTATTATGAATTATTTGCATCTGATAAGGTTAATCATTGTTAGCTTATTGATTTCATTAGCTCTTAGTTGCAATGGAGATAAATCTCCTAAATTAATTGCGATACTTAGTTTATTTACCGACTCTACTTCTACAGTTACCTACACAGTAGGTGGGACTGTTCAAGGTTTAATAGGCACTCTAGGTTTACAAAATAATGGAAGTGAAACTATTAATTTATCTGCTGATGGAAATTTTACTTTTCCAACCGGCCTTACTGATGGTGTTACTTATTCAGTCACCGTTCTAACACAACCAACCGGTCAAACTTGTATTGCATCTAGCAATGTAGGATCAATTAGCGGTTCTGATGTAACAAATATTTCTATTATTTGCACAACGAACACTTATACAGTCGGCGGAAATATTAGTGGACTTGTAGGAACAGTAGTTCTTCAAAATAATGCAGGGGATAATTTAAGTTTATCCGCAAACGGTAGCTTTACTTTTGCAACTAGCGTAGCGCATGGAGCAAATTATTTAATTAGTGTGTTTACTCAACCCGGTACAGTGACTTGCTCGACCTCCAATAATGCTGGAACAATTAACGCTGCAAATGTAACAAATGTTTCTGTCGTTTGTTCAAATACTAGTTATACAGTCGGGGGTAATCTCAGTGGACTTAGCGGCACAGTAATACTCCAAAATAACGCTAGCGACAATTTAACCTTATCCGCAAATGGTGGCTTTACTTTTTCAACTAACGTTGCCGATGGCGGAAATTATTCAGTTACAGTTTTAACTCAACCAGCCACCAGGAATTGTGTAATTACAAATGGAACAGGAACAATTTCTTCAGCAAATATTTCCAACATAGTTGTAACATGTACCGGAAATGCAAATGGACCTTTAGTGAGTGGAACTATAATTAACCCATTAACTCTGACTGGCGGAGTTACTACTTTTGTAGGAGCTCCTTGTGCGGATAATACTTCTGGATGCGCAAGTCCGAATGGCTATGTTGATTCTGCAACGCCAAATGATGTGAGATTTAGAGGAGCCCTTGGAATTACTACTGACGGCTTTAACTTATATATCGCAGAAAAAGACAACTGTGTAATTCGGAAAGTAGTCATTGCAACAAGGGTAACTAGTACGTTAGCAGGAGATGGAAATTGTGCCCTACTTGATGGAATTGGGACTGCTGCAAGATTTAAAGACCCGCAGTATTTAGTAACAGATGGAACTCATGTCTATGTAGCGGATAAGAACAATAAGGCTATTCGGAAAATTGTTATAAGTACTGGAGTTGTTAGTACGATCATATCCGGGAGTAACGATCTGGGAGATCCTAAGGGGATGGTAATTTATAATAATAATTTATATTTGGGCGACAAAGGTGGAAATGCTCTCAGGCAAATTAATCTATCTACGAATGCACTTACAACCGTAGTAGTCAGTGGTCTAAGTGATCCTACTTCTATGACGTTAGTCGGAACAGATATTTATATAACCGATAAAGGATCTAATCTAATCAAAAAAACTACAATAGGTGTTTGGACATTGTCTACCTTTGCAGGAACAACAAGCGGTCTTGCCGATGGTACGGGAACAACCGGAACAAAATTCAAAGATCCAGAAGGAATTACTAATGACGGAACTAATTTGTATGTCTCTGATACAGGGAATCATGCAATACGTAAAATTGTAATTTCAACTGCGGTAGTGACAACTGTAGCCGGAACGGATAATCCAAATTATTCCAACTCATCAACATCTACAAGCGCAAGGTTTGATACACCTCAAGGAATTACTTCGGATGGAGCGAATGTATATGTAATGGATGAAAAAAATAATGCCGTTCGATTAATTCAGTAGAAAAACGGCTTATGAACTTAGTCTCTCTGGCTAATATACATAAGCCGTAAAATAATCTTTTAACAAAAACATGTAGTATTTAAAAATACTTTTTAGTGTTGGTAAAGATATTTTTTTGATGTTAAGCTGCTTTCTTTTCTCTGTAATCTCTGTCTCGGTATTCTTTTCCTGATTTTTCCCCGAATCCGTCAAAACGAACTGTTGAGGCAACGATCTTCCAACGTTGTCTACTTGCACCGTCAGCCGACTTCCATCGATCTTGTTTGATGTATCCGAGTATAGTAACCTTCCTGCCTTTCTTTAAAAACTCAGAGCAGTTCTCGGCTACTTTATCCCATGCTTCAATGTCAATGTACGACACATCATTATTAGCCGCTCCATCTTCATCCTTAAAATCGTGATTAACTGCAAGACTAAAAGTGGATACTTTTTTCCCATTCCCTACTGTTTTGAATTCTGGATCGGCGGTGAGGTTTCCATCCAAAATCGCATACGCTAAATTTCTCATATCTCAAATCTCCTATAGAGCATTTTTTCACTCTATAGGGATTAGGTAAAAAAACAGAAAATATGTGCGCTGTTTTTTAAAAAAACAAAAAAAGATTACGTAGTAACTCTAAAAAAATTATACGTATCCGAAATAAGTATGATTGATTTCTTCCCCTATATCAATTAGGTCATTGATAAAATTGGTTAGGTATTCATGTAAACCAAAAAAGAAAATCTCTTCTGCATTACTATAAGCTATCTGGTAATATAATTTTCCTATTTTTTGTTCTGCTTTATTCGCAAAAAACTTTTCTCTAATAGAAGAAATTTGCCGGAATGATTGGAGTGCTCTTTCCATACAGAATAGAAGAGAACGTGGAAGTTGCGGATTAAAAATTAAAAGCTCTGCTATTTGAATAGGAGTAATTTTAATATTATAATGTTGCAGGTAAGCCTCGTAAGCCCCTGTTGAATCTAACAAAGTTTTCCACTGGTAAATATCTAGCGGATTACCGACATCTTCCACTCTAGGCAATGGAATATGATACTTCACATCCAAAATACGCGCAATCTGGTCAGCACGTTCAAGGTATTTACCAGCTCTCATAAAATGATAACCTTTCCCGCGAAACATTGTAATTTCTGTTGCACCTTCAAAGAGATAACTTCTTTGGCGGATAAAGTTAAATAGTTTATCTGGACCTTCTTTTCGAACCATATCCATATTGAATTTGTTTAGCTCATGGTAGGTAACGTTTACAATTTCCCAACTTTCTTTGGAAATCATATCACGAACACCGCGAGCATTTTCTCTCGCACGGTTAATACATTCCATAATCGAATTAGGATTTTCTGGGGAAAATATCAAGTAGTCGATCACATTATCTGAGGATGCCTCTTTATGAACTTTATAAAAAGAACTCAACTGACCTACAGCATTTAGAATAGGCTCCCAATTGCTAAATCCATAAACGTCTGCCTCAAGCGATGCCGAATGCTGAACTTGCAAACTAATAGAAATACCCTCTGCACGTTCCACAAAACGACCCAACCAAAAAAGAGATTCTGCTATTCTACTTAACATCATATTAACTTACCACCCAAGTGTCTTTACTGCCACCTCCCTGGGATGAGTTTACCACTAAAGAACCTTTTTTTAAGGCTACTCGTGTTAGTCCGCCAGGGATAAGTTTAATTCCTTTTGGAGAATAAATGGCAAAGGGTCTAAGATCAATATGCCTCGGTTCAATTGTTCCATTGAAAAAGCAAGGAGCCGTTGAAAGATTAATAGTGGGTTGTGCAATATAATTGCGGGGGTTCTCCATTATTTTTTCTTTGTATGCTTCTATTTCTTCGGGTGATGCATCTCGTCCGATTAACATTCCGTAACCACCGGATTGGTTAGTTGCTTTAACAACTAGTTCCTTCATTTTCGAGAATGCATCTTTTCTTTCTTCTTCTATTCCCATTCGGTATGTAGGAATGTTTTTTAGAATAGGTGTTTCATTCAAGTAATATTTAATCATATCAGGAACATAGGAATACACCGCTTTATCATCTGCAACGCCATTGCCAATTGCATTGACGAGTACTACATTTCCACGCTTATAACATTCAAATAATCCGGGAACACCAAGCACTGAATCCTTTCGGAAAATCTTTGGATCAATAAATGAATCATCTACCCTTTTGTAGATAACATCTACTTGCCTCAATCCTTCTATCGTTTTCATGTAGACTTTATGATCGGAGACCATTAAGTCATAACTCTCTACCAATTGAATTCCCATTTGCGATGCAAGAAAAACATGCTCGTAGTAGGCAGAATTATAGACACCGGGAGTGAGAAGTGCAATCGTTGGTTTTTCTTTATCCTGGGGAGCAAGTTCCATTAACATGTCATGCAAAAGAGCGGGATAGGAATCAACTCTGAGTACGGAACTTTCTCTGAAAATTTCAGGAAAAATTCTCTTCATGATAATTCGATTTTCTAGTACGTAAGAAATCCCAGACGGAGTTCGCAAATTATCCTCTAATACATAGTATCCCCCATCTGCATCGCGGATAATATCAATTCCAGAAATATGCGTATAGATATTATGTGGAACTTTTACCCCCACCATCTCGGGAACAAAATCGGGACAGGAATGAATCAGATCTGCTGGAATAATTCCATCCTTCAAAATTTCGCCAGTGGAATAGATATCAGTCAAAAAAAGATTTAATGCTTTGATTCGCTGTTGAATTCCAGTTTCGATCACATCCCATTCTGCTTTCTGGATAATGCGCGGTATTAGGTCAAAGGGGAAAATTCTTTCTATTCCCTTACCGTCGCTATAAACAGTAAAAGTTATTCCTTGGTTTATAGAAACCAATTTTGCTAAAACTTCTTTCTCTTTAAACTCTCCTATTCCAAGTGTAGAAAGTAGTTCAAATACTTCTTTATAGTGGTCTCGTGGCTTTTCCTGCCCTGTAAACATTTCATCGTAGGCTTTAGAATAATCAGGATAATTCAATGCAATACTCATAGTCAATCCTTTGGATGCTTATCTATTAAGCAAAAATACGAATAATGCTTAGAATTTAAGAAAAAGTATTCGCATAATAAGATAGCTTAATCCATACAAATCTATTGCAAAAATAAGACCATTAAAGTATAAAATTTCCTGATTTTTTAAATCTTGTTTGAAATGGATAGACTCATAGATATTAAGGAGGTTTCATAGATTTCTTTCGTACGGGTTTAGAAAGAAATAGAATTAGGATATTTATGGTATATGATTTGCAATAGACTTTCAGGGAAGTGTAAGTTAAAATGGTAGTAGGAGAAAAAGTGAGTAAAACGAGAGAAGAATGGATGGAATGGTTAAACACGGGATCAATTGTTCCTTACTTTCAACCAATTTTATCAATTGAAAATAAATCTGTTTTTGGTTATGAGTCCTTAGCGAGAATCGTTTTTCCTGACGGATCAGTTCAATCCATCGGAGAGTTTTTTCTATCTCATCAGTACAATGGTCACTCCATTGAGAGTAATTCAATAAACGAATTTAGACGATTTCAAAAAAGTATCGACCATAAATTAAGGGAAAAATCTTTACTTATGCTCGCGCAGGATTCCAATCCTAACTCTAAATTATTCATCAATATTTCTCCCGCAATCATGATGACATATATTGATGGTGTAATACCCGGAAGAGAAATACCACCTACGATTCGAAAAGTAAAAGAGTTAGGAATATCGCCTGATAGAATAGTAATTGAGGTTACTGAAGATTATATTCATAATAATTTGGATGCTTTGAAGCCACTTATTCATCTTTATAAAGACTTTGGGTTCTTGATTGCGATAGACGACTTAGGTTCCAAATCCTCTAACCTAGATAGGATTGGAATTTTTAGACCAGATATTATCAAAGTCGATATGCAAATGCTCCGAATGTCTTTAGTAGAGCGAAGTTATCGGGAAATTTTATATACTCTTTCCCGCTTGGGAGAAAGTTTGGGTATATCCCTATTATTCGAAGGTGTTGAAACGGTGGGAGAATTAAACCAAGCAATGAGTTTTGGTTCAAGGTATCTGCAAGGTTATTTATTTGATCCTGCCCTGCAAACTCCTCCGGAAAAAATAAAATATACAAACCAATTAGATTTGTTGCTGAGTAGTTTTTATACGAAAAAAGTAGAGGAAATAGTTCAGAAGGTAAATTGGGAAAGCCGAGTCGAAGCCTTAATCCAAAAAATTGGAGATGAGATTCAATTTAAAGAAGATGGAAATATTGTTTCTTATTCAGAAATTTTTACTGTGGATGAGAGTATTTTCCGATTCTTCGTTACTGACCTACATGGAAACCAAGTTTCGCCTAATTATTTAAAGAAGAAAAATTCAGAAATTATAATTCAAAGACATGCAAGAAATAATAATTGGAGTTGGAGACCTTATTTTTTAAATCATTTGTATGAATCATACCGCCAAGGAAATACTTGGGTGATAAGCCAGCCATACCACGATATTATGGAAAACCTACTCTTACGAACATTCTCCAAAACATTCAAGAGTAAATTTATACTTTTTATTGATGTTCTCTATCCTGAATAATCATTGTTATCCAAGACATAAAAATAGCTTGATAAAACTTTCGTAATACCAAGCTATTTTTTTACTAAAAAGAAATATTACTTTTTCTTTTTTGCTTTAGTTGCAGGTGCTTTAAGTTGTTTTCTCTTTTGAAGAGCTAAATCGTGGTGGAAATCACAGTATTTGTATGGTTGTCCAGTTTTTGGATTGTTACGTTTTACTTTAGTTCCACAAGCAACGCAAAGACCTTGCTCTCTTCTTCTTTTTGCGAAAGCACGAATTCTTTCTGTCGCACTTTGGTTATACTTGCTTACTTGAATACGATACCCATTGAAAAGGTAATTTCCAATAGAATCATCCGATTTATTTTTAAGATTTTTTTCTAATGTTGTTAAGTCATTAGTAGTTACTTTTACTGGTTTAGGTGTCAATTTATGTTATCCTCACGAATAGATTAGAGCAAATTCTTTATTTCTTGTTAAAACATTTACCCTATGGTTAATACTATTATAACGCTTTTATTTATCAAGAAATAATTTCAAAGAAAGTAAAAAATATTCATTATTAGCCACAACTTTCTTTTTTACCCTTAGCCGCAGGAATAAATTCATAGAATATCGGCTATTTACCCCAAATAACAAAACTTTTTTAGATAAGTACGCCCAAATGCTACTCTGTAAAAGCATTTCCATACGAACGTAAGAAGCTCGGAGATACAGAGAGAGCGGTTTCTCGGTATTCTGCGTTCACTATATATGGTTTAATAAAGTCCCATTATAGCATATTAAATGATTCATCTTATTTTTAACGGCTAACACCATCAATATTGATTTGAGTGAGTTGTCGCTTACATTTCAACTTAATAAAATCGCATTAAAATATACCCTAACGCACTTTTTACGAATAAAAAAATCAATTTTATTTAGGAGAACTAGTTCATAGAAAACTATAGCTGGGAATTTATAATTTTCTGTGGCTAATTGTTTTTTGTCCGAAGGTGTAAAGGTTTCCTTTTTGGAAAGTTTTTTGGTTTTACTCGAAACAGAAATTGAGCGGTAAGAAAAATTTTAGTAGCGGTTTTTTGGTTATTCCTGTACCTGTAAGCATAATAGATTACCCGAGAGGTCACCTTATGAAGATTTTTTGCTCAATTTTTCTAATCCTAATCCTACCAATGCTCGCAAATGAAGGTAAATGCGAGAGTGGAAATTGTGAGAACGGAAAAGGACTATTTACCTTTGCAGATGGAAGAAAATACGAAGGCGAATTTAAAAACAAACAAATGCAAGGAATGGGCATTTTATATTACAAAAATGAAAATGTCTATGAAGGGGAATTTAAGAATAACCAAGTAGAGGGTAAGGGGCGTTTAACATTTGCCAACGGAAATATTTATAAGGGTGATTTCGTTTCCGGCGAATTTCATGGGCGTGGCGTACTTTATTCAAAAGAGGGCTCTATGTATTCAGGAGAATTTGTAGAAGGAAAATTCCAAGGAATTGGCTTTTATCAGTACCATGATGGGCAAATTTACATTGGAAACCTTAGAGAAGGCAAACCTCGCGGACTCGGAATACTTAAAGAGAGCGAAGATTTACGATTAGCCGGTGATTTCTCTGCCAGTAAGTCTATTCACAGAGGATTTTTAATAAATTTAAAAAAAGAAAAAACATTTCACTCTATTGAAAGCGGCAAACAACAAGATAAGAAAAAACTAATTCATCAAAACCGCAAATTTTATGCAGGCGAATTGGTAGACGGGAACTTACAAGGATTAGGTTATTTAATCTCCGAATCAGGGAATGAATATTTTGGAAATTTTCAGGACGGAAAACTGGAAGGGTTTGGTTTTTTAATTACTGCAAAGGGCAATTACTACTGTGGAAATTTTAAACGAAATCAGTTTCACGGAAAGGGAGAGTTTTATAATTCTACTGGCGAATTGAAAGTAGCCGGAGAATGGGAAGAAGGAAAACCAGTCAAGTTGGATCGATATTAATCTTCATTAAGAATACGAATACCAATTATAGTTTGACTGGTTTTGGTTTTGATTTAGACTAGGTCTATGATTCGAAATTTATTATTTATCATTAGCCTGTTATCATTTAACATCCTGTTAGCGCAAAACTCGGACTTAAGATTTATTTCTTATGGAACCCTCCCTACTTGGTCTGGTGTAGCAGTCGACTGGAACACTTCTCCTAAGATTCATATTTATGACACAAAAATCTACCAGGGACATTCCGAATTTGTCGCAAGAGGACTCGGACGTAAAATTCGATTTGCGGAATTCAAAAAATTATCTAAAGAATCCAAGATAAGAGAATTTTTTCCATTCTTTCTTTATGATCTAAAAGAAAAACCTTACAAAACCAAACAAGGAAATTTCAACTGGGCAGTTCGATTAGAAAATTACAATTACGATGACAAACCAGAACATTTAGCGCAGGAAATGTTAAAATTAAAAAAGATGATTGCTGGGTTAGATAAAAATTTTACCCAAGAAGGATTAATTATTTTGACCGAGGGAGAAAATAATCCTCTTAGCACCACAAAACTTGGGAAATTATTAGATAAGTCTTCGACAGCCTATATTAAGTTATCACAATTAATTAAGCATGTAGACGGAAAGAAAATTTCTGTTTTAAATTCAGGAACTGCCTTCGGACTATTAAAGCTTGTAAAAAATGAAAAAGACTTAGATAAACTTTTACCAACCGACATTGCAGTTCTAAACTATATGCCTATTCATATTCCTCCTGTTGCGGGGATAATCTCTCTTAAACCCCAGACCCCACTTTCTCATGTGAATTTACTCGCTAAGAATCGAGGAACGTTTAATGCTTATATAACTGATATGTCTACCATTCCAAGCTTAAAAAAGCTAATTGGTAAATATGTAAAACTTTATCACAAAGAAGATAAGATATTCCTAGAAAAACTTACAAAAAAAGAATTCGAAGAGAATAAAAAAATCTCTGTTCGCCAAATGGTTATTATTCCTGAAATAAAGACGGATTTATCTGAAATCATTGAATTAAAAAAAGAAAACGAAAAGTTCATAACAAATTCCTATATAGGAGCAAAAGCGACTAATTACTATTTACTACTCCAAATACTTCCTGAAATGACTAGAGCAGGTTATGCTGCCGGCTTTAAAAATTACTTTGAGGCAATCAAAGGTGAGCCTGAAACGATGATTCAGAATTTTTTAAAGGAAAAAGATAAGTTTTCTAAAACAGAGCAAAAAAAAGTATTGGAAAAAATTCGAACTGCAATTCAACAATCAACTTCCTTTCCGCCGAGTCTTATCGAAGGGATAAAAAAGATTTTAGAAAAATACTCCGCAAAATCTAAAATTAGGCTTCGAAGTTCTACGAATAATGAGGATTTACCCGAATTCAATGGAGCAGGTCTTTATGAGTCAAAAGGATTTAACAATAAAGATAGCGACGAAAAATTAAAAGACAAAATCTTAAAAGTATATGCATCTCTATGGTCAGAAAAAGCATTTTACGAAAGAGAATACTTTGGAGTAGACCATAGTAAAGTAGGAATGGCTCTTTTGATACACGAAGCATTTCAAAAAGAAGTGGCTAACGGCGTGATTGTTACAAGCTTTGATAAAGATAATAAAGTTCAAATTATTGTAAACGCTCAGGCAGGAGAACACTCTGTAACGAATCCAGAAGAAAGTATTCTGTCTGAAGCATTTCTCATGAACTACGAAACCGGAATCGTGGAAAAGATATATTCAGAATCCGCACTTTCTCCCGTATTCATTAATAATAAAGGAAACGAATTGCAACTAAAGAACTTACAAGAAGCTACTGTAAAACTACATTCTTACTTCGCAAAACAGAGATTAGACGCTAAAGACCCAAATAAATATGGAATTGATATTGAATTTAAAATCATACACGAAAAAGGAAAAAACAAACTCTACTTTAAACAAGTACGATTACTAAAGTATTAGTATTACCTGTATTTTATATGTCCCGGAAAAACAAAATTAATCCCGAAGATCATTCCCTGCTCTTTTACTTCAGGAGGAACGGGACCGAAGTTTTGTCCACGTAGAGCATCCATACAGGCACGGTCTACAATTTCTTGCCCCTGGGAGGTGATTTGTTTAACATCGATTACCTGTCCTTCATCATTTAGCATGAAGCTAACCTTCGTTTCCCCCGGGCTAATTCCTTCACGAATAAAAAAACCAGCCATATCACGATAGGCGATATTGCCTCCACCGGGGGCTGCAAATCCCTCTTCTATTTGCCTAAGCATTTTTTTAAAGTATTCATACCCTGCTAATTTTTTACGGGGTATAGAAAGGGAAGTAGAGCCATCCCAACGAAATAAAAAATCTTGTTGGAAACGATAGTTGAAAGGGATTTTGGTTTCTTGTCCTGTAGATGGATTCGAAACAACTGTCTTCTGAGGTGTAACTTTCATCATCGGGTCATTTTGAATAATCCCTACTTCATAAATTTCATCTTCTGTTTTTTGAGATTCAGAACTTTTCTGGGTCATCTGGGGAGAAGCACTTGGCATTCCACCAAATATAAATTCGTAAAAAGGAGAATTCGTATGAAATCCTTCTTTTTCAGTGAGCCCGCCAGATCCCGCAGAATCCTCATTGGAAAGAGCTTTGATTTCATCTTTGATAGTTTTATTGGTAAATTCTTGTTCGAGTAGAACTTCATAGACTTTTTGGTTCTGACCGCTCTGCTTCAAATCTGCGATATTGCTGTCTGTTCCCAAAAGACGCCAGAGCATATTCTTAGTAAATAAATGGGCAATCGTAAAAGATATGATAAAAAAAACGAAGCTTGCCGATAGAAGCAAACGTTTGTCATCCTCATCTAGAGAATTTAAATCAAAAGAAAAGATTTCTTTGTTCATCTTTTGCCTTCATTTCCAAGTTCATATGTCTATAAGCCAACTCACTCGCCATTCTACCTGCGGGGGTACGCAGTATTAACCCGATACGAACCAGATAAGATTCATAAGAATCTTCAATTGTTCTTTCTTCTTCCCCTACTATCACAGCAATTGCCTTTAGACCAACGGGTCCACCTTTGTATCTTTCTATCATACAAGTTAGGATTTGTCTATCCATATTATCTAGCCCCAAGTGATCAATTCCTAGTTTTTGCAGAGAGGACTTACAAATTCCAAGGTTTATTCTCCCATTATTTTGCACTTCTGCAAAATCTCGGATTCGTTTGAGTAAATGGTTTGCAATACGAGGAGTTTTGCGACTTCGTTTTCCAATTTCTAACGCTGCGTCAGGGTCAATCTGGATGTTTAGAATTTTTGCGGAACGTGAAACAATTTGTCCCATTTCTTCATCAGAATAATAATCTAAACGAAATTGAATTCCGAAACGGTTCTTTAGTGGCTCACTAATCATTCCACTTCTGGTAGTCGCTCCTACGAGGGTAAATTTCTTTAGCGGTATCTGAACACTTTGCGCTGTAATCCCTTCTCCAACCACTAGATCAATTTTATAGTCCTCCATAGCAGGATAAAGAATTTCTTCCAAGTTTCGATTGAGACTATGAATTTCATCAATGAATAAAATATCTTTTTCATTTAACATAGTAAGAAAGCGAGCGAGATCAGCGCCTTTAGAAATAACTTGTGCCGATGTAACTGTTAAATTGGATCCGATTTCTTTTGCAACTATTCCGGCTAATGTTGTTTTGCCCAAACCGGGAGGACCGGACAGTAAAACATGATCTAAAGAAGAATCTCTTCTCTTTGCAGCTTCAATAAATACGCGAAGATTTTCCAGAAGATCTTTCTGACCAATAAAGTCAGTTAGAGTATCCGGTCTTAAAGATAAGTCGTCAGTACTTTTATCTTCTGGATTTAAAATTCTATCGGTTAACAAGAATTAGCCAAAACCTTTAATAAGGTCGCTCCGCTGTAGTGACAGTGACTTTCATAGGATATCCTTTTCTAATTAGCTTCACATCTATTTTTTTCCCAACTCTAGCTCCAAGGACGGCTTCAATAACATCTTCCCTTGTCTCAACGTCCTTTTCTCCGACACGAACAATTACATCCATAATTTTAATTCCTGCATGGTCTGCCGGTGAATCTTTCTTAACCTCTCGAACGATTGCACCCTTTGAGTCTGAAAGTTTTAATTCTTTCATATCTTCTTCCATCACAGGTTCAAGTCCTACCCCGAGCCAGGCATGTTTTACTTTTCCGCTACTTTTTAATTCTTCGAAAACACGTTTCGCATCATTGATTGGAATAGTTAGTCCAATTCCAATCGAACCACCACTAGGAGAAACAATCATGCGGTTAATACCAATTACCTCACCATGGATATTTAAAAGAGGTCCACCACTATTTCCATGATTGATCGCTGCATCAGTCTGAATATAACCAAGCCCAGAGGAATCAATTCCTCCGCGTGCGATAGCACTTACTACACCAACAGTAAACGAGTGCTCTAATCCATGAGGAGCCCCAATTGCAATCGCCCAATTTCCAACTCTTACTTTAGAAGAATCTCCTAAAGATACAGGTTTTAGATCGCCTGCCGATGCTTTAATTTTCAGAAGTGCAAGGTCAATGGTTTTATCAGAGCCAATTAGTTTTGCTTCATAAGTTTTTTTATTTTTGAGTTTAACAGTGAGTTTGTCCATGTCCCCAACGACATGCTCGTTTGTAAGAATGTATCCATCTTCATTCAAAATAATTCCTGATCCAAGTCCTCTTTGCTTTTGCCTAAGTTCCTGTCCGCCTTGCCTGTTCGGATTTCCACCGAAGAAATGATCGAAAAAAGGGTCATTGCTAAATTGATTTTTTATTTTTACAGTTTTTTCTGTAGAGATAGAAACTACACTTTGGGAAACAGTATCGAATACATCCTGAAATGCATTTTCTAGTGCAACGGCTTGTGCCTTAGCAGGTGTATCTTTTACAGGTGTATTGCTATCTGCTTGTAGGAACATTGGACTAGTATCTTTCTTTCCAGAAAAAACGATCGGTGATAAAAAAGTTCCAATGAGTATACAAACTGCCATTAAAACATAAATTTTCGTTTTACTTTGCACTATTGTTTCTCCTTAACTAACTAGCATTCTTTTCATTTAGCTAATTATTACTCTTTATTCTAATAGGCGGCTGTCAAGAGAATTCTATCATTAGTAAAGCATAGTAATCGTGTAATCCCAGAATTTAGACCCGGGTTTTTCGACTGTATCCACCAAAGGAATTTTATAGTAGACAGAGCCTAAACTGACCTCCCCTTTACTTGAACGACATTCAGAGGCTAATGGAAAGTTTACTCTAAACGCAATATAGCCATTACCCAAAAGCCGAGTTGATTCAGAAAGGATTTTCTTTTCTCCCGTAGTGGAAGTTTGGTCAATTGGTTTTAAGACTGATTTGAATTCCCGTTTAACACTGATACTGTTTGATGAACGTTTTGTAACAAATAAAGATCCAAGTAAAACTCCATCTAGTGTAGCTAAATCATTAAATTCAATTTTATAACTCACTCTAGCTTTTTTTTGAAAAATAGGATTTACCTCTTTTTCATTTTTTTCTAAATACCGCAAAGAATAATCTTTGATCTTTAAATTTTTTGAAAACAAACCTTTATTAATTCGTTTGTTGATATCCTCTTCATAAATAGGAAGAAATTTTACAACAGAGTTATCGGATTTATGATTCAAAGGAACAGTGTAGGTAATCTCAACAAATCCAGAAAATCCTTTCTTAAAATTAATCGTCTCTTCATATTCAAAGCAAGCGCTTAGTGATAGAATGAATAGCGCAACAACAACCCGTCGTAGAAAGCGAAGCCTCTCAAAAAGATTACCACCGATGAACACCGATGACACCGATAAAAGATACGATAGCTTCTGAGTCTTCGTATTTTGCTTTAAATCCATATCATTTTTTATCGTTTTTTTCTCGGTGTTCATAGCCGTCCTTTTGGCGGGTGGTAATCCTTAACTTTCTACCAATATAATCAATTTTTAATAAAAAAAGTTTCAGTGTAAATTTTGAACTCAGACGATAATTTATTTAGATAAATTGTGTGTCTGATTTTTGGGCTGATAAAAAATATCTACTTACGAAAGTAAATAGATAGACTCCTGCATTTTTTTTATTCAGCCCTAATTTTTTAATCTAGAATATAATCCTTTAACTTCTTAGATCTAGTCGGGTGACGAAGCCTTCTTAACGCCTTTGCTTCAATCTGACGAATACGCTCTCTTGTAACTTTAAACTGGTAACCAACTTCTTCTAGAGTTTGCGCATAACCATCATCTAACCCAAAACGCATACGAATTACTTTTTGTTCCCGAGCAGGAAGCGTATGTAACACTTGACGAATCTGCTCTGCAAGAATACTTCCAGCAGCAGAGTTAAGTGGTGACTCGACTTCCTTATCTTCAATAAAATCTCCGAGTTCAGAATCTTCTTCTGAGCCAACAGGAATTTCTAAAGAGATAGGCTCGCGACCTACGTTTTTAACAGACTTCACTTTTTGCACAGGCCAACCAAGTCTTTCTGCGATTTCTTCATTAGTCGGATCACGACCAAATTCCTGTACGAATAGACGTGCCTCGCGGATAACTTTATTTACCTGCTCAATCATATGAACCGGTACACGAATCGTTCTTGCTTGGTCGGAAATCGCACGTGTGATAGCTTGGCGTATCCACCAAGTTGCGTAAGTAGAAAACTTATAACCTTTTTTGTATTCGAATTTATCAACTGCTTTGATAAGACCGATATTTCCTTCTTGGATCAAATCAAAGAAATGCATTCCACGGTTCGCATAACGTTTCGCAATCGAAACCACGAGTCGTAAGTTTGCTTTTACAAGTTCTTTCTTAGCTTGGGAAATTTCTCTTTCCCCTTTCATAATCTTTTCGCCCCACTCTTTGATTTCAATTGTGGAAGATCCTGCTTCTTGCTCCATACGACGGAGTTTACGTTCGTTATTACGAATGTCTTTGATTACTTCTCTAACTTCGTCGATGTCGATGCCCATCATTTTTTCAATTTCTTCGATGTTCTCGTTCTTTTCGATGAAGCGGTTAAAGGTCTTTATCTCCTTCACGTCATGACCGTAACGAGCTTTGATTTTTAAGAAATGCCTGTCGATTTCTTTGATACGAAATACCATGGATTTAATCTTTTGAGAAATTTTTTGGATTTCTCTTTGCGATACTCCAATCATTCGAGTAGCATTATCAATTTTAGAAGATGTGATTTCGATTTTTTCTCTGAGTTCTTTGTATTTTTTACTGTTCTCAGAATATTTTTTAATTCGATTCATGGACTCGTTGTAAACTTTTTCTTCGTTTTGGATAATGTCCATGTTAGAGAAAAATACTTTTTCGAGTTTGTCTGCTTCATTTTGGTTGAGCGCATACAGCTTGTCTACCTTAACTAATTCGTAGACTTTGATCTTTTTGCTTTTGATCTTAGGCATGAGCTTAGCGAAATTAGCCCGTAGAATGCTAGAAGATAGAATTGTTTCTTCTATAATTTTTTCGCCCTTCTCAATTCTCTTGGCGAGGAAAACCTCTGTTTCCCCCGAAATCAAACTTACTTTCCCAATTTCTTTTAGATAAAGGCGAATCGGATCTTCGGAAGTTGCGGAAATAGAAGAACTTTCTTTTTTCTTCTTGGCTGGTTTTTCTTCTTTAGGAGGAAGAACAGGAGCCTCGACTGACTTCTTGCTGTATTCCTCTACTACTTCAATTCCTAGCTCGTGTAAGAGAGTAAATACATCGTCGATTTTCTCGGAGTTTAAAATTTTATCAGGAAGTATCTCGTTGATTTCATCGTAAGATACTTCGCTATTGGCTTTTCCAATCGCGATAATTCTTTGTACTTCTGGGAGACTTTGTAAGTTTTCCATTTTTTAATTTACCTCTTTTTTGGCTAGACTGAGTGCTTTGTAAGATTCTTCAATTTTCTGTTTCTCTTTTTTCAGAACCATCAGCCTTTCTAAATCTATTTGTGAATTCTCTAAATAATTTTGACTTAAGGAAAGTTTATTAATCTCTGAATCAATTACAAATTTCCTTTGCTGTAAAAGTGCTTCTTGAAAAATAAGTTCCTTTTCTTCTTCGGGTGATTCTTTCGCATCCAATTCATCGAAAATAAAAGGATTGATAGCAACCATGGTAGAGTCATCAATTCCCGAATCACGGATTGACTCGTAATTTATCTCTTCATTATTCAAAAATTTATTATAAATCAAATCACGTAATATTGAACTTTCTGAATCGAAAAATTCCTGGTCTAAAACTTCGTGAATATGATGTAAAAGAGAATCGTTTAAAATTAACATGGAAATCAGTTTTCTTTCGTATTTTATCGCAGGCGATGTAGGGTTTGGTTTGGCTACAGGCTTAGTTTTATTATCGTCTTTCTTAGACTCAAAATTAGGTACGACTTCTTTTTTAAAATCATTTAATATTGCTGCAAAACTTAAACCTAGGTGTTTTGCTCCCTCTGCCAAATAGGATTGTTTATCTGTTTCTTTTTCGAGAGTTTTAATAAACTGGAAAAGGTTTTCGATGGCTTTTTTCTTTTGCTCTGGCTTAGACGCTGGAGTCGTGTTCTGCATAGTTTCTTGGAGCACGAAGTCAGAAGAGGAAATCGGTTTACTAAATAAATCTAGGATTTCTATCCGTGTCTTTTGATTTGATAAATCAAAAGGATCTATCCCATTTTCAAGAAGTATAACTTCCGAGGAAAGATTCTCTTTGATACAAATTTCAGTCGCACGAAAGGCTGCCTTTTTCCCGGCAGTATCCCCGTCGAACAAAACGATTACTTTGTCCGCATAATTCTTTAGAGTTCGAACTTGCTTCTCAGTAAGGGAAGTCCCGAGGGGCGCAATTACATTATCAAACTCTTTAGAAAAAAGCCCTATTACATCTAAGTAACCTTCGACTAAAATCGCAGTCTTGGTTTTACGAATAGAATTTTGCGCATTGTAGAGATTGTAGAACATCTTCCCCTTATCGTAAATTAGAGAAGCGGGACTATTTATATACTTTGCTTCATCGCTTGGATTAATTGTCCTACCGCCAAAGCCGGCAACTTTTCCACCCGGCTCGAAAATTGGAAACATGATTCGCTCTCGATAAAAATCATAATAGTGCGTATGGTTATTTGCACTTACCTTCATTAAACCAAGCTTAACCGCTCCTTTGATTTCTTCGTCCGATAAAGACATTTTTTTCCAATTGTCAAAACCTGGGAGAGTATAGCCAATTTTGAAATGTAAAATTTCTGGCTCAAGAATATTGCGAGATTTTAGATATTGTCTGGCAGCTTTGCCTTCATCCGAATTTAGATTTCGAATAAACTGCTCTAAGAACTTTTGATTGAGAGCATAGAGAAAATTTTTTTCCGCAAATTCGTTATTTGCCCCAGGACTTTCTTTGATTGGAATCCCAGAATACTCAGATAAAACTTCTTTTGCACGATTAAAATCAACTCGCTCAAAGTCCATGACAAATCGAAATAAGTCACCAGATTTGCCACAACCAAAACAGTGGTAAACACCTAATTCAGGAGATACAGTAAAGGACGGAGATTTTTCTGAGTGAAACGGGCAAAGACCGAGTAGCCTCTTACCGTTTTTTTTGAGTTTTACAAAACGAGAAATATATGCTTCGAGCCCGACTTCTCTTTTGACACGTGGTACGAAATCGGAACTGTTCTGCACAGAGAATTTTAAGATGCCTCAGACATCATAGATTTAACTAAGCTAGAAACGAGAGAACCATCAGCATTTTTGCCTTTGAGTTCTTGCATTACCTTCCCAATTACTTTCCCCGCCTCCGCTGCACTTTTAGGAGCTAATTCTTTAATCACCTTAGCTACAACCTCTCTAACTTCAGACTCAGGCATACTTGCAGGTAGATAAGAAGTCAAAACAGTGTCTTCAGATTCTTCTTTTTGAGCCAAGTCTTCTCTGTTTGCCTTTCTATATTCGATTGCAGTCTCACGACGCTTTTTTGAATTTGCCTTGATTAAATTGATGACTTGATCATCGTTTAAAGTAGACGCACCTGTCTTGGTTAGTTCATACTGAATATCTGACTTTAAAAGCCTTAAGGTAGAAAGTTTAGGTTCTTCCTTGGACTTTAACGCAGACTTCAAATCTTCATTAATTTTTTCTTGTAAAGACATAGTTATAACGATGGATGCTTATTTAAAAAAGGATATCAATCTACTTCCCATTAGGAAAGTAGAGGAGTAGTAAAATAGATTAAATCTTTTCTTTTTTAGCGAAGATACGTTTCTTTTTGTCGCGCTTTCTTCTGGCTGTATCTATGGCTTTTTTCTTGATAATGCTAGGTTTTTCGAAGTGTTCTCTTTTTTTGATTTCGCTTAAAATGCCAGCATTTGCACAATCTCTTTTGAATCTTCTGAGTGCTCCCTCTATAGATTCTCCCTCTTTAATAATGATTCCTACCATCTAATCTCCTTATAAACGTTTATTTCCCTAGCCCAAAAAGGCAGGGAAATACTAATATAGCAACGATTTTATAATTTCCTAAGACGGCAAGAAATATTTTAAGATTCTAAGAATTGGTTTAAATTTTAGGCAGCAAAAAAGTCTGCTTTTCGGATATCAGAAAGTTCGATCCGTGCAACAATCCCTTCCTTTCCGTTTTTGATTACTACATCCCCGTCTAGTTTTCTATTTTTATCAAGTTCAATGACTGTTCCATCTTTCAAATAAAGAACAATGTCAATTCCACGATAGTTTACATAACGGGAGAGAATTTTTTTAAAGTTAGGAGAAGGATTTGCGATTTGCGGATCATTAGCATTTTGCGAAGGAACTACGCTGAGTGGTTGTATATTAGTTTGTTTTTTTTCCAAGTTTGTGCCTGCTTTCTATTTATTTATGTCGGATTGAGTTCCTTAAAATAAACGGTACGTTTGGCAAAATCCTAAAGGACTTTTTTCGTTTTTTAAAATAAAAAAATCATTTTAACCATATTTTAACTGCTTGTACTAAATCAGAATTACGCATAACGCTTGTTTAGTACAAGCAATATATTTCAGTTATCCGCCATTTCTTAGAGGTTTACAAGCATTAGGCTAAACATTTTTTAAGTACATTTCCATTTTTCTCAATTCAAAAATTTTCTTGTAGGGTAAGATTATGATGTTACATGTATATGTATCAAAATTTTAGTTTTTACCTAGTTTCGTAGTTTATTGCGAAACCTCTGGCTTCACAATTTCTCTCTTTATAAATTTACCATTCTGAAACTCACCCTCAAACACCTCTCCTTCTGAACTGGTAAATTTTCCTTTCCCATGAAATTCACCGTTTTTAAAATCCCCTATATAATTTCCTCCGTCTGCTTTTGTAAGTTCCCCCTTACCATCAAATAAACCATTTTTAAATTCGCCGACATACCTTCCGCCATCACCTTTGATAAGAGTTCCTTTTCCATGTCTTTTACCTGCCTTCGTTGCTCCTGTATAAATATCTTCCATCGGGGGCGATACTATTTTCGCTGGTGCGGGCTCTTTTGTAGGCTCGCTACTACAGTTACTCAAAAAAAGAAAAATTGTGAAAATACCTAAAACTGCTTTGATTTGTTTCATATTAACCATCCTTGCAGCTAAATTTGAGACATTTTACGGAAAGTCAATAAAAAGTTTTAGGTTAGTGCCTTAACAAGAAGTAGTTGGAAACTTTTTATATACCTTACACCATCTGATATATAATTTAACTTCCAAGTGTTATTTTATAGAAATTTAGTTTTGACGTAAAACCGAATGACTCTCTTACTATAAAAACAGTGGAAAAATTGAGATACGAAGTCATTATATCTGGCGTAGATTATGGTAAAAGAAAAACGGATGTGATTCCAGGACTTTACCAAGCCGACGATGGAAAATTATACCTAGATGCGCTTGAGTTAGAAAATCTAAGCCAACAAGCTAGAAATTTAAATATTCTAATAGATTCAGCTAGATCCATCATGGCAGAAATAAGCCTTGATTCCCTGCTGGATTTAATTATTCAAAACGTAAAAAGTGTCATGAATGCCGATCGGGCAACTCTTTTCTTGGTAGATAAAGAAAAAAATGCATTGCGCTCTCGAATTGCGCTCGGCAGTAAAGAAGAAATTACTATTCCCTTCGGAACTGGAATAGCCGGTTTTGTTGCCCAATCGAGGGAAACAGTCAATATCCGCGATGCGTATTCAGATCCCAGATTTAACTCGGACAATGATCAGAAAAGTGGATACCGAACTAAATCAATTCTATGTATGCCGGTTTACAACTCTCAGAAGGAGATAATCGGTGTTATCCAAGTATTAAATAAAATCTATACGGATCATTTTACAGAGAAAGACGAGGCACTCCTAGGCGCATACGCATCATTAGCCGGAATATCCCTAGCCAATGCACAAGCCTATGATGAATTGCAAAGAGAAAGAGATTTATTAGAAGAGAGAGTAAAGGAAAGAACTAAAGATTTGGCAAAAGCTCTAGATAAATCAGATAAACTTCTACTCAATATACTTCCAGCTGAAGTGGCAGAAGAATTAAAAGAAAAAGGAGAAGTTACTCCTATTCATTTTGAAAATGTGACCATTATGTTTACAGACTTTAAGGATTTCACTCATATTGCGGAAGGACTATCTCCACAACAACTAATTCGAGAATTAGACGGATACTTTACCCAGTTCGATAAAACTATAGAACGGTATCATTTGGAAAAATTAAAGACCATAGGGGACAGTTATATGTGTGCTGGCGGCATACCACGAATAGGCGCGACTCATCCAATAGAAACTTGTTTAGCTGCTTTAGAAATCCAATCCTTTATGAATCAAATGAAAGATATCAAAGAAAAAATGAAAGAACCCATCTGGGAGTTACGCCTTGGTATCCACACTGGATCTGTAATGGCAGGTGTTGTAGGAGAAAAGAAATTTGCCTACGATGTCTGGGGTGATACTGTAAACACTGCAAGCAGAATGGAAGTAAGCGGAACTCCGGGTAAGATCAATATTTCACACGTCACATTCGAACTAGTAAAAGATTTTTTCGAATGTGAATACAGAGGCGAAGTCGATGCCAAGAATAAAGGCAAAATCAAAATGTACTTTGTAAATAGAATCAAGCCAGAATATTCTCTGGATAAAGATGGATTTGTTCCAAATGAAAAATTTATTTCCCATATCGCAAACCTCAAAAATTAAATCTCTTTTCTTCGTTTTATTACTTTGTTCTTGTTTGCAAACTCGAAAATCCCCTTTAGACCTATCGAGTCCCTCAGGGATGTTTGGGATTGGCGGAGGTCTTGCATTATTAGCAAGCGCACAAAATGGACCACCGACTGTAACCTCAGTCGCAACGGCAGGCGGAGGTATTGGAATACAGTTTACATTTTCCAAAACAATGGATCCTACTTCTATCACAGTTTCCTCAAACACGGGAACTTTCCAGATGGTAGGAAGTGACGGTGTTTATTTGGATGGAACAATTTCAACTGCGGATAATACTACTTTTGTGTTCCGGTCGATTACTCCTCTAACGGTTAATCTAGATTATTCGATTAAAATTTTGAAATCTGTTACGGATACCAATGGAATTACTATGAATGAGGATTATATTCATGCAAGTAGTCATGTTGTGCATAAATATATGGGTTCTTTCGGGAGTTATGGGGTTGATACTGGCACAACAAATCCGGATAAATTTGACTACATCCCCGGACTGGGAATTGATAATACGAGGAATAGAATAATCCTAGCGGATAATGGCAACAAACGAGTACATTTTTATGACCAAAACACAGGAACGCATAGCATAGTGTTAAGCGGTGGTGGCGGAAATCCTCATTTCGATACATACAATAATATTTTTGGAGTTTGCGTTGACAATGTTGGGAATTTTTATATTTCACTGGCTAATGGTACCACCGACATTGCACCTGCCCCTTATGGTAGAGTTTATAAAGTATCACCTAGTACCGCTGGTCTTTCTAATACTGTTCTAACTCCTTTAAATGTACCTCGCGGAATTGCACTTAATTCTAACAACATTACTTTCATTGCCGAAAAAAGTGCCGGAAGAATCCTAAGATACAATTTTTCAACAGGTTCAAATGCAACGGATGTTGGAGCATTTGCTTCCGGGCTAAATGGTCCGTCTGGAGTGGCAATAGATGGTGCGGATAATGTATATGTTGCGGAAGAAGGAGCGAATCAAATACGAAAATATAACTCTGCTGGAACATTTATAACCTCTTGGGGCACAACAGGAACTGGCAATGGACAATTTCAGTCTCCTGTCGGTATTGCAGTAGATTCTAGCGGATACATTTACGTAGCCGACTATAGCAACAATAGAATTCAAAAATTCGACTCTAACGGTAATTACATATTATCCTTCAATTCTGGAAGTATAATAACTATATCTGGTCCTGCTGGAGTAGCCATCGATTCATCAGGAAATGTCTACATAGGAGACCAGAACAACCACCGAGTCCAAAAGTTTGGACCACCTTGAGTCTACTTACTTCTATTTCCCTTCTTCTTAAAAGAAAATGCTAAGTCTTTTTGTTTTCCTTTTGGTTTGTTTGAGGGACGAGATTTATTTCTATCTCCACCGTTTCTATTTCCACCTTCATTACTACCTGAAGAAGAACCACCGTTGGAAGTGCTGGCGTTTGATTTTCTTGGTCTTCTATCTCCGCCTCCGTTTCCGCCGCGTTTGTCTCTAGGATCTCGTGGAGGACGATCATTAGCCCCTGGTTCTGCTTTAGGAACAGGACTCCCAAATGGGAACGGATGATCTGCATTAACCTGAATTGTTCTTTTTGCAAGTCTCTCAATAGACTTTAAATAATGTTTTTCATCTCTATCGCAAAAGGAAATTGCTTTTCCAAGTGCCCCTGCTCTACCTGTTCGTCCAATTCTATGAACATAAGCTTCTGGTTCGTTCGGCAATTCGTAGTTAATCACATGAGTAATTTCATCCACATCAATTCCACGCGAAGCAATATCAGTTGCGACTAATACGCGTAATTTCCCGGCTTTAAAACTATCGAGAGCTTTTTGTCTGGCACTTTGGGTTTTATTTCCATGGATTGCATCGGATTGAATTGAATTTCTATTGAGTTCTTTGACAACTTTGTTTGCAGTATGTTTGGTTCTGGAAAAAACTAACACTCGCGAAAAAGATTCATCTTTTAGTAAATGTATGAGAAGCTGGTTTTTATTTCCTCTATCTACTTGGTACAGTTCTTGTGCAATGTTTTCGTTGGTCGAAGAAACTCTTGCCACTTCGATTCGAATTGGGTCTTTTAAAATTTCATCTGCGAGTTTTTGAATTTCTTTTGGCATAGTTGCGGAAAAGAATAATGTCTGACGTTTCGGTGGAAGTTTACCAATGATTTTGCGCACATCATCAATAAAACCCATACTGAGCATTTTATCAGCCTCATCTAACACAAGCATATGCACTGCGTGAAGCTTGACAATTTTTTGATTCACTAAATCTAATAGTCTTCCCGGAGTTGCTATGATAATATCAATCTTTCCACGTAGAACTGCTTCCTGATTTCTCTGGGAAACTCCCCCGTAAATCACTGCGTATTTTTGAGAGGCAAACTTACCGTAAACTTTGAAACTTTCTCCGATTTGAACGGCTAATTCGCGAGTAGGTGCTAAAATAAGTGCTTGTACTCCGCCATAAATATTGGTCTTAGGGCGGGCTTGTAATTTTTGTAAAACTGGGATTGCGAAAGCGGCAGTCTTGCCTGTTCCTGTCTGTGCAGCACCCAATATATCTTTTCCATCTAATGCGGCTGGAATGGACTGGATTTGGATTGGAGTTGGTGTAGTATAACCTTCTTGTTCTAAGGCTCTGCAGATAGGATCGATAATATTTAAGCTTTTAAATGTCATAAGTCATGTTTTCATTCGACCTCGACAGGGATAGCTCTATTTAAAGGCAATTTCTGGACTTTTAAGATTACCACTGATGAACAAAGATAAGATTTTATGTCACTATTCTGTCTTCGTTTATTTTTATTCGAAAAAATTCTAAAGCTTTAAAATTTCCAAAAACGCTAAATCCATGTTTTCCGCTCTTGGTTTCTCGGCTGGGTTAAATAGGGAAACAGCAGCTTCAAAATGTTCGATAGATGACTCAATGTATTCATTGATACATTCTATCTTTTTTTCCTCTGCAAATTCATAACCATTTCGTTTTCTTTCTAAAAGAATTTGTACTTCTGATTTTACTTTTTCGTCTGATACAAGTTCGTTAAGTAAAATTTCAAACTCCATAGGCGGTGCGATATTTTTTAACTCGACCCATTTACAAGCAAGCAGTGGTCTTAGGACATAAAAATACTTTTTTGTTTTCACAAGGTCTCGCTTCAAATACTCTTTGTAATTTCTAGATGCCATGTGCAGATAATGATAAATAGTCGCAATGGGAGAGAAATACTCTTTGGAAATTTCGGTAAATATTTCGTAGAACTTTTCATTCTTCTTGTATACAATGGGAGATTTTAACCACTCAAACAAAACTGGATTCGATTTGTTCATTAGAAAAAAGGACTTTCGTAAATCCCATCCGCTATAGTCCATCAAGTCCTCAACTGGAATTTCGATTACGTCTCTTCGAGGGAGAACCGTCAAATACCAATTAACCTCATTTTTGTAAATAAACCTCACATCGTAATCACTGTCTAATGACTCGAAACCCCATGCACGCGAGCCTGACTCTACTGCATAAAGGATTTCTACATTATATTCTTTTTCGATTTCAGTAAGTTTTGTTTGAATTTTTTGTTGGATTTTTGAGTTTATCATGGTGTTTTTTGTAATTCATACTTTCTTTTCAAAGTATTCTCTTATTTCTGCTTACTTCGAAATAGATCCAGCTGCTTCTCCAATGATTTCAAATTATCTGACAAATGCATTCAGCACAAGTCTATTTCGTATAAATTCCTAACTATTCAAAGTTGCAACAAAAGATTCTATGTCCAGCATTACTTCTAGGCTACGTTGTAATCTTATTTTATCATTTCCATTCAATAAAAAAACACAATTCCTTTTTTGTAGAATGAAAAGGATTACCAAAGATTGGAAATTTCATCATTCCAAATATAACTGGCAAGTTATAAATTTTCGCTTTAAAAAACTCTAAACCATTATAGTCTAACTAACGGAGACTAATTTGCAAAGATTTCTTATATTTATAACTTTATTCACTCTTATCATCGGCTCGGCGTATTATTACGTCGGAAATAGAATTATCGAAGGTTTTGAAATTCCTGTTCTTGGAAAAATTGGATTTTGGAGTATTCTTTTTATACTCACACTTCTAACGCCAGCGTCTTACTTATCAAGTTTATTCTTAGAAGACTCCGATTGGCAAAAGACTCTTTCGTTTATCGCATTCACCAGCCTAGGTTTTGTGACAATCCTATTTAGCCTGATGGTATTTCATGATCTATCGTTTGGAATTCTAAAAGGAATTCATTGGGTAATTTCGATTTTCCGCGAAACACCTGAAATCATTCTGGGAAATACAGATTCTATCAATCGAAAAGAATTTATTACGAGTTTATTAAAACCAGCAGTAGCTCTAACAGCCGTTAGCCTCACTGGATATGGATTTTACAAAGCATTACATAAAGTCGAAACAAAAAATGTGACGATTCCTGTTTTCAATTTGCATCCAGAGTTAGACGGATTTAAAATTATACAAATTTCTGACGTACATATAGGTCCGACAATCCGAAAAGAATTTTTAGAATCAATCGTTAGTAGGATCAATGAATTGGGTGCGGATATTGTAGCAATCACTGGCGACTTAGTAGATGGCTCGGTTCATAAACTAAAAGATCATATTTCTCCACTCGGAAATTTGCAATCCAAGTATGGAACTTTTTTTGTAACTGGGAATCATGAATACTATTCAGGAGCCTTATCTTGGATTTCGGAAATTCGTAAACTTGGAATTAACGTTCTCTTAAATGAAAATGAAATCATAAAACACGGAAATGCCAGATTACTTCTCGCAGGGGTTACGGACTATAAGGCGCATAATATCATTCCTTCTCATACCTCTGACCCACACAAAGCAATCGAATCAGAACAGGACTCTCATTTTAAGGTACTACTTGCACATCAGCCAAATACTGTTCTCGAAGGAGCGAAGGCTGGATTCGATTTACAACTATCGGGGCATACGCACGGTGGGCAATACTTTCCGGGGAATTTCTTAATCCATCTATTTCAGAGATTTGTAGCAGGACTTTACAAACATCAAAATACTTGGCTCTATGTAAGCAGTGGAACTGGTTACTGGGGACCACCACTTAGAATCGGAGCCCCCTCGGAGATAACGGTGATTAGTCTGAGTAGAATATAAAAATATTTGTCACGCGCTAAAATTATCCCTTTGATTTTTCCAATTCATCTCGCTCTTTAAAACGTTTTTTGATTTCTTTGTATTTAGATTTCCATTCTGGTAAAGAGCGAACGTATTCTAAATCTGGATCTTCTTGCATATAGGGGATCGCCTTATAACCCTTATCCACAGCGAGTAAAATATATTTAAAAGATTCCTCTGCATTTTTTAACATACTATAAGAGCAGGCTTTATTATAAAGAGCATAATAATCTTTTTCATAGCCTAACTCAAGTGCAATATCATAAGCCTGAATCGACTCCTCTAATTTTTGCATATTCGAAAGGGTATTTCCGTAACGATAGTATGCCTCTGGGTCTGTCGCATATTCAAATGCTTCTTCAAATTTTGAAATCGCTTCTTCATTTTTATTTAACTTGGAAAGAGTATTTGCTTCATGAATGAGTGCTTTTGCTTTACCAATTATCTTTGCATCGGTTTGGTTTTTCAGTAACTTTTCTCTAGCATAATCCTTATTCAAAAAATTTGATTTAGCTGGAGGAGTAACAGTTTCACTCTTAGGCGCAGGTATTTCAGCAGGTTTATTCTCTCTTACTTCTTCCGTGCTACAATAAGCCAAAAGAAGAATCACTATAAACAGAGTTGTCCATTTCATACATTAGTCCTTTCTAAAAGAGTTTTAGAATCGAAGAATATATTCTAATAGTCAAATCGTGTCAAGAAATTATTTTAAGGATTAGCATTTTCTAATCTATATTTCTATATTTAATTAGAAATTTTAATTATTATTTTTATCATTTTCAACGTCTATGATCGTACCATCAGGATTAAAACGAAGTTTGGACATTTGCATTAAAAATTTGTGAATATTATTTTGAACTGACAGTTCCATAGCTTTACCAGCTCTTTCGATTCCAAACCTTGCTTGAAGAAATTTAACCTCCCCCGTAGAATCTATTTCCATTATTTTTTTA